>JAAYCR010000023.1 GCA_012729675.1 Phycisphaerae bacterium | reverse complement strand
TTGTCTGACACTCCTTTCGTTGGATTTGCGACCGCGTAACTCCACTTCGGCTGCGCCTTCGCTCCGTTACGCGGTCATCTTACCATACTTCTTTCAGTTAGTGTCAGATAAAGTCTTAACTATTACATCTTAGAAACACTGTGTACCAAAAATTCCATGAGTGACCTGTCATGTCTTGCATTCCATATCCGGCACTCGCGGCATGAATTAAAATCACCCCAAGGATTGCAATACCTCGAAACGCATCAAATCCTTTGTCTCTATTTGGAAGTTCCACCCGACATCCTATTTTGACTATTGTTTCTCATTTGCGCCTGTAATCACATTACTTGCACGAGACAATCTTCTTTTTAACCTCGACGGGGCATGCCTAAGACGATTAATGGTGTTCGCCAGTGCGATCCACGGTTTTAGTGTTTGAATAAATACATCCAGCCCTTCTCCCATTGCCTTTTGTTCAAGAAACGCGGTTTGACTGAGCGTTTTCGTCTTGATTCGAACCCTTTGCAGCACTCCAAATAACAGCCCGCCGGCAAATCGGTTGGGCAAAACACGTTTCGGGGGGCACCACTTCCCCTTTCGAAGCGTTCGTGACAACCGATACTGAAGACCCTGCCGCCGTTGCCTTAGCCCCCCTGATTGTGACTTGATGACGGCCTCCACAGAAACGGGTTCCAGTGCAAGTTCCCCCTCCTCTACCCCCTTGCCAAGCAACTCAAGAATGTCGGGGTGACGACACACAACAAGGCTTGTTCCCCTGTAATCGCTGACATACTCGGGCAACCATGCATCGCCGACCGCAACATCCGCCGTTTCCGACATAACATCATCACAATATTCACATGCATCGAGCATAAATAAATTATGGCTCCAACTCTTTGCCCACACGTTGCGCATAGGAATGTCCTTCGTGCCGTCCTTTGTGGTGACCTCAAACGAATAATCACCGGCTGAAGCGCCCGGAACTTTTTTGCGAAAATTGACGGTGCAGATTTCATTTTCATTTACTCCGCATGATCGAGTGAGATACTCGGCATAATGTTTCGTCTTTAAGTGTCCGCAAAAAAGCCCTATCGTATAGGCAATATTCTTTGAAATCGCCGGATCTTGCCGTCGGACCAAATGAAGCCCCTTGATAAAACACGGCAAGCCCACAAAAAGCACTTTTTCATTGATGCGCTTGATCTCCTGAAGAATTCGGGACACTTCGACGGGATAATAGCGAGATTTTTTACATGCTTCCAAATCATTCGGATCGGTAATCAGGCAATAATCAAACAACCTTGTCGCGGAATCGACGGCTTTTACACAGGCAACCGCACTCACTTTCTTTTCAGCAAGCAGCCGTTTAGCAAGCCAGGTAATAATACCCCCGGAGGTCGCACTTAGCCACTCTTGCTCATTTGTAACATGGCCTGCCAAACACCGGAGATAGTAGCCCGTTTCGCTGGTATGCTGAATTCCTTTATAACCCCCGAATCGGTCACGGGCAATTTCGTCCTCGTTGGGAATGCCGTCCATAAACGGACATACCTTCACGCTCAGCTCGGAATTAGCGGCATCCCCTTTCAAGACTGGTTTGTATTCACCATATTGAGTGAATTCCATTTCCAGACAGTGTTCAGGGCAGACGCCGGCACATATCCCGCAGCCGACACAATATTGATTTATAATTTTGGCCTGAAGCTCATCAAATCCTGTCTTCACAACCTGCCCTCTTTCTTAACCGCAAGCCGACTTTTCCGGGAATCATATCCGCCAAAAGCCTCTTTTCCCGCGTATTAATAAGCACAAACCAGATAAAGACAACACTGACTGCCGACAAATACGCCGCCGTAACCCCCAGATAAGCGTACCCTGAAGAAAACCCTGCCCAGTTGGCAACAGGCAGCCAATTGATGACCAAAATCAACAGAAAGACCAGAAGACTGCTCATTAGCGGTCTTATAAAGACCGTCTTTGGAAGTCCCAATACGGCCGCACCGTGAAGCGTTGTAAACATTGCGTTCTTCATTGACAACACAATGGCTCCGCCCAACGCTACTCCGACAACGCCCATATCCAACGCCACCCCAAGCGTGTAAACGCATGTTACATTGGCAATCCCCATAAAAAATGTAACCAGCCCCGGCAGCTTGACCTGATTGAGGGCCGGCTGTACACAATAGATTAACGGATAGACCCCGACATTGATAAACAGATGGCCGATAACAAGCCAAACAACAGGCGACAATGAAACAAAATCGTCACCCAGCCACGTTTTCAGCAGTTCTGGAGCGGTCACACAGATGACGCCAATGGGGACTGCGATCAGAACCGCGGTCATTTTCATCGACATTTGTATCAGTTTTCGCAGCGCATCCCACTCGCTTTTCGCACAATATGCAATCGTCGTCGGCCCAAACTGATTGCTGATCAGCCGACCTAATTGTTTAATAAAATTCAGAATCACCAGGATGGCCGCATATTGACCGGCTGCCACCGGCGAAATAAATTTATTGATAATCCAGATATCTGTTCGAACATAGAGGAGCGCCCCGATATTATTCACCAATGTCCAAAAGGACATTTTGAAAATTGGTTTCATCATTTTTACGTCGATATGCCGAACATTGATCATTAACTCCGGTGTCAGTTTTCGCCAGTAATACAGCTTGGCAAGACCCGCAAAAATGGACATTAACAAATCTGTATATCCGATGAATCGGAGGCCGGGGCCAAACACTGAGAAAAACGCCACAATAAAAACAAGCCTGCCGACCCCCCTTGACAATTCAATGGTTGAACTTATATCGAGCCGGTTTTCGGCATAGATCGAAATGCCGAAAACGCCAAACAAGAGAGACAGCAGAAAACTGGCTGCACTGCAGACAAAAAGAATTTGAGCGTCCCGCAATAACTCGGGGGGAATCGTGAAAATGGCGTCAACTTTATAAATAACAACGGCAAATATAGGGATTTGTACAACGATCAGCGTCAAAAAAAGAGCCAAAGCGGAATTAAAAACAATGCTCGGATTTCCGCCTGGTTTTTGAGCTTCGATGACGAGAAACCTTCTGACTGCCAGAGAAATTTGAGAAGCGATAATGGCAACATATTGTGTCAGCAATGCGGCAAGTGGAATCAAACCGTATGCAGCCGGTCCCAAATGATTAACCAGGTATGGGGTAAGCAAGACTGCAGAGACGGTCAATACAAAAAACGACAAAACGGCCGCAATGATATTGCGAGGAAACTGCCTTTTCAACTGCTGGGTAGTGGTCATATTGATTTCAAAAAAACATCACTTCCTACAATGAGGCACATTGAAAGCAACCAGTGTTACTGTTATGCAGTTTGGTAAAATAAAGCATAGCTGTACACCCCGCTCAACAATGTCGCCTAACCCTTTATCTGAGGTCGTAGTTCATTATTCCAATAAAAACAAGTAAAAACCATAAAAGACCCGAAGCCTGAAAAAAAACCCAAATTGGGTTACTAATCGTCTCCATAAAAATTTGTCATATCTTCTTCACCGTCCGGCAGGTCGAATGCCGCACACTGTAAATGAAACGCCGCAGCCAACGATAAGATATAAAACATACCGATCCAGATAGAAATTTTTGTCATCGCGTAGGTATTATTGACTATATTGGTAATAAGCACAACAAAGGACGTGGCCGGCCCGGCCAGCATAAAGCCGGTCAAAACCGGATCCATTTCTCTATATGGCAGTGCCCTGAAGCAAGCGCGGGCGATGCGCACCAGCCACCAAAGATAAAACATCGCAAGCGGAATGCCGCCGCCGACAATCAGCATCAGCCATCCGCTATCCCATGTGATCGCGGCGTAAAATCCAGCGATCCCCTTGCCGATAAACACCCATAGTCCGTACTCGCGGAAAAATTCCGGCCACAACTGCAGGCGGGATTTCATGCTGCCGACGTCCGTTATCCCGACCTCGCCCCGGAGCAATGCAAAGCGTTCAAAAAGATCGTAATCCTGGGCTAAATAGTACATCAGCAGAGGCGACGCCAACAAGACCATCAGGAGGGCAAAGGTCAAGCGGCCAAATTTGCCAAGAAAGAAAGCGATAACTGATAGCACAATACATCCCAGGATGATCGCTAATGTACCTTGTCGCGTCGTGGCAAAAAAGATGCAGACAATCAATGCAGCAACCGCACTTACAAGACCGATCCATCGCCGATAACTTTTTCCGAAGACATAGACGGAATAGCCCAGCATGGCCATAAGACTCATAAACGTACCGACGGAATTGGGGTTGCCGATGCTGCCGATGGTACGTCTACCCGTCAAATATGCTTCTCTCACGAACACATCCGTAATTCTGAATCGGGGGGTGTACCAATTGTTGATACCGGCAATATTAAACTTCTGACAAAACACCACCAGACATTGCAGTATAAAAAGTATCATTAGAAACCTGAACATTTTATACAGCTGCTGTCTTTCACTGCAATAGGGAATCATAAGCCATAAAAAAAGTATGGGCCGAAGCCGACCCAAATAGGAAAAACCAGTCGATACTAACCCAGCATCCGGTGTTGCAGACAATGTTAAAATGGTAATGAGGCCCAGCCATAGTGCGAACACGTACATCGGGAGCATCAATGTGCTATACATATAGTGTCTATACTCGATGGTCATCCGGGGAGGACTGACAAAACGCCAGATAAAAACAAACGCAAGGAAAACATCCGTTATCCAAAACGTCGCCAATCCCGGAATCGGCAAGGTTGGCATATAAAAAGCCAACAGTATGATCAAATAAAACATAAACATTGCGATTATCCAATCAAAGGGGAGGGGGGGGAAACAATTACTCCAGTTACTAACTGCCCGATGATATCCACTGTTCCAGTTGAGGTTCTGTGCCCTGCAGCACCGATGCGACACGCTCTGCAACCTTGCGCCAATCAAATTCATTCCTGGCGGTCGCCAGGATTTTCTGACGATCAAACCGGGCGCCCCCCGTATCCACGATTTCACAGATAGCCCGCGCAATCGCATCAGGCGTGTTCTCATCCAAAACGATTCCTAATGAATAATAGGGTATCAATTGGGAATGATAACTGTCGCTGCACGCAATCACAGGCAAACCGGCCCCAAAGTACTCAAAGAGTTTCAAGGGAGACCCGGGAATTTCAAACTTGCCAGGTTTGGGACGTAAAAGCATGCCGATGTCTGCGGCAACTAATATTCGATGTATTTCATCGCGGTTTAGAATGCCAGGCAACTGGACAAAACTATCAAGATTCTGTTGAATAATAAGCGTTTTGATTTCATCAAACATTTTACCTTTCCCGGGTAAAACAAAACGTACACGAGATGTAACATCTGGCGTTAGAATGGACAGTGCTTCAACGAGTTCGTTTAGTCCATGCCACGGCGCAAATCCGCTTGGCATAATAAACACAATGTGCGAATCGTCCCAGCCATACGCTTTTCGTATCTCCTGACGCTGGTCAAGCGGAAACTTTTCCGTAAAGACACCGTTTGAAATTGGGCAACTATCCTTAATCGGACGTTTAGCTAAGGTGCAATACGCCCGGCAAATCGCCGGCGTTACGCCGATCAGAGATGAAGCCGTTTTGGCCTGAAACCATGCGGATAATTGCACGTATTTACAGATGAATGAAGGGAATCCGCGACTCTTAAATTCCAGCCATGACACCCCATTGCATTCCAAAACAACGCGTATGCCGAGCAAACGTGCAAACAGAAATATCAAGCCATTCATGGGCGAAGGGCCGCCGCCCCGTACCAAGAGCACATCCCATTTGTATTTAAACTTAAACCACGGCAAAAGCAAGAGCACCTGCAATTGATAACAAAAATATCCCAGAACATTTTTCCCCGGAACCCGCAGTTTTATCTTTTTAACGTCTTCGGAATGGAACTCAACCCAGGGCGTGGAATTGTATTGAGGGGCCACCACATAGACATCATGCCCCAGATTTGCCAACTCACTGGCCACCGCTCTGAAATGAACACGCCCCCCGCCAACTTTGCTGAGGTCTTCTCCATTTTTATATGCTATCCTCATTCAATTAATTACTTTCATAGAATTTCGATTTTATTATTTCCACAATCCTCGCAGCGGCCTTACCATCCCAATACTTCGGTATTGCCCCTCTTGCCTCAAAATCATTGGATTTAATTATATTATAGTGCTTGAGTATATCTTGTGTATCAACATGGACAAGTTTATTTGTACCTTCGGTTAGCGTTACAGGTCGTTCCGTATTTTCTCGTAAAGTCATACAAGGGATCTGCAGAATTGTGGTTTCTTCTTGTATGCCGCCCGAATCGGTTATAACCAATGCAGAGTGTGCAGTCAGCTTTAAAAAGTCAAGATAGCCAATCGGTTCACTCAAAACAAGATTTGCCATTGAGTCAATTCGTGTCTTCAAAAACGAACCTTCAAGATTCTTTTGGGTTCTGGGATGGATCGGAAAAATCAGTTTTAAATCTTTTTGAATAACCTCAAATGCCGAAATAATCTTTGAAAAATTATCCATGTCATCAACATTACTGGGACGATGCAGCGTAATAACGGCATGCTTTTTCTTTTCCAGCCCCAACTGCTCCAAAATCGGTGACTGCTCGGCCTTTTCCCTGTTGGCCAGCAGTGTGTCGATCATCACATTGCCCACCAAATGTACTTTGTCGGAATTAATGCCTTCGCGGTTGAGATTGTCGATGCCGGATTGCTCGGTCACAAAAAGAATATCACTAATGGAATCTGTCAGAACTCGATTGATTTCTTCCGGCATAGATCGATCAAAGCTGCGAAGGCCTGCTTCTACATGAATCAATTGAACCCCCAGTTTTACCGTCACCAATCCGCAGGCGATCGTGCTGTTAACGTCGCCGACAACCAGTACATAATCGGGCTTAAACTCCAGCACCACCGGCTCGAAACGTTTCATCACCTCCGCAGTCTGAACAGCATGCGAACCAGAACCAATTTCCAAATTGATATCAGGCTTTGGAATCTTGAGTTCGTCAAAGAATAAAGCACTCATCTTCTGGTCATAATGCTGGCCCGTGTGAACCAACAGGGTCTGAAATCCACCGTTTTCTTTAAATGCCTTCATAATCGGGGCAATCTTCATAAAATTGGGACGAGCACCACACACGCAGATCACTTTTATCATTTTTGATAACCCCGACATTCGTATTTACATTCAAACCTTTTCATACATCTTACAGAACACCCTCGACGAAATCGCCAGTCGTAACAAGCTTCCATGTGTCTCCCCCGTCATCCGACATCAGGATAACAGGATCATGCGGCTTTGCGCCTCTGCAATCATATCGCCAACCCGCCGGGTCTGTTTTGTCTATTTTATTCCTGTTCAATGTAATTATTTCTGTTGGCCATTTCGCCCGATAGGCGGCTATTTCAGATTGAAGCATCCAATTGGCAAAATACATATAACTCAGAAACAATCGGCCTTTGCGGTCGATGTTTAAATTATGATAATAATTGCTATAATTGGTTTTGAATGGAATGACAAGTTCATTCAGCACTTCCCATGAATGATTTTCCTTCTTGCGGAAATACACAAGAAAATGCTTGCCGGTATGTATAGGCCCCCCATGCCCGGAGGCACGAGCGACAACATGTATCGAATTATTATTCCCGCAAATGAGAGAGACATAGGTAAAGACGTTTTTATATCCGGAATTGACGGACGCTAATCCAATATCCTCCACGTCCGACCATCCAGCAGTACTGTTCGCCGCGAGTGATTTTCGATATTGCAGCGGCCTGTTATGAGCACCTAAGATGACATGTAAATACCCGTCGCGATCAACCGTAATCGCCGGCACGCAATGACGATCAGGGGGATTGCCAGGGTCCCCGGTTGCGCCATACCCCAGCAGAAACGGAGAGGACAGCGTTCGGCTGCTGCGGTTGTAGGTTACTGCATACTGCGGAGTCCCGTTAGATTGACCATCATTTTCCGGATAAACAATATGAATCTTACTGCCTGTTGAGACCGACCAATTTCCACCCCCGGCCTGATAACCACCCATCCAGATAGTAGTAATTACTGTCGAATCGCTGATAATAAGAGTTTGTCCGTTTTTGCTCAGCACATCGAGATGCAGCGTATCTACCGCAGGAGTAGGGTCTGGGTACGGGCGAGACCATCTAAGGACCGCAGGCGGATAATCCGATAGATTCCCAGAATCGTTGAATTCTATACGTGCTTTTCCTTCACCCAGGTACAGGCCTTTCCAAGTCGGCGTTGAACTTACGCAGTAATCCGGAGAATAAAGTAGGCGGGCTTCCCAAGGCGTGTTAGGCCTGTTGTGATAATAATTATTAATAATCGTGTATGCCCATCCGTCACTGTCAAATACGACGCGTTCATCGGTAAAAGGGCCGGTTTGAACCGCATAACGCCAACCTGCAAAAACGCGTCTGGCTGCAGTGTACCAGTTATTTTCTGTCCAGCTATTCCCTGTCAAAGATTGTATGATGTTTCCAACGCGAATCGTTGGTCTATTATTTATGTCGAATGTAACGGTATTCGGCTGATACAAAGGAGAGTAACCGAAAAGTTCCCGTTCGCCTATAAAATATTTATGATGTACGATGGGAAACGTAGCGGGTATTCTAAGTTCAGTACTATTGGCACCGACATTGCGACCACCGACACCGACGCCGGTGGTCCTGCGAGGGGGAGTGCTCTCAGTGGCTGTCGATCCTGCCCCGCCGGAGGTCGAACCGCCCGAAGCGGACGACGCACCCGCATCAGACCCTGACGATGCGGACGGGGCGGACGATGCCACAACAATCGGCTCATTTGTGGCCGACGCAATCGACGCAGCGGACACGGTCGCCGCGCTCCCAACCGCTGGCCTCGTCGAAAATTGCTCAATCATCCCCTGCAAAAACAACTCATTCTCACTGGATAGTAGCGGCTGAATGTCCACATTCGCCCCCCCGGCCAATTTCTCGGCCGACGGAGCAACGCGGCCGCCCGGCGCAGCAACCGGTGCCGACGGCTCAACGACCGCCTCGACCGACGCCGGCCCCGACCAATACGACACCGCCCCCACAAACCCCGCAAAAACAACCAAAAAACCCACGGCCGCCCACTTATAAGCCCGATAATGTTCCATAATAAACCCCCGATAAATCGCCGAATTCACGGTTACACCTAAATTATACAGAATAAAATCGAACCCCGTTCGTTTTAAACCAATTCATAATCAAGAATTCAAAATTCGAAATTAATCCTACCTGTGCCCTCTGCGGCAAGATATCTGAAATCTGAAACAGGAAATCGGAAATTTGAAATAGAAAATAATAAACACACTCCGTTCCTGTCGGTTGCGCCCACGGCACAATCGTTCCCCCAAAAACTTCTATTATAACAACTTATCCGAACGCGGACAATCGCCAACTTCCTCTTGTCAAATCGACCTTAACCACCATATCGGCAGACAGTTAGCCCCATGTTAACGGCATTCTCGAATCCCCGTCTTTTTGCCGAGTTGCCCCGCACCGACACCCGCCGGATAAGACATAAGCCTTTCCAGATAAACAACAAAGAGAATACCGGAAAAATAGCCACGCGAGGGCATATAAAGGGTAAAAGAGGACAAAAACTTACCAATACACGATTCCAACCTGTGACCTCAAGGGCCCTTTCACGTTCAAAAGCAATAATAAACAGAACATAAACATATTAATTAAAGTGATTTACAGCTTGTCCCATAAGCGGCCATCGGAGTGAAGCAATGTTTCAGATTGGCTGGGGCCGCTGCTTCCGGCAGGATATACAATGGGACGTCCGCCCTCCGATTGCCAGGAATCCAGCACCGGCATCAAATACTCCCATGAGGTCAGGATGCTGTCATGGCGATCAAACAAGGTCTGGTCGCCCAGCATCGCATCCAACAACAGCCGCTGATAGGCCTCCGGCATCTTGACGCCGAAGACCTGCTGATAATCCACGGTCATCTCAAGGGTACTCATACAGAGCTTGGATCCGGGCCGTTTGGCCTGCAAACTCAAGTACATCCCCTCCTCCGGCTGGATCTGAAAACGCAGCACATTGGGCGGCATATCCTCAAGCCCGGCCGTCATAAACATCGAATGCGGCACATGCCTGAAGGTAATGGCGATCTCGGTCAGTCGCCGAGCCAGCCGCTTGCCGGTGCGCAAATAGAACGGAACCCCCTTCCATCGCCAATTATCGACATACAGCTTGGCCGCCACATACGTCTCGGTCGCAGAATCGGCCGCCACACCCTCTTCTTCCAGGTAGCCCCGCACGGCCTTGCCGTCCACCTGTCCCGGTCCATACTGACCCCGGATAAATGAGCTTTCCGCATCTTCCGGCGTAAGCGGACGCAATCCCCTCAGGAGTTTGACCTTCTCGTCACGCACACGGTCGGCCTCAAACGACACCGGCGGCTCCATCGCCACCAGCGCCAGCATCTGCAAAATATGGTTCTGGAACATATCTCGCAACGCGCCGCTCTTATCGTAATAATTGGCGCGATGCTCCACGCCAAGCGTCTCGGCGATGGTAATCTGAATATGGTCGATATAATTGCGATTCCAGACCGGCTCAAACAAACTGTTGGCAAACCGAAAAATCAGCAGGTTCTGCACGGTCTCTTTGCCCAGATAATGATCGATCCGATAGATCTGCGACTCCTGAAAATGGCGCCCCAACAGACGATCCAGCTCTTTTGCACTGTCAAGATCGCGTCCAAAGGGCTTTTCAACCACCAGCCGCACCTGCTCAAACCGCCCTGTGGCTGCCGGGCAATTCAGCTTTAACGCGCCCAGCTTGTCGGCAATCTCCCCATACAATACCGGCGGCACCGACAAATAGAAGATTCTCGCCCCTTCAACATCATAGGCCGCATCCAATTCCTTCATCTTGGCACACAACCGCTCATACAACCCTTTGTCACTGTAATCCCCGGCTGTATAATAAAGATGCTTTAAAAACGTCTCCAGCATCTCGCCGTCGGGATTGTCCAGTGTCTCATTGAGTGACTGGCGAACTTTGTCGCGAAACGCCTCATCGGAAAACTCCGTCCGCCCACAGCCGAGACTATAGAACCGCCGGCTCATCAAATCGCGACGAAACAACTCGTATAAGCCGGCATACAGCTTGCGATGCGCCAAGTCGCCCGACGCGCCGAACACCACAAACGCGCACGGCCCGGCTGCCGCCTCCACGCACAGCATTTCCTGATGTTCCAAAATCGCTTCAATCCGCTTCATAATATCCGCTCGGATAGGGACACAAAAAAAGCCCTGAGATTCTCGACGAACCCCAGGGCCAATCCTACTCCATTAGTCTTCTACCGGTTCAAAATCGTCCTTGCCGGCTCCGCAATCCGGACAGCACCAACTGTCCGGCACGTCTTCAAACGCTGTTCCCGGCTCGACTCCGTTATCCGGATCCCCCTGCGCGGGGTCATAAATATAACCGCACAATACACAACGATACTTCTTCATTTGTGTCTCCCAAAAAAATATAATCGGTTCATTACGCTTTTGCCTATTATCGCCGTCCGGCCGCGAAGGTCAACCCCTTGCCGTCATTATTCAATAAGAATCCGCACGGCCTGTTCCGGTTCAACTCGGAACGCCGAGCCTTTGCCCTCAAAAAAACCGTGCGCCTCGATCAAATGCACGTTCAAATCTGTCCAGGACAGCGTCTGGCCTGTCGCGGGCCGCTCGGCAATGATGATGCGCTTATCAAAATGCCCCGTATGCCCCCACGGGCACACCAGTATCCCCTTGTATTCTTCGCTCATCACCCGCATCGCCCCGCCGTCGGCGTCCACCCACGTCCCAAGCCCCTGTTTGGCCGTCTCGGTCAGCTCACGCATCCGCTGCGCCAGCATGGCGGCATTGACTCCGCGCTCGCGCAGCGTCGCAGCGTCGGCCTCAATGACCTCAAAAACGCTCCGCTGGTCGTCCCCCATAAATCCGCCCGCCACCAGCGCCGACGACCGGAGCATTTCATCGAGCTTTTTATCTTGCGGCGACATCTTCATCGTGGCCTCAATGTTAAGTGTTAAATGTCAAACAGCATTATACATTATGCAAATTTGTCGTAATAAATCTTGTCTTCCGGCATACCGAGCGAGGTAAAGACCTTGGCCGCCGCGTCTATCATCCCCGGACTGCCGCACAAATAGCCTTCATACCCGCTCAAGACTTTGAACCGTCGCTTCACGGCCTCGGTCACCAGCCCGGTTTCGTCTTCCCAGCCGTCGCCTTCTTCGGGCCGCGAGACCACCGGCACAAACGTAAAATTCGGCAGGGCCTTTTCAAAACCTTTCATCTGTTCAGCCAAACACAGATCGCGTATGGTATTGCCGCCGAAGAAATACACCGCCTCGCGCAAGTTGTTCGTCTTCTGCATAAAATGCAAAATGGACACAAACGGCGCCATCCCGCTGCCCCCGGCCACAAACACCATCGGCGCCTCGGTCTTACTGAGCCGAAACTCCCCATACGGTCCGTTCAGCCTGACCGCATCGCCTTTCTTCAGGTGCTCAAAACACCACGTCGTGCAAATCCCGTTCGGCACGCGCCGGATGATCAGGTCGATGACGCCCTTGTCTTCCGGATCCGACGAAATCGAGTACGCCCGATACACCTCTTCGCTGTTGCCCTTGTACTTGGGACACAGCAACTGCACATACTGGCCGGGGATATAGTCCATCGCCTTCGGCTCGGTCAACTCAAACCGAAACCGCTTCATATCATACGTCAAATCTTCAATGTCAGCGCACCGAGCCGTGTACTCCCGCACATTGAACAGCTCTTCGGGTATCTCAATGGCCAGATCGTTTCGCACCTTGACCTGACACGACAGGCGCACATTGCCGTCGATCTCTTCTTTGGTCAGAAACGGCGTCTCCGTCGGCAGCAGCAATCCACCGCCCTCGCGCACCGTCACCTTGCACACGCCGCAGGTACCGCGTCCACCGCAGGCGCTGGGAATGAAAATCTTCTGCTCCGTCAGCGCTGACAGCAGCGGCTTGCCGCCCTGCACGGTGATATCCCGCTCTTGGTTGATCGTTATTTTGCACTGGCCGTAGTTGGCGATAAACCGTTCGGCAATCACCAGCAGCAGCGCCAGTCCCGCCGCAATCGAACTGACAATCAAAACTGTAATCAAGATGTCCGTCAATGCGTTTCCCTTTAGCTCAATACGCCCGTGAACCCCACAAATGCCAACGCCATCAGCCCGGCGATAATCAGCGTAATCCCCGGCCCGCGCAAGCCCTCCGGCACACGCGACTCGTTGAGCCGCTGCCGAATGCCCGCCATCGCCAGAATCGCCAACAGCCACCCGACCCCGCTGCCGAAGCCGTAGCCGATGGTAACGATAAACGAATGCTCCCGAATCACCATAAACAGCGATGTGCCGAGAATCGCGCAGTTGACCGTAATCAATGGCAGAAAAATCCCCAGCGTCTGGTACAACTTCGGCGAATAGCGATCAACCACCATCTCCACAAACTGTACAAACGCCGCAATGATAATGATAAACAGAATAAACCGGAAAAACTCCAGTTTCAGCGGCACCAGAACCCAATAATACGCCAGCCAGTTGAGCACCGTCGTGAACGTCATCACAAACACCACCGCAACCCCCAACCCGATGGCCGCCTTGACCTCGCGCGACACGCTCGTAAACGGACACATCCCCAGAAACGTCGTCAACAGGATGTTCTGCGTAAAGATCGCCGCAAAGCAGGTTACGACCGCCATCCAGACGTCTTGCCCGATCCCGTTCATTTTTTCACCTCTTTTGCGCCAATAGAGCGGCAGACCCACAAGATCGATGCCAGCACAAAGAACCCCCCCGGCGGCATCACCATAATAATCCACTTATCCCAATACGGCGTGGCAAAATACGGTATCTCAAAACCCAAAATCGTCCCCATCCCCAACAGTTCCCGCAGCACGGCAATGGCCAGCAGGATAAACGAATATCCCAACCCATTGAACATTCCGTCCAATACCGCCGGCCCCGGAGGATTCGACCCGGCAAACGCCTCGCAGCGGCCCATGACAATACAATTGGTGATAATCAAACCGACAAACGGGCCGAGGTTGCGGCTCATCTCCGGCCAGTAGGCCTTCAGGATTAAATCAACAATAATAACATAAAATGCGATGATCAGCGTCTGCACCATCATTCGGATGTTCCGCGGCGTCCAATCTCGCAAGAGTGACACCGTCAGACAGCTCATCATCGTGACGACCGTCAGCGACACGCACATCACCGCCGTATTCAGCACCACATTCGTCACCGCCAGCGTGCTGCAAATCCCCAATATCTGCCGAAAAATCGGGTTATCCCGCCACAGGCCATCCAACATTATATCGCGCGGAGCCTTACTCATCGTCCACCTCCCTGCCGTTCATTGCCTCCAGCCACGCCGAAAGGGCTTCGTTAATCAGCACCTCCAACCGCACACACGTTTGTGTTGCGCCGCTGATGGCATGCACTTCATTATCCGCCGGCGACACGGAAGGCGGGCGTATGCCGATGGGCCTTTCGATTTTCCCCACCGTCAGCCCTTCAAACTGTTCCCGAAAGTCGGCCTCGGTGATCCGCGCCCCCAGCCCCGGCGTTTCGTTCTGGTCATAAAAGGAAATGCCGAGAATCGTCGTCAGGTCTTTGGATACGCCCACAACCCCCCGAATCGGCGCCCAAAACCCCTTGCCCTCCAGCGGCACGGCATAGCCGGCGATTTGCCCGTCCTTCAGATAGACAAACGCCCCGGCCGCATCGTCGGACTTCTTAAAAAGCTCACTGAATCGCTGGTTCACCTGCGGCGTCGGCGGCACGTCGATCTCCGGAAATGATTCCAGCACCGCCCGCTCGAACATCACCTGTTCGTTGGCAATGACGCGGTCTTGCGTCAGCCGCGCAAACCCGATCAGCACCGTACTGAAAAAGACGGTGATGACAAACATATATGCAACGGCAAACCAAGGCTTGTCCTTCATCACCCCGCCTCCGCTGCAACACCCGTGTTCTTTTTACGATCCTGCCAGGCCTTGACACCGTAGTCGATGATTGGCGCGAACATATTGCCTAAGAGGATGCTGAACATCAACCCGCCGTTGAAAATGGAAAAATTGCGAATGACCAGCGTGGCCGTGCCGATGATGATGCCGAAAAAGATGCGTCCCGGCTCGGTTTTTGGTGAACTGACCGGGTCGGTCGCCATAAAGAACGCTCCGAGCAGAAAGCCGCCGCCGAAGACCGCCGGCCATGCGCCCGGTACGGGTCGCACGCCCAGCCAGAACAAAAGTTGGTTGAGAACGGCATACGTGATAATCACCGACAGAATCGTCGTCCGGCTGGCCGTCTTGGTCCAGAATAAATACACCCCGCCGATTAATATCAGCAGTGCGCTGGTGACGCCCATTGACCCGCTCATCCGCCCGAACAATTGCGCCTTGATCAGAGCACTGTTGTGAATCTCCACTTGGTCCTGATCGCCTACTTCAAAGGGAATCGTCTCAGCGGCGTCCGGGGCCCAGGTTCGCACCAAATGTCCGGATTTAAGGTGGGCCATCGGCGTCGCGCTGGTGACGGCGGCCGTACCGTCGTCCCGCACCGCGGTCGTCCAGCGATCCAGCGCCCCCCAGGGTTCCGTCGCCGCCGGATGCCACACGCCCGTCAGCGCCACCGGAAAGCAGATATACACAAAACACCGCCCCGCCAAAGCCGGATTGAAGATATTACGGCCAAAGCCGCCGAAGACTTCTTTGGAAAAGATGATCGCAAAGCCCATCCCCACCGCCAGCACATGCCAGCCGACACCGGGCGGCATAATCAGCGCAAAGAGCACCGCCGTTATAAACACCGCCTCGCTGACCGGTTCGTTCCGCTTGCGGCAGAACAGCCACTCCAGCAAAAACCCCCACGCGCAGCAAAATACAATCATCGCCAGCGACCGCCAGCCGAAATAATACACGCTGCCCGCCGCGCACGGCACCAGCGCCAGCATTACCTTGCGCATCACGGGCTGTTTGCGCAACACGCTATTTTTTGGCGGGGACTTAGCCATAATCCTCTGAGATCATCAACACCCACAGATATTACGGATAAAATTAAATCTGCGTAATCAGCGAAATCTGTGGTTTCAATTGTTTTTACCTCAGCAATTGAAGCTTTGCGCCCAGCGTCGAAACGTGCGCCATCTCTTCGATGATAATCGCGTGAATCCTATCTTTGGCCGACTTGCCGGGCACCAAATCCTTGATACCCACGTAAAACGCAATAGAGTTCTTCTCGGCCTGCAGCGCGATTTTGAGCACTTCTTCCATGCTCTCATTGCCGGTCAGTTTGTCCGTCGGGCTGATCTTGCCCTCCGTGCCGTGAAAATCCGCCATTGTCCGCAGATACTGGGCCACCTGATCATCCGGATCGTATGTCGTCGGGGCTTTTTCTTCCGCCGTCAGTTCCTTACGCATCTGGGCGAAGGTCTTTTCGTGGCCTTCTTCCATCTCGCTCAGTTCCAGCAGCATCGTTTTGGACGCTTCATCGGGTGCTTTGCCGGCAGCCTCACGATAGAAGCGGGCGCCGTTGCGCTCGATCTGTTCGGCCATCTCGAAAATTTCGTCCGCGTTGAATGCAATCGTCATACTTCGTCTCCTATAGACTTATTCTCCGGTGATCGGCGGCACAAACACGCGCTGTGCCATTTCTTTATCCAGCATATAGAGGGCCGGTGAACTGGTGCCGGCGACCTTCAGTTTGCCCAGCGACTCTTCGGCGGAGGCCTCTTCTTCGACCTGTTCGCTGACGAACCACTGCAAAAACATCGCCGAGGCATGGTCTTTTTCGGCCATCGCCAGATCCATCAGCCCATTGATCAGCCCCGTAACCTTCCGCTCATGGTCGAGCACGTTCTTAAAGATCGCCTCAACGTCTTTCCATTCCGTCGGCGGACCGTCAATCGCCGTCAGCGTCACTGTGCCGCCGCGCTCAACGATATAATTGAAAAACTTCTCCGCATGCGTCATCTCTTCCATCGCCTGAATTCGCATCCAGTTGGCAAATCCCGGCAGATTCATCCCCGCAAGCGCCGCTGACATCGACCAGTACAGATACGCCGAATATGTCTCAGCGTTTATCTGCTCATTAATCGCCTTTTCAATCTTCTTGCCGATCATTTTTAATCCTTTTTTCGACTTAAATAGTCAATCGTCAATAGTCAATAGTCAATCTCTACGCTTTCCACAGCCCATGCAGATTGCAATACTCCCGCGCGATGACCTCTTTGGCCTGGATGCAGCAGAACGTCGCTTCCGGCGCCTGCCCCGGCGACAAAAATTGCCGATACGACTTGCCGTCGGCGATCAGCTCGATCCATTCGATATAATGCTCTTCGGTCATCGGATGCGCCACGCTGCCGATCTTGACCTTGTAACCGCCGCCGTCCAGCGGCTCAATCACCGGCACGTGCTTTTCTTTGGCCGCATCGGTGGTGTTCTCGACCATCTTTTTCATCGGCTCATTGCAGCAGACCAGTTCCCCGTCGCCGCCATGCAGCACCGCCACGATATTTCCGCACGCCATACACTTATAGACTTCGTTTTTCGCCGCCATTGTCAAATCCTTTCAAAAAAGTTTTCTCGTTAGATCCCTCAACATCTTGCATTACATCAGTCCGAGGGCTTTGTGTTTTGCCGCAATCAGGTCGGCTAACTCATCCAGTTCCGTATAGACCTTTTCGTTGGCCATCCCCTTGGCCAACACCGGCTCAAAGACCTCGGCCTTGACATTGCCCAGCATCCCGGTCAACTGATCGATCATCTTGCTGCCCCAGCCGAACGACCCGATGATGCCCAGATGTTTGGTCTTGGGGCGCAGGGCATTGACCAGCGCCGCACAATACAGCGCCGTCGGATGCGCCCCGACCAGCACCGTCGGCGAGCCGATCACCACCGTCGCCGCATCCACCAGTTCGATCACCACCTCGCCGATGTCCGCCACCGTCAGATTGAACTGCGTCACCCCGACGCCGCGTTCCATCAGCGCATCGACAAAATACTCGGTCATCTTCTGCGTACTGTCATGCATCGACACATACGCCATCACGACGTGATTATTAACCTTGTCTTCCGCCGTCCATTCTTTATAGGCGTCCAGAATCAGCGCCGGGCGCGGATACACCGGCCCGTGGCTGGGCGCGATCTTGTCGATCGCCAGCGGCGCCAGCTTTTGCAGGTTGTTGCGGATCGTACTGCGGAACGGCATCATAATCTCGCCGTAATACCGCTTGGCCCCCTGCAGCGTCAGCGTCTCATCCTCGACATACAGATTGCTGCACGCCTGATGCGACCCGAAAAAGTCGCAACTGAACAGAATCCGATCTTCGGCCAGCCATGTACACATTGTCTCCGGCCAGTGCACCCACGGCGTGTAAATAAATTGCAGCGTCTTATCGCCCAGCGACATTGTCTCGCCGTCGGCGACCTCGATAAACTGCTCTTCTTCAAGCTGCAAGTGATCGATCAGCATCGCCTTGCATTTGGGGTTGGTCACCACCTTGGCGTCGGGATACATCAGCAGCATATCCGGAATACTGCCGGAGTGATCCTGTTCGGCGTGATGGCTGATGATGTAGTCAATCGAATCGGCTCCCGCCCGCACAAGATGATCGACCAGCAGCCCCGTCTTGGCCGGATCCACCGTATCCAAAAGCGCCGTCTTCTCGCTGCCTTTGATCAGGTAGGAGTTATAGCTTGTCCCCACCGGAAGCGGGATCAACTCGTCAAACAACCGCCGATCCCAGTCCTGCACCCCTACTTCGAATACACGTTCAGCTAACATTCTCATTGCTGTACCTTTTCCACAGAAGCCTGATAACAGGGAACAGAGGCCAGTTGACGCTTCTGACCTCCGATTTCTTAATTACATAGCGTTTTTAACGGCATTGATGGCGGCCGCATAATCCGGCTCGGTCGTCAATTCCGGCACAACCTGAGCATAACGCACAACACCCGATTTGTCAACCACCAGTACCGCCCGCGCCAGCAACCGCAGTTCTTTGATCAGCAGGCCGTACTTGCTCCCGAAGTCCGCCGTCTGGTAGTCCGACAGCGTCGTGACGTTCTCGACGCCCGCCGCCCCACACCACCGCACCTGCGCAAACGGCAAGTCCATACTGATCGTCAGCACCGCCACCTCATCGCCCAGTTTGCCGGCCTCTTCGTTAAACCGACGGGTCATCACATCGCACACCCCCGTATCCAGCGAGGGCACGGATGAAATAACCACAACCTTGCCTGTGTAAGCGGACAAACTGACCGGGGAAAGGTCATTGCCAACCACCGTAAACTCCGGAGCTTTCTGTCCAACCGACACCTCCGCCCCCGTCAGGGTCAGCGGATTGCCCTTCATCGTAATAACGCCTTTTCGTTCCTGCATAGTCATTTCCCTTCCGCAACTGGTTATAGCTGTTAAAATAATCATAAAACCCGTCAATACCAGCAGGAAATTCCGTATTTCCGCATATTTTTCATAATTATCTCCTGCTTACCGACGCACAGGCGTCCTTAAAATAATGTCCGGGTCCCGTTCTCCCCTCCCGAGCCGGGTACCCGGACACGTTTGAATCCCAACTGTTTTTATCCCAAATGAAACGCAAACAAGCCATTCAAGTTAATAATTTGCGGCTTCAAGCTCAAAATGTGCTTGAGGGTGCGCACATGCGGGGCATTCCTTCAGCGCATCTGTTCCTTCGTGCACATAACCGCAGTTCCGGCACACCCAGCGAACCTTCTCATCTCGCTTAAACACCCGACCCGCAAGGATATTCTTCCGCAGCGAAGCATACCGATCCCGATGCCGAGCCTCGGCCACGGCAATCTTGCGAAACACCGCCGCGATCTCGGCAAATCCTTCTTCCTCGGCAACTTTTGAAAAACTCGGATACATCTCAGTCGTCTCGTAATCCTCGCCGTTGGCCGCCTCCAGCAGATTCTCTTCGGTCGTCGCGATCACGCCGGCCGGAAACGCCGCACAAATCTCTACCTCGCCGCCTTCCAGAAACTTAAACAGTCGCTTGGCGTGTTCCTTTTCCTGATTGGCCGTTTCCTCGAAAATCGCCGAAATCTGCTCAAACCCTTCTTTCTTGGCCTGTTTGGAAAAATATGTGTAACGATTCCGCGCCTGCGACTCGCCGCAAAACGCCGTCAAAATATTCTTTTCCGTCTTGGTCCCTTTAAGCGACATACAAATTTCCTTTCAATAAAATAGGTTAATAATAGACAGATGTGTTAGTTGTCGTGAGTGCACGCATCGCAATACCCTTCAAAATATACGGTCTTTCGCAATACCGTGTAATGGCCGATGGCGGCCGGCACATCAATATTGTCATACGGCTCATAATGAAAGTCAACAATTTTGCCGCATTTCAGACAGCGAAAATGTTGGTGATCGTCCATCCCGCCGTCATACCGCCTCGGCTGCCCCGTCCCTTCCACCACAAACGCCGCCCCGATCTCGACCAATGTCAGCAGCGTCCGGTTGACCGTATCCAGCGAGATATTCGGCATCTCCAGACGCACATCCCGATATACATCCTCCGCAGTCGGGTGCTTGTCCGTCCCAATCAACGCTTTAAACACCGCCACCCGCTGCGGCGTCATCTTCAACCCGGCCGCACGGCAACGACCATGAAAATCAATCAGCTTGTTGTTCCAGTTTTTTTGGACTTCAGACATCTATATCTTTCCCGATTTATTTAATTTTTAATACTAAATAGGATTTAAAACTATTTGTCAAGAGGAAAATTCTGATTTTTTAAAAAAATATGCCTTGTGGCTTTACATCGGCTGTTTACCTGTTTGCTGTGTGTTGATTCCCAAAGCCTGTCAACGTCTACGGGACAATCACTGTCAACGCTAAGACCGGCGGCTTTCATGCAGTCTATCACTCTGCCCTAAAATAAATTCGCGCGTAGGTTCAATAAATGCAAGCACTAACAAAAATCTCATGAGTTTTCGCAAATTTTCACTGATTTTTTCCTTGTCCCGCAACCCTCAGCCGCTATCATAGCGTAGTAGATATTGGCAACATATTGTTATTTATTAAGAACATCGACCTATATATAGTGGCTTCCACGGAGGCATGTTATGTCTGACGAAAGGAGTTTCAAGATGAAAGATAAATCAATCGACCCCGGCCTGCAACCATGGAAAAGCAGCCGGAGTACGCCCACAAAAGGACTTAAAATCGAGCCGCACTTTTCGACGCCCGGTACCCATCCGTTTGATGAAATCGAGTGGGAAACCCGCCGCGCCAAGATATCCGACGAAAGCGGAAACGCCATTTTCGAACAAGAGGACTGTGAAGTCCCTGCGTTTTGGAGTCAATTGGCGACCAAGGTTGTCGTGAGTAAGTATTTTTACGGCGATGTCCATTCCGGCCAGCGCGAAAATTCGGTTAAGCAGCTTGTGCATCGGGTGTGCCGGGCGATTGCTGATTGGGGGCGTCGCGACGGGTACTTTGAAAACGACCAAGACGCCGAGACTTTCTATAATGAACTGACGTGGCTGTGTGTCAATCAGTACGGCGCGTTCAATTCGCCGGTGTGGTTCAACGTCGGCCTGTACGATGTCTATGGCATCAAGGGCAGCGAGCACAACTTCCGCTGGGACGAAAAACAGCAAAAGGCCATCCCTTGCACCAGCAGTTATGAATATCCGCAGTCCTCGGCCTGTTTTATCCAGTCGGTCGATGACACGATGGAAGATATTATGCGGCTTGCACGCAGCGAGGCGATGCTGTTCAAACACGGTTCCGGGACGGGTACGGATGTCTCGACGCTTCGCAGCAGCCGAGAAAAGCTCTCCGGCGGCGGCAAGCCCTCCGGCCCGCTGAGCTTTATGCGCGTCTATGACCAGGTCGCTGCGGTCATCAAGTCCGGCGGCAAGACCCGTCGGGCCGCCAAAATGCAGTCGCTGAAGATCGCGCATCCGGACATCAAGGACTTTATCACCTGCAAGACCGAAGAAGAAAAGAAGGCTTGGGCGCTGATTGAACAGGGATACACCCCCGACGACGCCTACAACAGCGTGATGTTCCAAAACAGCAATCTGTCGGTGCGCGTCACCGACGAATTTATGGACGCGGTCGAAAAGGATGCCCCTTGGGCGACCACAGGTGTCACGACACAGCAGCCGCTGGAAACCCACTCGGCCCGCGAATTGATGAATCTGATTGCCGAGGGCACGCGCGTGTGCGGCGACCCCGGCCTGCAATACCATTCGACCATCAACAAATGGCACACCTGCCCGCATTCCGGCCCGATCAACGCGTCGAATCCGTGCAGCGAGTATATGTTCATTGACAACTCGGCGTGCAACCTGGCGTCTCTGAACCTGATGAAGTTCCGCACTGAAGACGGCGGCTTTGATGTGGACAGCTTTATGCGGGCGATCCGTCTGTTCATTATCGCTCAGGAAATCCTCGTGGACGGCGGTAGCTACCCGGAAGCACGAATCGCCGAAAACAGCCATCGTTTTCGTCCGCTGGGGCTGGGCTACGCCAACTTGGGATGCCTGGTGATGAGCCTCGCTTTGCCTTACGATTCGGATCAGGCCCGCACCTGGGCCGGGGCGATTACGGCGATTATGACCGGCCATGCCTACACCGTCAGTGCCGAGCTGGCCGCGGCCAAAGGCGTTTTTGACGAGTACGAGAATAACAAACAATCCATGCTCAACGTGATTGCCATGCACCGCGAGCACGCCTACAACATTCCGGAAATGTACTGCCCGGACTATCTTCTCGGCGCCGCCAAGAACGCCTGGGATCAGGCGTTTGCCTCCGGCTCTCAGTATGGTTTCCGTAACGCCCAGACGACCGTATTGGCGCCGACCGGCACCATCGGCTTTATGATGGACTGCGACACGACAGGCGTTGAGCCGGATATCGCGCTGGTCAAGTACAAGACGCTGGCCGGCGGCGGGATGCTCAAACTGGTTAACCGCACCGTACCGATGGCACTGGAGCGGCTGGGGTATTCGCCGGACGAGATTCGCCAAATCTGCGACGGAATCGATAAAGACGACACCATCGAAACCGCCTCGGCCCTCCGGCCGGAACATTTGGCGATCTTCGATTGTGCCTTTAAGCCGAAAAATGGCAAACGACACATTCATTATTCGGCCCATTTGAGGATGATGGCGGCGGTGCAGCCGTTTTTGTCCGGCGCCATCAGCAAAACGATCAATATGCCCAAAGAAAGCACGGCCGAAGAAATCGCCTCGGCGTATATGGAAGGCTGGAAGCTGGGGTTAAAGGCCGTTGCGATTTACCGCGACGGGTCCAAGCGACTCCAGCCGGTCAACACCGACACGAAGGCCGGGGCTAAAAAGACCCAGAAAAACGCCGAAGCCGCCGCTGCCGCTGCGCCGCGTCCGTTCCGGCGGAGACTGGCGGATACGCGCAGCAGTATCACGCATAAATTTTCGGTAGCCGGACACGAAGGCTACCTGACGGTGGGGCTATACGAGGACGGCCAGCCCGGTGAGTTGTTCATCACTATGGCCAAGGAGGGCAGCACCGTCGGGGGATTGATGGATGTGGTGGGTACGTGCGTGTCGATGGCGCTGCAATACGGCGTACCGCTGATTACGCTGGTCGATAAGTTCCGCCATGCCCGCTTTGAACCGGCGGGGATGACCAGCAACAAGAATATCCCGTTCGCCAAGAGCCTGATCGACTATATCTTCTGCTGGATGGGTTGCCAGTTCATTCCCGGCTACGCCGAGAAAAACACCCCTAACCGCGCCGCGTCACCGGCGGAAAACAAGACCGCAACCACCGCCCGCCAGTTGGTCGAAAAGACGCACGATCTGGCCAAAAAGATCGACGAAGCCAAGGCCGTCAGCAAAAAAAATGACGAAACGGCCGCATCCGCCAAAAAAGAGGTTCCGTCCGCCAAACCGACGCCGGACAAAAATATGCCCCCGCAAGCCCGCCCGGTTCATGACCGGTTCGCACAACAGGCCTCGGATCGCATCGTGCAGCTTGTCAGCTCAGTGATGACCGCCCCGGACGAAACGGAAGCAGCGGCGATGCATCAGTTCAACGACCAGTTCGAACATTTTCAGGACGACGCCCCGGCCTGTGACGTTTGCGGCAGCATCTGCGTCCGCAACGGAACCTGCTACCGCTGCTTCAATTGCGGCAACTCGATGGGCTGCTCATAATCAATGGGCAACGCATAATGGAGTGGCATGTGTCGGAAAACTGGGCTGTCATCTTTGATGTGGACGGTACGATGGTCAACAACACCGCCTTTCATCGGCAGGCGTGGTTTGATTTGTGCGCGCGGTATGACATTCCTCTGACGCATGAGGCCTATCACGACAAAGTCCACGCCCGCAGCAACGATAAAATCGTCCCCAATCTGTTCGGGGCGAGCGTGGATACAGCGTTTATTCGCAGAATCGAGATCGAAAAAGAGTCGTTGTATCGGGAGACCTTCAGGCCGCAGATGTGCGAAACCCCCGGCCTGACCGCCCTGCTGACCGCTCTGGTCGAAGACGGCATCCCCTGTGCGGCCGCATCAAATTCTCCTGTTGAAAATGTGGATTTCGTGCTGGATGGATTGGGAATTCGTCATTTTTTTCCGGTGATCTTTTGCCGCGATGATGTGGCCGCCGGAAAACCCAACCCGGAGCTGTTTCTGAAAACCGCCTCAGGCCTGAATCTGCCGCCGGATCGATGTCTGGTGTTCGAAGACTCTGCTTCGGGATTTGCCGCCGCCCGTACTGCGCAGATGCCGTATGTCGCCATCACCTGCGGGGCGGACAAGACGGAATTGTCGCTGGCTTACGATGCAGTACTCCAGTGTGCCGACTTTGCGGCCTTGACGGTACAAATTCTCTCAGCATTAATGAACGGCCGCGTCTTAAATTAAAGCAATTAAAGGCATTGTATTACCAAAGAAATAATACCCCTGCCCAAATCGATTAATATGTGTGCTGCATCTGTACCACATCTTATGTGCCACAATGTGACAATAATTTTTTTCGGTTAAATTTTCTTGCAATATTGACGTGTTTTATGTACAGTCATAAAAAATTTGTCGGAATGGTCCTTTCCGACTTTTTTTATTATCGCGTTTTGACAGTTACAAACCGTCATTGGAAAGCAGGGTCTAACACCTTATTGAGCCATACCGGTGTCAAATTGTGGTGCAATCAGACGTTTGAAACGCGAAACTAAAACGTTTTTATAAAACCATAAGTATTTATTTAAAAACAAATTAGGGTGAGTAGCTCAGTCGGTAGAGCAACGGCCTTTTAAGCCGTAGGTCTTGGGTTCGAGTCCCAACTCACTCAGTAGAACACCCCATACCGTCCGTAAATCCCAGCGGCTCTGTGGGCGTGGCATCAAGGACACGGGATCGTTTTTTGAGCTCTCAAAATCTCACAATTTTTTGTAATTTGTTATAGACGTTCCAATAGGGTTAGGCTATACTACCGTTTTATGGATTAATTCATTTGTTGCCGGACAGAAAATATGGACGTTAGCTGTTCAAATTTGAAGGTGCCCCTCTATTCCGGAGTCTGGTTATGAAAGTTTTCATGCTTGGCTGGGAGTTTCCGCCGTATATCAGCGGGGGCTTGGGGACCGCCTGCTATGGCCTGACACGGGCCATGAGCGACTTGGATGTGCAAATCACATTTGTCGTTCCCAAGCCGATTGAAGTGCCGCAGGCATCGCATGTCAAGATGCTCAGTCCCTTGCAGGTGCGCCCGCTTGAAACAGAAGAACAAGTCCTCGAAAGCCTGAAAAACGTTACATTTAAAGCTCTGGATTCGACGCTCCAGCCCTATGCGACGCCGGAGTATTATCAACAGCGGATCGAAGAGATCATCCGGCATAAATTTGCCCGCTCGGAATTTACCGACGCCGACCGCGCCCTTGAGATTGAGCAATGGGAAGGCTTGGCGCATCAGTCCATCGGTTCAGGACAGTACGGCGGGGATATGTACACTGAGGTGCATCGCTTCGCCGCCGCGGCCGCACGGCTATCGCTGCAGGAAGAGTTTGACGTGATCCACGCACACGACTGGATGACCTATCCGGCCGGCATCGCCGCCGCCGCCGTCACCGGCAAGCCGCTGGTGGTGCATGTCCACTCGACGGAGTTTGACCGCAGCGGCGAATTTGTCAACCAGATGATTTATGACATCGAACGTCGGGGGATGCACGCCGCCCAGAAGATCATCGCCGTCAGCTACCTGACGCGCAATATTATCATCAGCCGCTACGGCGTATCCGGCGACAAGGTCGAGGTCGTCTATAACGGCGTTGAGCAGAATGGCGACAATCGGGCCGCTTTTAACAAGATCGGCATCCAAAGCGATGAGAAGATCGTGCTGTTTTTGGGCCGGATCACGATGCAGAAAGGCCCGGAATACTTCCTGATGGCCGCCCGAAAAGTGCTTGAAGAGATCGAAAATGTCAAATTTGTCATGGCCGGGACAGGCGATATGATGCACCGCATCATCGAAATGGCCGCCCAGATGGGCATCGGCCACAAAGTGCTGTTTACCGGTTTCCTCCACGGCAAGGACGTGCAGCGGGTCTATGAAATGGCCGATCTGTATGTGATGCCCTCGGTCTCGGAGCCGTTCGGGATCGCCCCGCTGGAGGCGCTCAATTATTATGTGCCGGTGCTGATCAGCAAGCAAAGCGGCGTGGCCGAGGTGCTGACTCATGTACTCAAGGTCGATTTCTGGGACATTACGGAGATGGCCAACAAAATTATCGCCGTGCTGAAGTACCCGCCGCTCCAGTTGACGCTGCGGGAACACGGCAACTTTGAAGTGCGTCGGCTTCGCTGGTCGGGGGCCGCCGAAAAGTGTCTGAAAGTCTATAATGAGATTTTTCAGCCCGTCTGATAACGGAAAACCGGTTTTGAAGATTTGAGGGTGCAGCTATGGCGTCGGTTTGTTTTTATTTTCAGGTGCATCAGCCGTTTCGGCTTCGGCATTACACGGTATTTGACCATTCCCCGCGGTATTTTGATGAGTTCAAAAACGCTTCTATCTGCCGCAAGGTCGCCAACAAGTGTTACCTGCCGACCAATCGGCTTTTGCTGGATGTGATTCGCCGCCACGAGGGACGTTTTCGCGTCGCGTTCAGTTTGACCGGCGTGCTGATCGAGCAGTTTCAGAAATACTGCCCGGAAGTGATGAGCACCTTTGACGCACTGGCCGAGACCGGCTGTGTGGAGTTTTTGGCCGAGACGTATCACCACAGTCTCAGCTTTTTGTATTCCCGCGAGGAGTTTCTCGAACAGATCAACAAGCACACCGAGATAATCGAGCGGTTATTCGGGCAAAAGCCCCGCATCTTCCGCAATACCGAGCTGATCTACAACAATCGTCTGGCTGAAATCATCGAATCAATGGGCCGATTCGACGCCGTCATCACCGAAGGCGCCGACCACATCCTCGGCCATCGCAACAGCAATTTCGTCTATCGCCCGTCCACCTGCAATCAGCTTCGTTTGCTGATGAAAAATTATTCGCTCAGCGACGACATCGCCTTTCGTTTCGGCAATCGGGCATGGAAAGAATACCCGCTGACCGCCGAAAAATTTGCCCGCTGGATCAACAACGTCAACGGCAACGGACACATCGTCAATCTCTTTATGGACTTTGAGACTTTCGGCGAGCATCAATGGGATGACACTGGCATTTTTGACTTTATGCGGCATCTTCCCGGTGAGATACTCAAGTATCCGGACAACGACTTCAAGACGCCCAGCGAAGTGATCGAGGCGTATCAACCGATGGACGCCGTCGATGTGCCGCACGTCATCAGTTGGGCCGACGTCGAACGCGATCTGTCGGCATGGCTGGGTAACGCGATGCAGTCCAACGCCCTGCACGAGATCTATAAGATGGAAAAGCTGGTCAAGCAGACCTGCAACCAGGAACTGATCGAGGACTGGCGCAAACTCCAGACCTCCGATCACTTTTACTATATGTGCACCAAGTACTTTGCCGACGGCGACGTACACAAGTATTTTAATCCCTACGAATCGCCTTACGACTCGTACATTAACTTTATGAATGTATTGACCAATCTGAAAGAACGGTGTAGTCAGTCCTTTGTCAGCAGGCCGGAGGCGGTAGGGCAAACCTCATAACGCACCGCACGCCGCTGCGCCGAAAACAGGCAGGGATCGCCTATGGATCGAATCAAAACGGTAAACGGCGATGAGTCGCTGGCAGTATCGACCCCGCGTTACACCCCGGATGAACTATTAAGCAAAGAATGGCTGCTGACCAACAGCCGGGGCGGCTTTTCGGCGTCCACGGTAATCGGGTGCAACACGCGGCGCTACCACGGGTTGCTGATCGCGGCTCTGAACCCGCCGGCCAATCGCATCGCAGGCCTGTCAAACTGTCTGGAAACCGTCACCTGCGGCGATCAGGCCATTGCCTTAAGCACGTTTGAGTTTGACCACACGCTGCATCCGCACGGATATGAATATCAGGTGTCCTTCCGAAAAGACCTCGGCGTCCACTTCGATTATGAACTGGGCACGGCACACCTGACCAAGTCGATCTATCTGCTGCCGGATTCCGATATAGCCGCGGTGGTGTACGACTTTTCCGATGTCTGCGAAGCAATGGAATTTTCGGTACGTCCGTTTGCCGCGATGCGCGATTTTCACGCCCTGCAAAATGAACGCACCGTGTTTAAAGCTGAACTGTCTGATCCGGGTACTATCTTTGTCAAGACCCACAACGCGGGCGACGGCGTGTTGACCCTGCGCTGCGAACAGATGCACTTTCAAAACGATCCGCAATGGTGGCATCGCTTTTTCTATCGAGTCGAACGATTCCGCGGCCAGGACTGCCTTGAGGACGTCTGGTCGCCGGGTCGCTTTGTAATGCAAATCGACCGGCCGCAGCGGATTGTGCTATGGGCGGCGCTGACCAAAGAGGCTCCGCCGGTTGGGCTTGACGCGATGGATATTGACGTGGTCATTGACGCGCTTCGTCTTAGCCAACGGGAACTGCTGGCCGCCTGCGATCCGCACGACACCTTCAGCCGTCATCTGTTCCTGGCGGCCGGGCAGTTTATCCCCGAGCGCACCATCCGCAATGAGACGACCCCGACGATCCTGGCGGGCTTTCCCTGGTTTCTGGACTGGGGACGCGACACGTTTATTTCACTGGAGGGGCTTTGTCTCTGTACCGGACGACACGAGACGGCCTGGGGCGTCCTGAAAACCTTCGCCGCCGCGGTCAGCGAAGGGATGATTCCCAATCGCTTTGACGACTATGGCAATGAGCCGCATTATAACAGCATTGACGCTTCGCTGTGGTTTGTTCACGCGGCGTTTGCATGGCTCAAGACCGTCGGCGACAGCAGCCGCTTCAGCGCAACTCTGCTTCCGGCGGTCAAATGGATTATGGAATCGTACCGTCGCGGCACACGTTTTGGCATCCGCACCGATGTCGATCAACTCGTTACCGGCGGCGATGCGAACACCCAGTTAACCTGGATGGACGCCAAGTGCAACAATATCTGCTTTACGCCGCGCTACGGCAAGGCGGTCGAGATCAATGCCCTGTGGTACAGCAATCTGTGCCATCTGGCCGACTACTACAAAGACCGTCAGACGGAAAACGCCCGCTTTTATGCCGATCTGGCCGAGCAGGTGGCCGCCAGTTTTGCGCTGGCCTTCTGGAACGAAGAGGCTGGTTACCTGAACGACTGCGTCCTGCCGGACGGTACGCCGGATGTCAGCCTTCGCCCCAACCAGATTTTCGCGGTGTCGCTTCCCTATTCTCCGCTGGAAAGACCCCATCAGCGAAAGGTCGTCGCGGCGGTCGAGCGTGAACTGCTGACGCCGCGCGGCTTGCGGTCGCTGGCGCCGTCCGACCCGCGCTACAAAGGCCGGTACTTTGGCCCGCAGGGAAATCGCGATGCGGCCTATCATCAGGGAACCGTCTGGGGATGGCTGATCGGCCCGTTCGTTGAGGCCTACTTGAAAGTACACAATCACAGCAACGACGCCAAGCGCAAATGCCGCACGCGGCTGACGCCGCTGTACCGCCACCTCGAAGAAGAGGCCTGCATCGGGTCGATCTCGGAGATATTCGAAGGCGATTCGCCGCACGCGCCGCGCGGTGCATTCGCTCAGGCATGGAGCGTCGCCGAAGTCCTCCGCGCCTGGCAGTTAATCCATCGCTGAGGGATGGGAAATTCGTCAACCGGCTGGAATATCCAGACATTCCAGTATTTGGCTCGGCCGATCGATTAATACCGTTGCCCCCGCATCGACAAGCTGCTGTCGGCTTCGAAATCCCCAAAGACAACCGATAAAGCCGATCCTCGCGTTGGCCGCCGTCTCGGCGTCCGTCTCACTGTCGCCGACCAGCACAACTTCTGATGCCGCTAATCCCCACGCCTTCAGAATCTCAAATATCCCCTCCGGCTCCGGCTTCACCGCCCTGCCGGGCGCACAGCCGATGATCGGACTAAACACCTCGTCTCCAAAATAATGCCGCACAATGATCTCCGACGGCTCCTGATTTTTGTTGGTCAATACCGCCAGCCGAACGTTACGTTCACGCAGCGCCGCAATCACCTCCGGCAGACCGTCATACGGGCGCGTCTTGTCGCAGCAATGCGTGCGGTAGTGTGCCTTCATCCTCTCAATCAGCCTGTCCCGCTGTTTAACATTCTCCGGCCCAAGCGCACGCTCGGCAAATTGGTTCAGACCGTTGCCGATCATCTTGCGGCACTCGCCCGGCCGTCGGATCTCACATCCAAGTGACGCAAGCCCAACATTCATCGAATCGGTCAGGTCGTCAAGCGTATCGACCAGCGTCCCGTCTAAATCAAATATCACTCCTTTAACAGACACGAACGATGCTCCATCTCTGAACATTTAACCTAACAAAACACATCCCGTCGTCCCTGTCGAACCTTTTCAAGCATCGCTTCGCTGCGGCGTTTAGACTCGCCGGACATTTCAGACAGCGCCTTTTGAATCATCGTCTCACCGGCAGTGCGGGTTGTTCCCGATCCGTAGTCGAGCAGATATTCGAGAAACGTGGAAAGCGCGTTCGGGTCGCAGTGTTCCTTGATTAGACCTGGCTTGGCCAAGTCCATAAAATCCTGGCCGGTGCGTCCCAGCCGGTAGCAGCCGGTGCAGAAAGACGGGATATATCCCAGCGCAGCGACGTCGGCAATGACCTCATCGAGCGGGCGGTGGTCGCCGAGCGAGAACTGCGCTTCATCGGCCACATCTTCGCCCTCAGCATAGCCGCCGGGGTTGGTGCGGCTACCGGCGGAAATCTGCGAGACGCCCAAGGCGAAGGTTTCACGCCGCATATTCGGCGTTTCGCGCGTGGACATGATAATGCCGGTATAAGGCACGGCCAGCCGCAGGATCGCGACAATCTTGCGAAACTCCACGTCGTCCACCGGCTTGGGTGGATGTGTCGCCATATCCGACCCCGTCGCCGGCTCCAACCGCGGCACACTGATAGTGTGAGGGCCGACACCAAAAGTATCTTCAAGATGTCGGATATGCTGCATCAGCGCCAGCAACTCAAACCGCCAGTCGCACAGGCCAAACAGAACGCCGATGCCGACATCGTCGATGCCCGCTTGCATCGCCCGATCCATCGCCGTGATACGCCAGTCATAATCTCGCTTCTTGCCTCCCAGATGCACCCGGCCGTAGGTCTGGCGGTGATACGTCTCCTGAAAGAGCTGATACGTCCCGATATTAGCCGCCTTGAGCCGTTTGAATTCGTCCAGCGACAGCGGCGCGATATTGACATTGACCCGCCGAATCTCGCCGTTGCCGACCGTCGTGCCATAGACCGTATCAATGGCCTTGAGCACATAGTCAAACCCTTCATTGGGATATGACTCGCCCGCGACCAAAAGAATGCGTTTGTGACCCTGTTTGACGAGGATCTCCACTTCCCGGCTGATTTCCGCCTGCGTCAGCGCACGCCGCCGCACCGAGACATTTTGCGCCCGAAAGGCACAGTACAGGCACTCATTCCCGCACAGATTGGAAATGTAGAGGGGGGCGAAAATCACCAGCCGACGGCCGTAGATCGTCTCTTTGACCCGCTGCGCGGCGTCAAATAGTGCATCGAGCAGGTCGGGATCGTTGATGGAGGCCAGCACGGCGATATCTTCCATCCCCAACCCTTTCAATTCCAAAGACTTAGATAGAATCGCACGGACGGCTTGTCCATCACGACGTCCCGCTTTCTCAAGCGTCTGTCCAATGACTGTTTCATTAATAAAATTAACGTTGTCAGTGACCATTGTAGCATTGTCCTTTATTTCAAAATTGTGTTCATCTCATATTATATCACGATATCAAATTAATGCAATATTAGTAACGTTAGATGAGTCATATTTTATAATAACTGCACCATCTTTATTTATTTTGTGAAATTGGTATCAAAACGAAACATATTGTTATATTTTATGGTACAATATGGCGATATTTTGAAATGCCTATTATGCAGGGTGCCGGGCAGGAATTGTCGGCCATTCACGCAAGAAACGACGCCCCTTCAGGCTGTAAATTTTTCTGAAATTTGGACAAATATTATTTAGACTATGGACAAACACAGAAGGATTATGTAAACTTTTTTATTCGGGTATAATGGCACTCTACTGAAGAATTGGACTTGAAAACCGTATACGATTTCTACACCTAATGATCAATGAGCAATGGCCAAAAGCAGTATAGATATTGATGGATTTCGGATTCTCCGCAAGCTCGGAAGCGGAGCGCGGACGACGATTTATCTTGCGGTGGACGAGGAAAATCGCGAAACCGTCGCCCTTAAACGTGCGGTTTTGGAAAGTCCGGAAGATACCCGAATTTTTGAACAGATGGAGGCCGAGTATAAGATTGCCCGTCTGATCGATCATCCCCATATTCGCAAATGCCACAAGATATTCCGGATACGGAAGTTATTGAGAACGCAAGAGCTCTTGCTTTCGATGGAGTATTTCGACGGGCAGTCGCTCGAAGACCAAAACCGGCTCAGCCTCGGCGACATTCTTCTGGTATTCCGAATGGTCACCATCGGCTTAAATGCGATGCATGAAAAAGGGGTTGTCCATTGCGATATAAAGCCGAATAATATCCTGTTCAGCCGTGATGACGGCATCAAAGTCATCGACTTGGGACAAAGCTGTCGCATCGGCGAAATAAAGAAGCGGATTCAAGGCACACCGGACTATATCGCCCCCGAACAGGTACGGCGAGAGCACCTCAGCCATCGGACAGATATCTTCAATTTGGGGGCAACGATGTACTGGGCGCTGACGGGACGCAACATCCCGACGCTGATACCCAAGAAAAGCGAATTCGGTACTTCCATCATGATCGAACCGGGGGATGTTAAGTCGCCTCACCAATTATATCCAAAGATTCCGGTCGAATTGTCGGATATGGTGATGGATTGTGTCAAGGACAAACCCTCGGATCGTCCCTCCAATATGTCCGAAATTACCGGGCGACTGGACGTGCTGATACGAGCAATTTTTGGAACAAAACTATCGCTCAATGCCTCAGGAAAGCATCCAACTCTGTCAAACCGGAGCTGATCTCAATCGCTCGTGCCGTTTGCGGACGGGCAATATCATTCAGCTTCCCGCCAATGGTCGGGTAATTGTTTCCGGCGACCTGCACGGCCATACCCGCAATTATGAGCGAATCATGAATATGGCCGACCTGGCCAATAACCCAACCACGCACGTCATTTTGCAGGAAATTATTCACGGAGGACCGGAAGACGATTTCGGTGGATGTTTATCCTATCAGCTTTTGTTTGATGCCATCCGCGCCAAGGTCGCCTATCCCGATCAAGTGCATCTTTTGCTGGGCAACCACGATACCGCCGTCATCAGCAACAGCGCCGTTCTTAAATGCGGCCGTGAGATGAACAGCGCGATGAAGGGTGCCATGCAACGGCGCTATAATGAGAAGTATTCGGACGTGTTTAATGCCTTGGTGGATTATCTTCTTTCGCAGCCGCTGGCGGTGCGATGCGCCAATCGCGTGTGGGTATCTCACTCATTGCCGGCGGACAATGAGATTGACCGGTTTGACTTATCCATCTTCAATCGACCCTACACCCCGGACGACATCGAACGCGCCAATCCAGTTTATCTGATGACATGGGGCAGGCGGCACAGCGATGAGGCGCTGAATCGACTGGCCGACATGCTTGACGTGGATGTGTTTGTGCTGGGACATCAGCCGCAGGAAATGGGATGGGGGCGATTGGGCAGTAATACAATTATCCTGGCGTCCGAACACAGTTACGGCTCGGTTCTGTTTTTCAATCTCGCCCAGCCCTATACCGCCGACACACTGGTCCGCAATATCATTCCATTGGGTGAAATCGAGTAACTCCAAACGCAGCTTGTTCCGGCATGCAAAAAGACTATGGGGTTTCCTGGGTCGCGGCGCCTTCGAGTCTGGATAGCCGAACGGCCAGCGCATCGAGTTTTGTTTCAATGGAATCGAGCTTGGCAAGGAGTTCACGATCAACGGCCGCCATTTGGGCCAGATTCTGCTGAACCAGCGTCAGGTATTGACTGCTAAGCCGCTCATACGCCTCGATCATACGGACCGTATCGCTTTTTTGCGGCTCGACGGCGACAAAATACTCGCGGCTGCGCTCCGACGCCCGGCCCAACGAGACAACCCCCGACAACCCAATCCCCAGGATGACCAGGCTGCCGAGCGAAAACAAGAAATTTCGCTTTTTATCCATGGGCGGCGGGAGACGTTTCAAGCGGATGGGCGAGGTGGTATTGCTCCTGCATCCGGCCGGCGGTTACATGTGTGTATATTTGTGTGGTCGAAAGCGACTGATGCCCCAACAACTCCTGCACGCTCCGCAGATCGGCGCCATTATTGAGCATGTGCGTCGCAAAGCTATGCCGCAGCGTATGCGGGCTGATCGCCGGATCCAGCCCGGCCTCGATCAGGTACTTGTCCATTTTTCGGCGAACGCTGCGGGCGCTCATCCGCTTGCCGTGCTTATTGGCAAAGAGCACCTTGCTGTCAAAAGCCGAATCGCTGGCCATCCGTCGGTTGCGGTATTCGATATACCCCTGAATGCTCTGCAGCGCAGTAGACCCGACAGGACAAATCCGTTCCTTTTTGCCTTTACCGCGAACATGAATCACCTCGCCGAGAAAATCGACGTCGTCGATATTCAACGCCACCAATTCGCTGACCCGCACGCCGGTGCTGTACAGCACTTCCATCATCGCCCGGTCGCGAGCGCCCAGCCAGGTATTGGCCGGCGGGGTATTCAGCAGCCTCAGAACCTGCTCGTATTCCAGGAATTTCGGCAGCTTTTTGTCCTGCTTGGGCGTCTTGATCGTCATCGCCGGATTGCCCGCAACATAGTTGCGCTTGACCAGAAATTTGTAAAAGCTGCGAATCGTCGCCAGCTTGCGGGCAGTCGTCGATTTGGAATAGGCGTGCGTGTTCAGGTCGGCCATAAAACGCCGCACCACATTGATATCGGCCGTCAACAGCAGCGTTTCAATATTTTCCTCCGTCTGCGTTTGCGTCTGCGTAGCGACGGAAGAATCGGACACAGCCCAAGGGTTCTGCGAGGCTTCGCTGGCGTCACCTGAATTTGCCTGACCGGTCAAAAAATCGCAGTACTGTCCGAGATCGGCCGCATAACACTTTGCCGTATGGGCCGAAAAATGCTTCTCGAACTTCAGATAATTTATAAATTCCTGTATGACCGACGAGTTTCCCATGTTACGTGTCCTTTTTCTGTAGTGCCCCGCATTGTATTGTGCCAGGCCGTTATTTTCCTTCATCCGTTCTTATGCCGACAACTCTGCATCGGGTCGGTGATGTCTTTATAAAGAATCTGGTCGGCCTGATGCATCAGCGATTGGGTTAATTTAAAACTGACGACCGCCGCGTCAAACCAGTCAAAATCGGTCCGCGTGTCATTGGCAGACGCGACAAGCGCATCCAGCAAAAGTCCCTCCTGACCGGGATCGTAGCGAAAGATATATTTTTCCGAACCTTTGTTCAGCACAAATTGTCGTTTGATGATTTCCATAAAAAAACCTTAAAGAGAAAACCTCTTCTTTTTTTATCGGGCGGGACGACAATTTCTAAAGGCTTTTCTAAAAAAAATACGTCAATAATGCCGTCCGATGAAGGTATTCGCTTTTTATATCGACCGATAATGAAGCGTTCTTAAAGGGAAATCACATTAAGGCGAGCAAAAACTGAAACGTCCTATAAAAAATTCCGCATTCTGACAGATAATTTCTCAAAATGAAGCAAACTTTTCGGGAGTATGAAAAAAAATTATGCGGTTTTAAAATAATCCTTCCCGTTGCGGGTCTCGGCGGTGATGTTACCGGCACGGAGGAGCGATTCGATCAGGGGGCGAATTTGATCGGGGTCGGCGGACAATCCCTTGCAAATATCCTCAAGCGAGCATGGATGACGACCAATGATATCTATTATATCGCTCTCGCGAATCTGACGCGAAGGCACAGCCGTATGGCGGCCAAAGTCGGCGATGATTTCAGCCTTGGGGTGGAGTTTACGAGCGATTTCCTGCAGATGTGCAAGCGGGACAAGCACAGCCCCGGCATCTGTCGTCGGACGGACGGCGGTGTTGAGTTGGATTTTGTCAGGGCGGATGGTTTCGACAAGGCGGCCGATGTTCCGGATATTGTCGTCATCGGTGTTAATGCCCGCACAGAAAAAGACTTCCAGCCAGATGTGCCCGGCGTATTCGTCTCGGAATTGACGCAGCCCCTCGACAAACGTCTGAAAATCAAGGTCAGGATGGGGCTTGTTGAGCCGCTGAAACGTCGCCTCGTCCCCCGCATCCAGCGACGGCATCACCACATCGGCCTTGGCGCAATCGCGCCGAACGTCCGGCCGAAACAGCAGCGTCCCGTTGGTAATCACGGCGGTCGGAATGTCGGTCAAGGCCTTGACGCCATCCAGCATCGCCCCCAGTTCGCTGTGCAGGGTCGTCTCGCCCGAACCGCTGAACGTAATATAATCTGCTTGCAGCCCCTCGCCGATACGCCGCTGCACCTCATCCAACACCGCCTCGGTCGGCACATACACCTTCCGCTCAAGCGTCAGCTCCGCGTCCCTGCCGAGTTGGCAATACAGACAGTTCTGCGTGCAGGTCTTCATCGGAACAATATCCACGCCCAGACTCCGGCCGAGCCTCCGCGACGAAACCGGACCAAACAGATAGTGATACGTCTCTGCGGCCATCTTACCCCCCGCTGCGGACAAGCTCGTGGATGCGTCGGCACATCGAAACAACCGACTCCACCTCGGCCAGCGGCAGCATACACGCCGCATCGCAGAGGGCGTTGGCCGGGTCGGGATGCACTTCCATAAACAGCCCGTTCGCGCCGGCTGCAACGGCCGCGCGGGCAAGAATCGGAGCCATATCGGGTGCCCCGGCGCTGGCCGTGCCGAGGCCGCCCGGCCGCTGGGTGCTGTGCGTGGCGTCAAAAACCACCGGACAGCCAAGCTGCTGCATCAGCGGAATGGCGGTCATATCGTTGACGTTGCGGTTGTAGCCGAAAAACGTGCCGCGTTCGGTCAGCAGAATCCTGAGATTGCCGGTCGAGCGAACCTTCTCGACGCCGTTTTTCATCTCTTCGGGGCTGACAAACTGGCCTTTTTTGATATTGACCGGCTTTTGGGTGTTGCCGCAGGCCACCAGCAAATCCGTCTGGCGACACAAAAACGCGGGAATCTGCAAGGCATCGACCACGCCGCCGGCGGCCTCGGCCTGCCGGGCCTCGTGAACGTCGGTCAGCACCGGCAGCCCCGACTGGCGGCGGACCTCTTCGAGAATCGCCAGCCCCTTGTCGAGCCCCGGCCCGCGAAAGCTGGTGATACTGGTGCGATTGGCCTTGTCGAAGCTGGCCTTGAAGATAACCCCCACCCCCGTCCGCTCCTGAATCGTCGCCAACACCTCGGCAATCGCCAGGCACACATCGCGGCTCTCAATCACACACGGCCCGGCAATCACAAACAGCGGCTGGTCAAGCCCGATCTTAATACTCCCGATTTCAAAAGGCAAATCCATAGCCGAATCCTGTAAAGACGCAGTTCATTTTACAATGCATTAACCCGCTGAACTTTACAGGAAAAGTAAAGAAATGTAAAGCCAAATATCGACGCCGTTGATTCGCCGTATGTGAGAATCATTTCTGACTGTTATTTGTTGCTGTCTTTTAGTTTGTTTTCCAGAAAGCCTCTGCAAGAGGCGTTATGATGTAGCCCCGTCCGTAAGGGCGGGGATTACAAGCAGATATCTATTTTCGTGAACCCGCGCAGCGGGTGGCATAGGAAGATGCGGTAACTTTTATACCGCCCGCAGCGCGGGCTTGGGGAGGGAGGGGGCGTTTGCTTTTATCCACGGGCTTACGCCGCGTGGCTAAACCATATCGCCCTGCGGGCTAATAATATCACATCTCTTTGGACGAACACGTAAGTTCGCCCCTCTGCGATGGCGCGGCCTATCGTGCTTCCGGCACAGGATGCAGGGCGACCAGACGCGGGCAGTCACTCGGCGTCCAGACCTGACTGCGGTCAAAGATCGCGATCATCCGCCGCTGCGGGCCGTCATCGCCCAGCCGCACGAGAATATAAGCCGTAAAGGTGTCGCTGCGAACAGTAAAGATATTCGCCAAACGCGACACAATCCAGTCGCGCTCCTCAAAATCCCCTTCAACCCCCTGATCCCCCACGTTCGGGGTACCGGTTGCGGTGAACTTCTTAAACGCATTGATCCGCAACAAGTCGCTGACCCGCTCATACGGACGATTGGCGACAATCTGCTCGGCCAGGTACAAGGCATGTTCGGCATCGTCGGCTGCGGCCATCACCAATTGCGGCGGAATGGCGGCGGCGATCACATGAAGCGCCGCCGTATTGATATTGATACGCCCCGGCAGCGAGCCTTGGTCCGGTCGATTCAAAAAGCAGATGTAATCCAGCAGATCCGGCGCCGCCTCCATATCGTACCGGATATCCGCCTCGTCTTCGGCATCGGCAATCAGTTCGGTAATGGTATTCGGATCATCCCCCCCGGTATTTGACACAAACGCCACCCTGATAAAATCAGCCAGCCGCTCAATCGGCTCGCCCTCATTGAGTACCGGCAGTTGATAGCCCTTCAAAGACATATCGGAAACGGCATTATGTCTGCCGATCCTTGTTGTGGAATCGACAACAAATGCCGCTTGATTGGTAAATCTCCACTGCCTGTCATCGCGTTTACTGCTACGTCCGCCTTCTTGGTCAAACATCATACGAGATTGATCGGAATGGGTACGATCCACCGTCAGATAGGGATCTGCAGGATCCAATGGTACAGGATCAGGTCGTTGGAGTCGCACAATCGAATTACCCAAAAACCCGGTTCCAAATCCCGGAAGTTCTACACTATGTCCACCACCGGAGATTAAAACCGATCCTGACCAGATCACCAACCGCCCGTATTGTTCCGGCTGATCGCCCGTTGCCGCAGGGACGTAATACTCGGCTCCACTTAAATTAAAAGGAGCCATCGTGCCAACGCGCACCCGCCAACCGTTCAAATCGATTTGATCTCGATAAGGATTGACCAGTTCCAGCGCAAAAGCCTCCACCACTCCGGTTTCTGTATTGCGGAAGCAATAAATCTCCGAAATAAACGGCTGACGTTCATAGCCATAGACGACGGCGTCGCCCAGACCGAAATCATTTGCCATCGCCATGCCCGATACTCCGCCGCCCGCCGCAAAAATATAAGCGGAAATGCGTTCTGTATTCAGAATACTCACTTCATTGTCGCTGTCCACATAATCCATCAGATTGACAACAATCTGTGCCGCTTTTTGAGCATCATAGACTTCACGCAAGGCATACAGTAACTGGACTTTCGTCGTGGCGTCTGTGATATCGGCGGTTCGCAAATCAATCGGCATCGCCTTGTCCGGCATAAATACCGCAAGCTGCACCGGCGTCAGGCCGTGAATCACCGCATCCATTTCAAGCTTGGGGTACTGACCCGTTCGCAGCGGACGATCAAAACTGTAAAACGTGCTGATATGCCGCCGGTCGTATTTATAAGGGATATTCTCTCCAACACCATATAATTCGCCATTTAAGTCCCACCTGTCAAAATTGGCAATATTGACACGTTCATGCCATAAAGATATTGGATTACTGCTGTTGTCACGGGGCACTTTCAACGCTGCATAATCAGTACTTCCCGAATCCAGTGTATAGTTAGCAATGTCATGCCGTTCAAAACGCGATTCCGTTCTCGACGTCAGAAGATATCGATTGCGAATCTCTAATTCATCGCCAATATCAAAAAAAGAAAAGCGAGTCTGAGGCAGGATGGCAGGATGCAACGGTGGATTTTCAATGGACAGGATAGCGACATGTGCCTGTTCAGGTGTGACTGAAACTATCTGCGATGAGGTATTCAGCCAAGAAAACTTTTTTGCGATAGCGATATTGTACCATCCATCGCCACCGCCCCAAATCGAGCCAAGATCGCTACCGCGCAGAAACGATAAATAATTGATTTCCGTCAAGTAACGACCGCCATTGCCATACGGTGTGCTTGAGGAAATCGCTGTCCCCTCATACGCGATGCCATTGCCGTGAGCCGTTTGGTTCAGATACCAAAATTTGGAAAATGGAGATATGGGTGTTGTAGAATTATAGGGCGTTTGGTAAAAACAATAGGCCGTATTGAGATTGAGCATGGCACAATTGTCGATGATGCGGATGGCGGCGAAGACGGGTTTTCCGCGGCTGGTCGAGGCGTTCGGCATGCGAATCCAGATGCTGTCGGCCACGCCGTCACCGGAAGCATCAGCGGCGGTACCCAAAACAACCGTTTTGGGGTTGTCGGGAATGATGCCCGTGAGGAGGGTTCCGACAAAAGCCGTCGGATTGTCAGGGGCGAGCAGATCCGTTATATGTTCCCACTGAAAACTGTTCAGGCTGTTCGGCTCCAGGTCGGCCAGCCAGGGCACGATTCGATCCCCGGTAAGCGGGTCATCGCCTCGTGCAACGCCCGGCCAGGTGTAATGCGGGCCATCCGACCCAATGACGCCGTCGGCGCCGAAGAGGTCTGCAACCAGGGCGGTGTTAATACGGCTGACCACCGTCTGGACAGCGGCGTCCAGGTCGGCGTTATCGACAACCGCTGATGACCCCATCTCGCCGAGGCGGGCGACCATCACAAACATCAACCCGATTACCGCCAGCAGCACGGTAACCACCACCACGAGAATAAAGGCCGACCCGCCCTGCCGCCGAACAGATTGTCGTTTTGTCGTGTTCATGGAGACACCATTTTTAGCCACAAATTAACACCAATTAACCACAATTCAAAAATTCTGACTCCTGACTCCTGACTTCTATCAATTATCAATCTTCACAATCTGCGTAAACGTCTTGCCTTCCGGAAACAACCCCTTGGCGTCATGGACCGTAAACGTGAACTTCAACGCCCGGGGAACATACGTCGGCGAAAAAACAATCATCGGTGAGTACTTGCATGCCGACACAGGATCCCATTCATCCGGCGGTGTCACATCAGCGGGTGGTGGCACAATGCCTGGCATATTGAAAAAGACGCCTCTTCTTTGTTCGACAAAGCTGAGCAAATCGCCACTTTCCGGCCACCAGAGAAGCCCGCTGAACAACTGATCGGGAAGGAAAGGATTCCCGGTAGAAATATCTATCAAATCTTCGCTCTTAAAGGCCCATTGGACTTTGAATTCGCTGATCTGCTCGCTCAGCAGCAAATGCAGCGTGTCGATATTTGTCATGTCGATCATCGGGCGACCGGTATCTGATACATTGGTACCGTTATTGAAGCAGATTTGCAGCATCTGGTTGCAATTGTCCTGCGTTTGCATCAGATTCTTCCACTCGGCCAGCGATAACTGATCGTACTCCGACCGGTTGTTAGTATAAGGAAAAAAAGTAGCCGCAAAAAAGTCCGGTGTTGTCCCATTAGGGAAAGGGGTTGGAATACCGGGATACGTCAAAGTTAAATTCGAAGTTAGCAGATGCGCACGGCGAGAGAGCAGACCGGACTGCCGATACTGCGCAGTAAAGGCTGTCGGAACCGCATTGATGTCGGTATTGACCTGCCAGGCATGGCCGTAGTAGATGCGGGACAGGTTGCCGCTGACGGTTTGGCCGTTGTACTGCCGCATCGTCTGGAAATCGCCGTTGGCGAAAAAGAGAATCTGGTCATAACGTTTGCCGGTGGCTGGATCGTGCTCAAACCAGATCGCCAGCGGCGCATCCGTCCGCAGACCGCCCACGTCGGCAACCAACTGACGGCTGACCGCCTCGGCCCGGCGGGTGATCTCGATGGTCGAATCGGCCAGTCGATGCGCCTTGACGCCCGCGGCAAAAATCAGGCTCGACAGCGCGACCAGGATCACCACCAGCCCCATCGCCACCAGCAATTCGACAATCGTAAACGCTTTTTTTGAAACCACCGATTTCACCGATTTCACCGATTAAAATGTTAAGGTTTTCTGGACAACGCTAATCACCGGATTGCGCATACTGCCTACCCCCGGCGGAACAACCCAGATTGTCCACGAAGTCAGACCAAGCGGCGGCAGCCAGTCTTCAGTCAACACCAGTGTATTTTTGATTGTGGGCGTGTCGCCGACGGCTTCATAGTTGACGGCTTTATATTCCAGCACACGATAAATCCGCCCGTCATGGTTGGCCACAATGGTCGAATTGTCACCAAAGAAACCGAACACATCCGTCCCCCATGTGTCGGTCAAAACTTCCAACTCTCGACTGTTTCCGCCCATTTTCACATTGACCTGCACCGGCGAGGGCCAAAGACCATCCTGCCCCCCTGCCTGAGTATAATACAGCAGCCCCTCGCCCGCTCTCCGCGTCACAAAAACCGTCGCCTGCACCTGCTGGGCATCGACCGCCCGGCACAGCGCCGACCAGTGGTATTTGTGCGGCTCCTGCCCGGCAGGGATCGTAATAGACGGATACTGAAACTCCGGCCAATCGCTCTGGACATCGATAAAATTCAGCGGTTGCGCTGGATTTGGTAGATTGACCACATGGCGATAATCAAAACACATCTGAAATGGGTCGTCAGTCGGATTGATCTTTGTCCATTGATCATAATCCCGTATGCCCCACAACTGTATCTTGGCAAACGCCTCGTTGGCCGCGATCGCGCCGATGGTGCGTTCGGTCGAGGTGCCGGTCAGCTTGATGCCGACGGGAAAGACCATCGCGATCAAGACCAGCCCCATGCCGAGGATGCCCGTGGCCATCAACGCCTCAAGAAGCGAAAACCCAAATTGTCGCCTGCGTTTATACATCGTACCTTGTCATTCCCGCGAAGGCGGGAATCCTGAAACCACCGATTACACAGAAACAAACCATCAAAACAATTCCGCCAAAGGCGGCTCCGCACTTTTGCCTTTTTCCTTTTATTTTTTTACTTTTTATCATTCACCGATCAACTCCCCCGTATAAGGGCTGATCCTTGTGATTCGCAAATCGCCGGGCGCAAGCGTATCGAACACCGAGATCACGTTGACACTTTCAACATCCTGCGTATCGTCTGAAATCTCAAGATCGCCGAACGAAAGCGTCGCTTTGTATCGCACGGGATGCACCGTCAGTCTGCCGGCGCGCGAAAAAACAATCGAATAAAAAGACGTCTGACCGCCGGGCGCCAATCGGAAGTCGTCAGGCAGCAGAATGGGTTTGCGGCCTTTGACCGGCCGAAACCCGTTGGCCAATCCCGTTCCCTCCTCCGCCACAGAGCTTGGATCGTGGACAATAAAGATCATGTACGTCTTCCCGTCGGCGGTCTGCTGGAAGCGAACGCCGGCGTATCGGCCCTCGCGGACGGCGATGGCGCGGGCGTTGTTGAGTGCGGCGCCGATCAGGGCACGTGCCCCGGCCGAATCGCGCATCGTCTCGGTGATGCGCCGGGCCGCGGGCACGGCCAACGCCATCAGCACCGCCGCGACCGCCACCGTCACCAGCAGCTCGGTCAAGGTCAACCCAAATTGTCGCCGTTGATTCTTCATTTTGAAACCGCGGATTCCGCGGATTTACACCGATTCTTTTTTTGGACAGGATTAACAGGATTTTTATACGTTCCGTGTCCAATTCCATTACTGATTACTGTTGACTGATTACTGATAACTGAACTTAGTTTCCTTCGTCAAAATTAAAGAGATCGTCCGCCGTGCCAAACTTCCCGTCCGGGCCGGCGCTGTGCAATATAAACGACTCCGCCCGATACGGCCGCGGAGGATTCGTAAAGTTCGGGTTAAGCGTCTTGTGATAAAACCAACTGTGGTCAGAATAAAGCGGGTAAAACGGATGCTGGGACTGCAAGGGACCCGGTACCGTGGCCATATTGATACCATCCATTACATTGTACGTATTTGCATCCAGTGTCGCTGCATTATGTCCTGCCTTGGAGCGGTCTGCCCTGTAATACAAAATCGGCATCCCCGTCTTGCGGCCGGTGGTTAATTTGGCGGTCTTGAAGGCATCCGCCAGCACATAGCTGAGAGGATTGACCAAGGCGCCATAGTTCGTTGAATATTGGCCCAATTGAACGGCATTGGCGGATTCAAGTTCAAGATACGGGCCTTTTCGTGCTGCCAGATTGTCAGGATTGGCCGTAAGATCAACAACCGGGGCATAAAGCGGAACCAGATTACCGAGATCGTCATACCCGTTTCCGTCCGCGCGAAATTGTGAACTCGTATGAAAACCAAAACCGTCGCGTCCGATGATCGCCTCGGCCAGCCGCTGAGAGGCAGAATAATATCCATATTTACTGTCAGGAAGATGTGCATCCCACACACTCGGCGGGTAAAACCCGACATCGCTGCGGAAAGCCTCCAGTGCCATCTCGATGGTGTGAAACTGCGCCTTCTGCTTGACCACCAGCGCCGACTTGCCGACCTGATTAAGCGCCGGGATCAGCACCGCCAGCAGGATGCCGATAATGGCCACCGTCGTCAACACCTCCACCAGCGTAAACGCCCGAATTGTTCTGTTTCGAGTCTGCATAATCATTTCCTTTTTTGAAACCACAGATTACGCCGATTTCACTGATTTTTATCTGTGTCATCTGTGAAATCTGTGGTTCCTTATTAATCAAAATTCACAATATCATCTTTCGTCCCGAATATCCCGTCCCACCCGGCCGAGATCAGGATAAACGTCGCGCCGTTATACGGCCTGTAAAATCCCTGATCCGGATTGGCCTGCTGGGTGATCTGCTCGTAAAACATCTGTGCCGGATTCCGCCCGGCATTGTCCGGATCGGAAAAATGCCCGTCCCAGACCGCACCGGGATCGCGCAGCCACGGCAGGTTCAAGATCGGCAGGTTGTCATCAAAGTTATACACCCAATCGCCGTATTGCGTCAGGTCGGGATTGTCAACCGTTTGGCGTGCGGCATCGACGCGAAACCGCGGCTTGGACGCATCGGCCTTAAAATACAGTATCGGCATCCCCACGCGCCCCCCCGCGACGGCGTCGTTCTGGGCGAACACATCCGTAATCACCGGCGACCGCTGAAAACCGACCGGAGTTGGGCCGGAATCATAAATACCGGCCTGCGGCCCCCACAGATCGTGAATCGTCAGCACCTGGCCGTACTTGATCTCGCAATACGGGGCACGCCGTCGGGCCAGACTGGCCGGATCATTCGAATACAGATCGCTGCTGGGCGTATTGTCGTCCGGCGGCGTCCATCGCGTCAGCCGATCAAAGCCCCGCTCATCCCGCCCCAGCAGGGCCTCGGTCAGATGCTGGGCGCCGGTAATCGACCCGCCGCTTGAGGCGCGCGTCCGCGAGTCCGGATAGCCGTCAAAATCGCCGCTGAACAGTTCCAGCCCAACCGTCATCGCGTGAAAGACGGACTTTTGCTGCAGGCCGAAACTGATGATCCGAATCTTTTTGCTCCCGACGCTGAAGATCGCCACCAGCATCGCAATAATCGCCACCACCACCAGCAGTTCAATCAGCGTAAACCCGCTTGTCCGCATCTGTTTTCGTCTGTCCTGCATTGTCGTTTCCTTTTCTTGAAACAAACTTTACCATGAAGAACGTGAAGAGCATGAAGTCTTAACTAAAATATTTTTCTTCCTGTTCTTCATGAGCTTCATGGTTATTATTTACTTGTTCTCGATGTCGTCGGGCGAATCGAATATCTTATCCGGCCCGGCCGAGATCACCCGCGGAAACACATCCGCTTTGGGGGCATACTCATACCGCAAACTCATCCCCCACGGATCAACAAAACGAGGAAGGTCGTAAGTAACGCCTCCGACGACCGTGACCGTTAAATGCTGCTGTGTTTGCGGATATTTGGCCGTTACAAGCGAAGGCGTCAGGGCGTCTATGATCGACCGACTGTTCGGAGCACGATGCAAAAACCAAAACAGACCCGCACTGGACGCAAAAGACTGATCTGCATTTTGGCCATCCTTTTCCGTCAAAGGCAAAACCGGATTGACCATTCCGTCAAGATCGGCTTCCAGATGATTCCTCAAATATGGATCCGAAATACCGTCACCGCCGGCAGGGACAGTATCGGTACCAAATGGAAACTTTCCGAAGTCCGCATAATACTGCTCCAGCGCCGTATCGATCACGGCCAGGGCGCTTTCGGTCAACTGCACGGCCGCACGGGTACGCACATAGCCGCCCAGCCGAGCGGCAGCGCTGATGAGAATCACCACCACCGCCAGCGTCACCAGCAGCTCCACCAGCGTAAACCCTCGACAGGGACGATGGACGATGGACGATGGACGAATTGTTGGCGTACCTGTATTCAAAATCGTTCCGCAGGGTGGGCCGTGCCCACCGTTTCCCAAATCACGGTTCTAAATGCCACTCAAAACGAACTATTCGGCCTCTTTGGTAAAGTTTAATACATCGTCTCCGGTACCAAAAATCCCGTCTTTGCCCGCAGACCACAAAATAAACGAACCCGCACGATATGGACGCCGCACACCACTGGCACTAAAAACCTGCTGATTCAGCACAATATTTTCAAAATTTATATATTCATCGGTTCCGCCCACCATTACTTCGTGCGGAAATGAATTTGCTTGAGCCGAACCAAGGCTCAACAAAGCATAATTGTCGTCAAAATTGTATATGTCGTTTTCATAATTCCCATCAACGGAGTAGTTTTGTAGCGCGTTTCCTGCATCCGCTTTGAAATACAGAATCGGCATCCCGGTTTTTTTACCAGAGGTTCTTGATTTCGCGTAAACATCACAAAGAACAACGTTAAGATGGTTGAAGCCCGCTGTATTGGTGCCATACACATCTTGCATCTGAAAAGCATTGGCATTTTCTAGATCAACAAACGGTCCTTTTCTCGCATTGATGTTTGCATAACCATCTACTTCATTATAAAGTGTGCCTGCATTAATCCCGTTGACTGTGTCATAAATGTTCAGATAGCCGTTTATCGGTTCTGGAAAATAATTCTGCCCATTCGAGCGAAAACCAGCTTTGGGGTGTACCCCAAGGAGATCGAATCCCACCAACCCTTCCGCCATTTTTTGGGCACCACCATAATTAGCAGTATCTTGAATCAATGGGGCAATGGCAGCTGGAGTAGTTGGGGCGATATTATCAAATGAATCTGGGTAGTCGCCAAATTCTGTTTTGAACATCTCCAGTCCTACACTGATACTATGGAACTGTGCCCGCTGCTGGATGTCTTTGGCGCGGTCTTTGACCAGGGCCAGTGCCGGCACGAGCAGGCCGATCAGCAGTGCGATCACGGCCATCACCGTCAGCAGTTCGACGATGGTAAACGCGTTGTTGTGTTGTGTTCGCTTCATTGTTTTTTTCCTTTCAAGTTATTTTTAGTCACAAATTAACACAAATTATCTCAAACGAAAAAGATCTGAACCCCGAAGCACACGAAGAGCACGAAGAAAAAAACAAGATGTAAGAATGTCCCACACATTTAACATTTTACATTTGACTTTTAACATACATATCTCCGTGTCAATCCGCGAAATCCGCAGTTGAATCTGTTACATCATCACCTGCATCATTGTCACCATCGGCATAAACATCGCCACCACAATGGTCCCGACAACCATACCCAGGAACACGATCAGCACCGGTTCGAGCATGCTCATCAGCGAGCCGACCAGCACGTCGGCTTCTTCGTCAAAGTTGTCAGCCACTTTCATCAGCATCTTGTCCAGATCGCCCGTCTCCTCGCCGACATCGACCATATTGACGACGATGGCGTCAACGGTTTTGGTCTGGCGAAGCGGATTGGCGAAGGTGTCGCCCTGCCGGATGGCGGCGTGCACCTTGGCCAGCATGCGGGCATACACCTCGTTGCCGCTGGTTTCGCGGGTGATGTTGAGGGCTTCAAGAATCGGCACACCGGCGCTGATCAGCGTCGCCAACGTGCGCGTCCAGCGGGCGACGGTGGTCTTGTAAGACACCTTGCCGATCACCGGCAGACGCAGCATCAGCCAGTCCATCCCGAAGCGGCTGTAGTAAAACTTCCGCAGCAGGCGAAAGAGCGCGACAACAAGAAAGGGCAAGGTCGCCACGATTCCGGCGTTGAGGCCTTTCCGCCCCTGCAGCCAGTTGCTCATTGCCAGCAGGCCTCGCGTCAGGGCGGGCAACTTGGCTTTCCCGTCGCTCATCTCCGACAGCACTTCCGAAAACGTCGGAATTATAAAAATCATCAGTCCCATCACGATCACAAACGCCACAAACAGTACCACCACCGGATATACCAACGCGCCTTTGACCTTGGACTTGAGCTTTTCGCTCTTTTCCATAAAGTCGGCCACGCGGTTAAGAATCACGTCCAGCACGCCGCCCACCTCGCCGGCGGCCACCATGTTGACAAACAGCCGGTTAAAGCAGCGCGGGTACTTGCCCATCGCCTCCGACAACGTCGCGCCGCCTTCGATGTCCTCGGCGACATAGCCGATGATCCGCTTGAAGGAACCGGGTTTTTCCTGCTCTTCGAGAATCCGCAACGATCGCAGAATCGCCAGACCGGCATCCTGAAGCGTTGCCATCTGCCGGGCAAATTGCGTCACGCGTTTGAGCTTGACCTTGGCGTTGGTGCCGCGCCGTCGGGTCGGCCCCGCCGCCGCCGCGGCCTTGACCTTTTTGGCGGCGTTCTGGGCACGCACCTTAGTCGGAAACAGGCCTTTGTTGCGGATCTTGCTGATGGCCTCTTTACTGCTGAGCGCCTCGATATCCGCCTTGACCTCTTTGCCGTTGGCGTCCAACGCGGTATATTGAAAAACTGGCATTGTTAATACCTTTCAATTACGTCCCGAATCGTTACATTTCCCCGAAACGCAACACACTTCATTTCTTAATTCTAAATTCTCAATTCTCAATCCAAATCATTCTTCCGCCGCCAGCGTCTCACGGACGACCTCTTCAATGGTCGTTATGCCGTCAAAGATCGACGCCAGCCCGTTCTCGCGCAATGTATGCATCCCGCTACGCTTGGCCGCCTCGCGCAACACGGACGTTGACGCGTGGTTCATCACCAGATCGCGAAGTTCGTCATTCATCGCCATGATCTCGAACAACCCCTGTCGCCCGCGATAGCCGGTGTTGTTGCACTGATCGCAACCCTTGCCGTAAAAGAAGGACTTGTCGCCGACGTCTTCGGGCATCAGGTTCAACTCCATCAGTTGTTCTTCGGTTGGGCGAAATTCGGTTTTGCAATTGACGCAAATACGCCGCACCAGGCGCTGCGCGAGAATGCCTTCAAGTGTGGCCGTGGCCAAAAACGGCTCAACTCCCAAATCCAGCAAACGCGCAATCGAGCTGGGGGCGTCATTGGTGTGCAGCGTTGTGAACACTAGGTGGCCCGTCAGCGACGCCTGAATCGAAATTTCGGCCGTTTCGAGGTCGCGAATTTCGCCGACCATACAAATATCCGGATCCTGACGCAAAATCGACCGCAGGCACTTGGCAAACGTCAATCCGATCTCCGGGCGAATCTGCACCTGGACCATCCCGTCGATGTCGTATTCGACCGGGTTTTCCGTCGTGATGATCTTGGTTTGGGTATCGTTCAGTTCTTTCAGGCAGGAATACAGCGTCGTGGTCTTGCCCGAACCGGTCGGCCCGGTCACCACGATAATCCCGTTGGGCTTGTGAATCAACTGCCGAACCATTTTCAGTTCATGTTCACGCAAGCCGATCATATCGAGCTGCAAGTCCACCTGCGACCGGTCGAGCACACGCAGCACGACGCTCTCGCCGAACATCGTCGGCAAAATACTGACACGCAAATCCACCGGGTTGCCCCCCACCACCAGCGGAATACGCCCATCCTGCGGCAATCGTCGCTCGGCAATGTCCAGATTGGCCATAACCTTGATACGGCTGCTCAGGGCCATCGCAATGTGCTTGGGCGGCGGAACCATTTCATACAGGACGCCGTCGATACGATATCGCATCTTATATTCGTCCTCGAACGGCTCAAAATGAATATCCGACGCCTTGTCGCGAATCGCCTGCAGCAGCACAAGGTTCAGCAGCTTCTTGACCCCGCCGGAATCGGCCATTTCCTTTAGGTCATCCAGGTCGATGCTCTGGTCGCGCCCCTGGAATTGGGTCAGCGAAGCATCCGATTCAATCTCGCCGATCAATTCATTAAAACTGGATTCTTCCTCTGTGTAGTACTTGTCCAGCGCAGCCGTGATGGCGTCTTCATCGGCGACTTTCGCGTCCACCGCAAACCCCATCAGGGTGTTAAGATCGTCGATGGCGCGAAAATTATCGGGGCTTTCCATCACAACCGTCAGACGGTTGCGGGATTTGTCATGCTGAATGGGAATAATCCGATACGTGCGAGCCATTTGAGCCGGCACTGTCTCAATGACAGAATTGGGTATGTCAAGCCCTTCTATTTCGACATATTCCATCCCTCGCTGCCCGGCCAACGCAATTCGCAAATCTTTCGGCTTAATGAGATTCATCTCAATAAAGATTTGTCCGAGCTTAATCTTACCGCCTCGCTCCTTCTGCACAACAAGACCCTCATGAACCTTTTCGCGAGTCAAAAGGCCCATTTTTATGAGTACTCGACCAAGGGAACGACCCTTTAGTTCGCTTACTGGAGGTGTCTTAGCCATTTTAAAGCTCTCCATAATGTTAGGAGTAAACAGTCAACTCCTACTACTACAACTACTAATTTATACGGACCTTATACAAAAAAAGCAACTTTGTTTTTGGTGGACACTTGACTTACTGAACATCTATCCGGTCAAACATCCGTAATATTTACATAAAATATAATAAGCCGAATAAAACAATACTCAGTCGCAATAATTAAACATATTTAGCTTTTTTGTGCAATTTAAAAACCAAAAATATATGGACACTTGGCATACAAACAAGAAGTGTCCACAAACTCAAATTTTTGGGATGTATCACGGACTTATCCTGACTTTAAAACCGCCCCATATTCATCTTCAATTTTCTTTTTCGCCTTAACAGATCCACCCGCTCTCTTTTCAGCCTTCTCCATCATGTCTGCCGGATTTCTGGACTTATCTACCAACTCCTCAAGATCAATTAAGTCTTTTTCATAAAGCTCCCACAAATGATCGTCCAAAAGCTGCATTCCGAGTTTTCTGCCGATCTGGATACTGGACTCAATACGATACACTTTGTTTTCGCGAACCAGATTGGCAATCGCCGGCGTCACGACCATAAATTCGTAGGCCGCCACCCGCCCGCCCCCTTTGCGGGGACACAAGGTCTGACTGAGTACCGCAATGAGGTTGGTACTGAGCTGAACACGAATTTGCTCCTGCTGACTGACCGGAAAGGCATCAATGATACGGTTGACTGTTCCCTGGCAGCCGGTGGTGTGCAGCGTCCCAAACACCAAGTGGCCGGTTTCGGCAGCACTAATGGCCGCTTCCATCGTTTCAAGGTCGCGCAATTCGCCCACCAGAATCACGTCCGGGTCCTGACGCAGCGCCCGGCGAAGCGCCTCGGCAAACGAAGGCACATCCAGACCCACTTCACGCTGAACAATGACCGATTTTTTATGCTGGTGATAGTATTCAATTGGCTCTTCGACGGTGATAATATGCCGGTCGAGGGTCTCATTGATATAATTGATCATCGACGCCAGCGTGGTCGTCTTACCGGAGCCGGTCGGCCCGGTCACCAAAAACAGCCCGCGCGGACGGCGACACAGCGAGGCGCAGATCGTCGGCAGACCGATTTGCTCAAAGCTGAGCAGATCTGAAGGAATCAGACGAAGCACCATCGAAATATTGCCTTTTTGGCGAAACACCGAGGTACGAAATCTCCCCGCATCCCCGAATGCAAAACCGTAGTCCGTCCCGCCGACTTCCTGAAGTTCCTGCTGGTTACGTTCGGGGGTAATACTCTTCATCAGGGCTACCGTGTCATCCGGCTCAAGCACTTTGGTGTCGAGCGAACGCAACCGGCCCGACATACGCAGCACCGGCGGACGCCCGACCACAATATGAAGGTCAGAGCCTCCCATTTTGATGCAGGCTTCCAGTAATCGGTCAATATGAAGTGTCGCCATAATAATCCTATTATTCTATATTAAGATAATAACCATAATATTTATGCATCCATCACAAGCCCTTCAGCCTGGGTTACTCGCGAGATCTCGGCCGGCGTTGTAGTGCCCTTGAAAACCTTGATGCGTCCGTCCTGCAAAAGCGTCTTCATTCCGCTGGCGACCGCCGCTTTTCGCAATTCGCCGGACGGAGCGCGGGCAAACGCCAATTCCCGAATCTGATTGTTCATCTCAAGCATTTCAAACACCGCGATTCGGCCGCGATACCCCGTCCCCTGACAGCGATTGCACCCGGCGCCTTTATAAGCCGGATGCTTACGCAGTTCATCCGGCGTAATATTCAGCAAACGCAGAAAATGCGGATCGGGAGACGGATCCACCACTTTGCAGTTTTCACAAATCACACGCACCAGACGCTGAGCCATAATTGCCTGAATCGAACTGGCCACAAGAAATGGCTTGACGCCCATATCGATCAACCGCGTAATGGCGCTGGGGGCGTCATTGGTGTGAAGCGTACTGAACACCAAGTGACCGGTCAGCGCCGCCTGAATCGCAATATCGGCCACAATGCCGTCACGAATTTCACCGATCAGAATGATATTCGGCGCCTGACGCAGCATCGAGCGAAGAATCGATTCAAAGGTCAACCCGATGTCCGTTCGCACCTGACACTGATTGATGCCGGCAATGTTGTATTCGACCGGGTCTTCGGCGGTAATAATCTTTTTGTCGGGACGGTTCAGTTCCTGCAGCGCCGAATACAGCGTCGTGGTTTTACCCGAACCCGTCGGTCCGGTAACCAGAAAGATGCCGTTGGGACGTTTGATAATCTTGGTAAATCGCTGATAGTCTTCGGACTCAAACCCGATGGCCTGAATACCGATATTGACCGAGTCCGGCCGTAAAATACGAAGCACCGTACTTTCGCCGTGATAGCCGGGAAGACACGACACACGAAAGTCGATGTCCTGTTTTTCGATGGTACGCTTGATACGTCCGTCCTGTGGAAGCCGGCGTTCGCCGATATCCATCCCCGACAGGATTTTTACACGCGCCAGCATCGGCGCCTGCATATTTTTGGGAATATTGTCGCGCTCGACACAAACACCGTCAATACGATACCGCACCCGCACCCGGTCGGCCATCGGCTCGATATGAATATCGCTGGCACGCATCTTCACGGCCTCGTCGATAATCAGGTTGACAAGCCGGATAATGGGGCCTTCGTCGCTTTCATCCGTGGCCTGTGCCCGGCGGACTTCCGCCTCAATCGTGTGTCCAGCGGCCGCCAATTCCGCCGCCGTCGCGTCGATACTGCTCCGCACCGCGTCCATTTTGCCGTTGATTAAGGTCTCAATCTTGCTCGGACTTGCCAGACAACACCGCAATTCGGTGTTTAGCCGGAACCGAAGCAAATCCAGCAAATCCAAATCCATCGGGTCTTTGATGGCGACCTTCAGTTCACCATTATCCTGCCCCAGCGGCACAACACGATGTTTTTTGACCAATTCTTCGGGAATGAGTTTAGACGCACTTTGCGGGATTTCAACTTCATCAAGATTGACATACTCAAGATTAAACTGCTTGGCCAAGGCTTCGGTAATCTGATCCTCAGTCGCCAACCCCATCTCCAGCAGGGTCTCCCCCAGCCGTTTCTTGGTGTCTTTGGCTTTTTTCAGAGCGCGGATGAGGTTATTTTTATCGACAAATCCCTTGCGGTACAGGATTTCACCCAAATGTCGTTGTTTTTTTTGCATTCAACCTTTCGTGGTCGAGTGGCCAACAAATAGTTTATCCGATGTTATGGAAATGTGTATTATATCAGCTTTGTTACGGCGCGTCAAATGGTCAGTTGCAGACGGAGCAAATTTAGTGCAGTCTGGGCTGCCCTCCGACGAATCGCCGCCCGTCCCGCATTGGCAAAAAGAAATCGGTGAACCTGACAGATATTGCCCGCCCGCACACTTATATAGACCAATCCGACGGGTTTTTGTTCCGTCCCGCCCTCCGGACCGGCAATGCCGGTAATGGCGATTGCACAGTCTGCCCCGCTTTTGTGCGTCGCCCCCTCGGCCATCGCCTCGGCCACAGGCTCGCTGACCGCCCCATATTCCTGAATTAATGTCTCCGAAACACCTAATTGTGTGATTTTGGCCTGATTGCTGTATGTCACCCACCCGCACCGAAAAAAACCAGTCGCCCCCGGCACATCCGTCAGCATCTTGGCAACCAACCCGCCGGTACAGGACTCGGCGACAGCCAATGTCTTCTTTTTTTCTACTAAAACTCGTCCCACAACGTCCTGAAGTGTTTCCTCGCCCGCCCCAAACACAAGCGGCCCCAAAATCCCCTCAATCTGCCCGCGATGCTCGGCCAGCAGACATTCTGCCGTCGAGGCCGTATCTCCGACCGCAATAAGCTGCAGCGTAATAATCCCCTCGCTGACCGTACAGTTGACCAGCGGGTTGCGGCCACGCCCCATCCGGTCACCCAGCATCTCGACCAGCGCCGACTCCCCGGCCCCAAAACAGCGTAGATTCGCCGACCGGATCACCGGTCCGGCCTGCCCCTTTCTAATACGCGGCAGCACAGACTCCTCAAACATCGCCTTCATCTCGTCCGGCACACCAGGCATCAAGGCGATGAGCTTCTCGCCCTTTTCATACAGCACGCCCGGCGCCGTGCCGCACGGATTATCAATCGGTTCAGCCCCATCGGGAATATACGCCTGCGCACGATTACGCAAGGGCATCGGAAAATCGCGGCGGGTAAAAAAGGCCTCAATCGTCTCGGCCAATTCAGGACGATACACCAACGGCACGCCGAGAAACTCCGCCAGCGCCTGTCGCGTCAGATCATCATCGGTCGGCCCCAGCCCGCCGGTCACCAGAAGAATATCCGCCTTCCGCTGCGCCTGCCCAAACGCCTCAACAATATCGGCAACCTCATCGGCGACCATCTGCACCGACTGGGTCTCTATCCCCGCCGCAAACAGACGACCGCTCACCCACGCCGCATTGGTATCCACCGTCCGCCCGCACAACAATTCATTACCGATGCTGATCAGAAAAGCTTTCTTCATTCGACCTCAATAACAATAGTCGGCCGGCCGCGTTCGAGCGTTGCCGTCGTTGAGCCTTCAGCCGTTCCACCTTGTATGCAAATCACACATTTCATCTTTTCAAAACTACGGTATTTCGTTGACAAAGTCCAACACAAACGACTATTCCGGAAAAAGAAGCCGTATTCAGGATGTGTGCGGGCTGTAACCTAAAATTTGTATTAATTTTCTTGCAATGCTATCTTGTATTCGATACACTACGCACAATGAAGTCGGAACGCGGTCTGGCCGGCTTCAACAAAAAAACACATAAGTTCAATAAAAATAAAATGTTGCGCCCGTAGCTCAATTGGATAGAGCGTCGGTCTACGGAACCGAAGGTTAGGGGTTCGAATCCCTTCGGGCGCGGTATCTTTCCCCTAAACGACTCTGTAATTTAGAAAGTTTATTTGAAAGTATAGCGGGTATGGCTTCATTTTTTGATGCGATTATTAAACAAGCATCCCAAACGACAAAGACAATTGTCCTGCCGGAAGGCTGTGACAGCCGCACGCTTGAGGCGGCGGCGGAAATCCTCGACCGCCGATTGGCAAACCTGGTGATTCTCGGCGACATCTCCGCACTGGAAAAGGGCTTGCGCTCATACGGAGCCGACCCATCCCAGATCCAGCTTGTGGACCCCCGCACCGATGCCCGACTTGACGACTTTGCCCAAGCCTTTTATGAGTTGCGCAAGCACAAAGGCATCACGCTTGAACAAGCCCGCGCCGCCGTCCAGGATGAGATCTGCTTTGGCACGATGATGATCAAATGCGGCACCGCCGACGGGCTTGTGGCCGGGGCGTGCCATTCGACGGGCAATACGCTGCGGCCGGCACTGCAGATCATCAAGCCCGCTCCGGGCATCAGCACCGTGTCCAGTATGTTTTTTATGTGCTGGCCGGACAAGGTCCTGTTGTTTGCCGATTGCGGCCTGATCGAAGACCCCTCCGAGCGGCAATTGGTTGATATTGCCGTTTCGACCGCCAGGACTGCGATGCAGTTCGGCTTTGAGGCTCGCGTCGCGATGCTCAGCTACTCAACCAAAGGCTCAGCCACCGGTCCCAATGCCATGAAGATGGCCATCGCCTCCGAGAAGGCCAAAGAGACCATCCACAACATCTTCGGCGATACCGTCATTCTCGACGGCGAGCTGCAATTTGACGCCGCGTATATCCCCTCGGTCGCCGCCAAAAAAGCCCCCGACAGCCCGCTCAAGGGCAATGCCAACATCTTTGTCTTTCCCGACCTGAGCGCAGGTAATATCTGCTACAAATCCACCCAGCGGTTGGCCGGAGCCGAGGCCTACGGGCCGATCGTGCAGGGACTGGCCAAGCCGGTCAACGACCTTTCCCGCGGGTGCAACCCCCACGACATCGTCGCCGCCGTCGCCATCACCGCGATACAGGCGGGAGGGAACTGAGGCCAGAAACCAGAAGCCAGAAGTCAGGAGACAGGAGGCAGGATGGGCTTTAGCCCTTCATACTCAATCGGCATCCTCAGTATTCTTGGCGATTTAATGTTTTTTAACCTTGAGTTTTTTTTACCTTATGAATTTGTTTAGAATTTAGAGTTTAGTGCTTAGGATTTCAGTTACAGACACGGGGCAGGAGATAACCCAGATGGGACAAACTGAGGCATCACGGTTTGTCGTTCAGGAGCATCACACGCCGGACGGCGTGCATTGGGACTTGATGATCCAGACCGGCGATGCGCTGCGGACATGGCGGATGGCCGTCTCGCCAAACGAAATCAGCAATACCCCCCTGCCGCTGACCGCCATCGCCGACCACCCGCTGCGTTTTCTGACGTATGAAGGTCCTGTTCAACACAACACGGGCCGCGTCAGCATCTGCGACCACGGCCGCGCTGCAATCACCGAAAACACCCTCGATCGCGTCACCGTCACCCTCCACGGCCGCCACTTACACGGAAACTACCGCCTGACCCGCACCAGCGACACCCTCCGCTGGACACTGGCCGTTGAGACATAGCACTGTAGGGGCGAACCTGTGTGTTCGCCCTTTGC
>JAAYCR010000022.1 GCA_012729675.1 Phycisphaerae bacterium | reverse complement strand
GGCGATATGGCGATTGACGAGATTGCAGTTCTTGGCGAACTTCTTTACGGAGATATGAACGGCGACAATCATGTCGATGAGGACGATCTGTGGGAATTTGTCGGCTATTGGCTTGAGGACGACTGCGGCCTGGACTTAAACGGCAACTGTCTGATCAATCTCTACGAATTCGCTGAATTTGCCAAAAACTGGCTGGATGAATCCGACCAGTAAGGCCGCGACGAGCCTGCCGCACAAAGCTGAATGTGCATTTGCTGGCGTTTAAAATAGATACAGGAAATATCAATCCTGCCGGCGAAATGGTTGCAAAATCATTTCGCCGGTGGTACATTTACACATAATTACGTAAAAATGTCATTGTTGGCTGATAACGTTGTTTGGAGTACAATTTCACAAAAACGACGGTTTTGAGACCTCAAAATACTAATTTTTGTGTCACAAACACCGCGGGTTTGTGTGAGTCTTGCGTAAGTGCTTATTTTGTAGCCGTTTAAAGCGTCATCGAGACAACCTCAAAAAACGGAGATTGATTATGGTAAGGACAGGTAAAGGAAAGTTGGCGGGGGTATTGGAGTTTTGTGCGGTTTCCCCGGGGCCTTCCGATTTTTCACAGTAAAGACCTGGTGAATTGGACGCAGATCGGCCATGTGATTCATCGTCCCGAACAATTGGCTTACACCACGCGCAGCACCAGCGGCGGGTTGTTCGCCCCAGCGATTACCTATGGCGCCACCGTTGGGCCGCATGTTCGAGTGGATCCGTAATTTGCGGCAATAAATGAGCCGGACGGTTCGTTAATCGATGTAGTGCGACGGAGAATGTCCAAAAGAAATCTGAATGTAAACCCGAATTAAGGATATGAAAGAATGAAAGTGTCGTTGTCTCCCCGCCTGGCACTGAGCGGTCCGTTTCTGGTTGTTGGAACAGTTGTCACGCTGTTGTTTTCGTTTTCCCTTTATGCCCAAGAGGTTAAAAGTCCTGACGGCTCTATAACCGTTAAATTTAATCTCGACTCAGGACATCTCTTTTACGAAGTGTTCTGCAAGGATATACCTGTGCTTGAGGCTTCGCCTCTTGGCTTGGAGACAAGTATTGGCAGCTTCGCATCAGGGCTTAAAATTACCGGCACGCAGACTGCGGCGATTGACGAACGTTATACTCTGCCGCACGGCAAGACCCGCGACGTTCACTACACGGCCAACGAGTTGACGGTACGTTTGGCGAATGAGCAGAACGATATACTCGAAGTCATTTTTCGCGTCAGCAACCGCGACGCGGCGTTTGCATATCGTATTTCGTCTCCGAATAAACGCCGTATTACCATTGAGCGTGAGCGAACGGGGTTTAAGTTTCCCCGGTCGGCAACCGCCTTTGTGACTCAGCAGGTAGCGTGGGGCGGCGGATTTATGGGCACAAAGCCCAGTTATGAGGAAGGCTATATGATCGATGTGCCCGTCGGGACACGATCTCGTCCCGGTCTGGGGTTCACATTTCCGGCGCTGTTTCGTTTGGGAAGCGACGGATGGGCGCTTATCTCCGAGACGGGCGTGACGGGACGCTATGCCGGTTCGCGGTTGGGCAATCCCACTCCCGAAGGTCTGTACACGATTGCCTTTCCCGAACAAGCGGAGAATGCCGGGCTTGGTGAGGCCTCGGTATCGGCCGCACTGCCGCTTATGACGCCGTGGCGTACCATAACGGTTGGCCAAACGCTTGCTCCCATCGTCGAAACCACGGTGGCCACCGATGTTGTCAAACCGCTCTATGAGCCTTCGATTGAGTATAAACCGGGGCGCTCGACCTGGAGTTGGCTGGTTTGGCAGGACGCGAGCATGAATGTGCGGGATCAGCGTGCCTTCATCGATCTTGCTTCCGAGTTGGGCTATGAGTATATCCTGATCGATGCATTATGGGATGAAGAAGGACGGATCGGTCGTAACAGGATGCCGGAAATGGTTGAATACGCCCGTTCAAAAAATGTTGGCGTCATTCTTTGGTACAACTCCAACGGATACTGGAATGACGCCCCGCAGACGCCGCGCAACCGTTTGCACATCACGCCGGAACGCCATAAGGAGTTTGCATGGCTCCAATCCATCGGCGTCAAGGGGATGAAAGTTGACTTTTTCGGCGGCGATAAACAGATGACGATGCAGTACTACGAAGACATTCTTCACGACGCCAATCTTTACGGGCTGATGCTGATCTTTCACGGCTGCACGCTGCCCCGCGGATGGGAACGCCTCTATCCCAATTTTATGACCAGTGAGGCCGTCACCGCGTCGGAAAACCTTATCTTCTCGCAGGGGTTTGCCAACAACGAGGCGTTTAACAGCACGGTCTTTCCGTTAATACGCAATACGGTCGCCGCGATGGACTACGGCCCGGTGCTTCTTAACAAGGTGCTTTCGCGCGATCAGCGAAGAGGTTCTCAACGCACCACCACCGATGTGTTTCAACTGGCAACAGCGGTGCTGTTCCAATCGCCGCTCCAGCATTTCGGCGTTACGCCGAACAATCTACAGGAACAGCCGGATTACGTCATCGACTTCCTCAAGGCGGTGCCGGCGGTTTGGGACGAAATTCGCTTTATCGACGGCTATCCGGGCAAGTATGCGGTGCTGGCCCGCCGCAGCGGGGATCGTTGGTATATTGCCGCGACTCACGCCGACAGAGAGAGCCGGGATTTGACGCTTTCGCTTCCCTGGTTGAAAGATAAAACGCTTGATCACTATTATGACAAGGAGGATCGTTCGGCGGGGCTGCGAAAGGTCACGGTCAAAGAGGATGGCAGTCTTTCTCTGTCGCTTGTATCCGGCGGCGGGGCGGTATTGGTTTATAATCCCCAATAACAACAATGTACAGAGTGTAAGAATATGAAGACTCACAAATGGTTCGCGAGCGTATTGGCCTTTTCGATTACGGCAATTTCTTTCGCTGCGGCACCCAGGCAATTCAGGCTGGAAGGCAATCCCATATTTCGCGATGCGTTTACGGCAGACCCTGCGCCGTTGGTGGTCGGGGATACGCTTTATGTTTACGTGGGACATGACGAAGCCAGGGGCGATCAATTGTACAATATCACCGAATGGCTCTGCTACTCCACTCAGGACATGCAGACCTGGACGGCTCACGGTTCGGTGTTGAAGCCGACGGATTTCAAGTGGGGGGTTTCGGATGCCTGGGCTTCTCAGGTTGTCGCAAAGGACGGGAAATTCTACTTTTTCACCACCGTTCAGCACGGACCTCCCCATGTTGGCAAGGCCATCGGTGTGGCGGTTTCCGACAGCCCCACCGGTCCGTTTGTTGATGCCCGCGGCTCGGCTCTTGTGATTGACTCGACGACTCCCGGCGGCAGGGGATGGAATGATATCGATCCTACCGTCTTAGTCGATGACGATGGGACGCCCTATATGGCGTGGGGCAACGGCACGTGCTTTTTTGTCAAGCTCAAACCGAATATGATTGAGATGGACGGCGAAATCCAGCAGATCCGGCTTGAGCGGTATGTTGAGGGGCCGTGGCTTCACAAACGCGGCGATGTCTATTACCTCACATATCCAGGGATGTCGAGCGGTTCGGAGGATATCCGCTATGCGACGGCACCGAAGATTACCGGGCCGTGGTCCTATCAGGGAGAGCTGACGGGAAAAGCCAAGAACAGTTTCACGATCCATCCCGGCATTGTCGAGTTCAAAGGGCAGTGGTATTTGTTCTATCACAATGCCACGCTGACCTTGAATGGCCTTGCCGGTGCAACCGGCCGGCGCAGTGTATGTGTCGAATACCTTTACTATAACCCCGATGGGACGATGAAGCCGGTCACCCAGACGACTGAAGGGATCAGTGTGCCTCCTGAAGGAGCAAAGGAACTGTCTCCGGACTGGACCAATCCCATTGTGCCGCAGCGGGCGGATCCGCATGTGTTCCTCCACGACGACGGCTATTACTATATGGCCGCGACGGTTCCGGCGTATGATCGTGTTGAACTGCGCCGAGCACGCACCATCGGCGGATTGGCGACGGCAGAGGCCAAAGTGGTCTGGACGCGGCCGTCCGGCGGGTTGATGGGCGGACCGATTTGGGCGCCTGAAATTCACTTTATCGAGGGGAAATGGTATGTCTATATCTCGGCCGGCGAAGGCGGTAAGGCCTGGGATTCCATTCGTCCGCATGCGCTGGTATGCACCGGAAACGATCCGTTGAATGACAAATGGGAAGTGGCCGGGCGAATTATGACCCAATGGGATACGTTCTCGCTGGATGCGACGATCTTTGAGCACAAGGAACAGCGGTATTTTGTCTGGTGCCAAGTCGAGCCTGGCAAACAAGGAACGCACATCATGATCGCCAAGATGAAATCACCGACGGAACTTGAGGATAAACAGGTCATCCTGTCGCGTCCGGAATACCCCTGGGAACAGCAGGTGTATTGGGTCAATGAAGCGCCGGCAGTGATGGTCAGAAACAACAAAGTCTTTATCGCTTATTCGGCCAGTGCGACCGATGCCAATTACTGCATAGGGCTGCTGACGGCCAATGCCGATGCGGATTTGCTTGATCCTCAGTCCTGGTCCAAGTCCACAGAGCCGGTGTTCAAGAGCAGTGATGCCACGAGTCAGTATGGCCCCGGGCACAATTCCTTCACCACCACACCCGACGGCAAAACGGTGATAATGGTGTACCATGCCCGTAACTTTAAAGAAATCAGAGGCGACAGCCTGGCCAATCCCGACCGTCACACCCGTGCCCAGGTCGTGAATTGGAACAGGGACGGCACACCGGATTTCGGCGTGCCGGTGCCGGATGGTTCGTATTATCTGTCGAAACACAAGATTGATTAAGTCTGTAGTCCTATGAAATACGTTGGTTGAAAATCGTCAATACTAACTACTATTATTTAGGGAGGCTGTATCATGAACAGAAAAAGTGTTTTTGTCTTGGCGGCAGTGGTGGCTCTTGGGGTCTGTTTCGTTCAGACAGGTTGGGCTGCCGGAGTGGAGGATTTTGTTCCGGCGTCCACCAATCAGCCTGGGCGTCAGTATCCCCAGGTCAACTCAGAAGGGCGCGTGCGGGCACGTCTCGTGGCCCCCGATGCCGATAGCGTTCTGCTGGATATTGGGGCTGTTAAATACCCCATGACCAAGGGCGAAGACGGCGCTTGGATCGGCGATTCAGCGCCTCAGGATGAGGGGTTCCACTACTATCAGCTTGAGGTCGATGGCGCCCAGGTTCCGGATCCGGGGAGTTTGGCGTTCTACGGCGCCAGCCGGTGGGGCAGCGGTGTTGAGATCCCGGCCAAAGATCAAGACATCTACGCCCTCAAAAATGTCCCTCACGGCGAGCTTCGCGAGATTCACTATTTCTCCAAGACGACCAACAGTGTTCGACGTATATTCATTTATACCCCGCCGGAATACGACAAAGACATCTCCAGACGTTATCCCGTGCTGTATCTCCAGCACGGTATGGGTGAAGATGAAACCGGCTGGGGCAACCAGGGACGCACCAACCTGATCATGGATAACCTGATCGCGGCAGGCAAGGCCAAGCCGTTTATCATCGTCATGGAGAACGGCGCAATCAGTTTCGGCGGAGGGGGTCGTGGTCCTGCTCGGCCGGCCGCTGCTCCCGGACAAGGTGCTGCTGCACCGGCACGTCCGGCTGCACCTGGGCCGGGCTTCGGCGGTGCTCCTGCAGGCGGCGCGAATCAGCCCCCCAGAGCTGCCGGAGGCATGAGGGGGGGCTTCGGCATGGGCGGCCAATTCGAGCGGATCCTCATTGACGACTTGATCCCTTATGTTGAAGCCAATTTCCGCGTCATTCCGGATCAGGCACATCGGGCCATGGCGGGATTGTCCATGGGCGGTATGCAGACCCGCTCGATTGTGATTGCCAACCCTGACAAGTTCTCGCACATCGGTATGTTCAGCGGCGGCACAATCTCCCCGTCGGAAATCGCCGATATGGACAGCTTCAAAAAGAATGTTAAGCTTGTATTTATGAGTTTTGGCGGTCGCGAAGGCGGTGCGTCCCGTATTCAGGGTGCTGCCGATGAATGGAACAACGCAGGCATCAAGGGTGTTTCCTATGTTTCTCCCGAGACCGCTCACGAGTGGCAATCGTGGCGGCGCAGTCTGTATCAGTTTGCCCAGCTTCTGTTCTCGGACACGAACGCAAGCTCTACTTCAGCGGCTGTCCCCGCCGGATTGCGTATCTTTACCGCCGGGCATAGTTTGCATTGGTATGTTCCGGGTATCCTGACGGAATTGGCTTCAGCGTCCGGAATCCAAGGACATACACAACTGGGCGTTCAGAGCCTTGGCGTCTCACGCACCCTCCAGCACTGGCAGCATGAAGGCGGTCAAAATCAGGCGCGCAGGGCATTGGAACAAGGCAATGCGGATGTGTTGACCCTGTCGCCGATTCAGTTTCCAGACGAAGGCATTGACAATTTTGTCAAGCTCGGGCTGGAGAACAATCCGAATATGAAGTTTGTCGTGCAAATTTCATGGGGCGGGCCGGATATTGATAATCAGGATTTCAGTTTTGCGGCGCTCGGCAGCGCGCCCAACAGGGAGAAGACCCCGGAACAGCTCCAAACGCTTAACGTCAAGAATGTCAAGGCCGGCGAAGAACATGCCGCCAAGATTAACGAACAGTACGGCAGACAGGTTGTCTTTCTTGTGCCTACCTCACAGGCACTTGATGCCCTGCGAACAATGATATACAACAAGGAAATACCGGGTTTGAACAGGCAGGGCGAATTGTTTGCGGATATTATTGGGCATCCGACCGCGCCATTGCAAGCATTGAATGCGTACCTGCATTATGCAGTGATCTATGGCCGCAGTCCGGTTGGTCAGCCGATCCCCGGGGTTCTGAAAAACAATCCGGAATGGAACAACGAAGCGTTTAACCGTACTTTGCAGGAGCTGGCGTGGAAAACCGTAATAAACTATCCACCGAGCGGTGTACAATCTGCTCTGTAAGAAGAGAAAACACGCCGTACGAATGGGATCGTTTGAACAAGAAAATGGACATATTATTTTCTAGGAGATAGGCAAATGTATCGATTGCTTATTCCAATTGCACTGCTGTTGTTTCAGGATTAAACAATCGAGTTCATTAGAGTTAACGGTATGTGTATTATTAACCAACATTAATATTTTTAGGAGGCAGTCACATGAACAAGCTTAGAAGCATTTTGTCAGTCGCCGTATTGACGGGCATTGTCTGTTTCGTTACGGCAGAACTGCGTGCGGCGGTGGAAGATTTTGTGCCGGCATCCACCAATCAGCCGGGCCGTCAGTATCCGCAGGTCAACTCCGAAGGCCGTGTGCGGGCGCGCATTGAAGCGCCGCAGGCCCATACCGTTCTTCTGGATATCGGCGGCGTAAAATACCCGATGACCAAGGGCGCTGACGACGCCTGGATCGGCGATTCCGCTCCTCAGGACGAGGGGTTCCATTACTATCAGCTTGAGATCAATGGCGCTCAGGTTCCGGATCCCGGAAGCTTGTTTTTCTACGGCGCCAGCCGGTGGGGCAGCGGCATTGAAGTACCTGCCAAGGATCAGGATTTCTATGCTCTCAAAGATGTTCCTCACGGCCAGGTACGGGAGAACCTGTATTTTTCCAGCACCGCCAATAGTGTGCGTCGGTGTTTTGTCTATACCCCGCCGGAGTATGACAAGGATACCACAAAGCGTTATCCTGTGCTGTATCTCCAGCACGGCGGCGGTGAAGATGAGACCGGTTGGCCCAATCAGGGCAAGACTAATCTGATTATGGATAACCTGATTGCCGCCGGCAAGGCCAGGCCGTTTATCATCGTTATGGATAATGGGTCTGTGGCACGGCCCCGGCAGGCTCGGCCAGCTGCCGCTCCCGGTGGACCGGGCGCTGCTCCCGGACAGGGCGCTGCTGCACCGGCACGTCCGGCTGCACCCGGGCAGGGCTTCGGCGGTGCTCCCGCAGGTGGCGCCGGTCAGCCTCGCAGAGGTGCCGGAGCTCCCGGCGGTTTCAATGTAGCCGGCCAATTCGAACGGATCCTTATAGATGAATTGATTCCTTATATTGAAGCCAATTTCCGTGTTATTCCGGATCAGGCACATCGGGCCATGGCGGGATTGTCCATGGGCGGTATGCAGACCCGCTCGATCGTGATTGCCAACCCCGACAAGTTCTCGCACATCGGCATGTTCAGCGGCGGTACGATCACCCCGTCGGAAATCGCCGATATGGACACCTTCAAAAAGAACGTCAAGCTTGTGTTTATAAGTTCTGGCGGTCGCGAGGGGGGGGCGTCTCGTATTCAGGGTGCTGCCGATGAATGGAACAACGCAGGCATCAAGGGTGTTTCCTATGTTTCTCCCGAGACCGCTCACGAGTGGCAATCGTGGCGGCGCAGTCTGTATCAGTTTGCCCAGCTTATGTTTCAAGACCAGCCCACTGCTGTGTTATCCGCTCAAAATGTCCCCGGGACAAATGCGGCGGCCCCGGAAAGTGTAACTGCCGTTGAGACGATCCGGATCAATGCCGGTGCGTATGAGCCGTTTACGGATTCAAGCGGCAACGTCTGGCTGGCGGATCAGGGGTTTGAGGGCGGGGCAACAATAGACCGCGATCCGAGTACGTCGATTGCCGGCACCTCGGACCCGGCCCTGTTTTTGGTC
>JAAYCR010000021.1 GCA_012729675.1 Phycisphaerae bacterium | reverse complement strand
CGGCCCAACTGACATGAAATAACGGTTCGGAACTGCCTGAAGACGGACTCTGAAATGTCGCCACTGTAAAACTCGCCTGCGCGGACGCGACGATTAACAGTGCTGTTACCAACAAAACACCATACTTCTTCATCATCGTACTCCTTTAACCTGTGTCATTAATGCAAACACAGCGGTTCCAAAGTTTTCTTTACGATGCGTAAAAGAATGTTCGGCATGTTCAAGCGTTTGCTTGAGTGCTGAACTGCTTTCACGACCACGAAAAACATTTTTTCACACGTCGGCGTTCCGCCCCGATCTTTTGGACCGACACACCGACAACGCTGAAGCGAACCCCGCATTCAGCGTCCTTTCCATGTTCCTCGACCTGTCAAAAGCCTTTCCAGCACCTCCCCACTCGGTACTCCACACACTCCAAAAACACACACATTTCACCCTGACACACTGGACTCGGATTATGCGCACATTCCCAGCCCAACCTTCCCAATCCTCTCCAGGAAACACACTCTCGTCCTCCCCGGACTCGAGCAATCAAGACTTGCACTTACACACACACAACACACACTAAGTTAAACGTCGAACGGCACAACGGCCGTCCATTGTTCTTTCCTACACCCCACCACTAACAATGCAACTGTATTAAATCAAAAAACCCGGCTTGAGTCAAGACGATTTTTTAGAAAAATAAAAAAAAAGCATCAAACTCAAAAAAAAACACTCAAGGCCGATAATAACAGTGTTTTCGGCACTGATAACTGCCTTCAAATTTCACAATTAGATCTTTCCCTGAATTATTTGGCGGAATATTTTCGCCGCTTGCCGGGGACTTCCTTGCCTTGAATATAGCGTCCGATATTGCGGATGGCTTGGCGGAGCCGATGCTCATTCTCGACCAATGCGATCCGCATATAATACTCACCGTTCTCGCCGAATGCCCGCCCCGGCGCCATCGCCACATACGCATGTTCGAGCAGTTCCATCGCAAACTCAATGCTCCCCTTGCCCTTGGACTGCTCAGTCGTGAATTTTGTCCACACAAACATCGACGCTCGCGGCGGCTCGACCTCCCAGCCGATCCGGCGCAGGCCGTCGCAGACAACGTTTCGCCGATGCTGGTATTTGGCGTTTTGTTTGTCGATTTCGTCTTCACAGTGCCGCATCGCGATAATACTGGCGATTTGAATCGGCTGGAAAATGCCGTAGTCGTAATACCCCTTGATGGTCGCCAGCGCGTTGACCATTTCCTTGTTGCCCGCGCAGAAGCCGATGCGAAAACCCGCCATCCCATAGGGTTTGCTAAGCGTGGTAAACTCCACGCCGACATCTTTGGCGCCCTTGGCCGACAGGAAACTCGGCGGCTTGTACCCGTCAAATGTGGTCTCGCCGTATGCAAAATCATGGATGACCGCGATCTTGAATCGCTTGGCCAGTTCCACCACCGGCTCAAAAAAGCCCGGTTCGACCGTCATTGAGGTCGGATTATGCGGATAGTTCAAAATCAGCAGCTTCGGCCGCGGATAGAGGTGCTCGCAAACATAGGCAATCGTATCCAGAAACTTCTGATCATTGCCCAGAGGCACGGTAATGACATTGCCCCCGGCCAGCGCAACGCCGTAAATATGGATGGGAAACGCCGGATCGGCCACAATCGCCGTATCGCCCGGCCCCAGCATCGCCAGACACAGATGGCTAAAGCCCTCTTTGGATCCGATGCAGGCCAGCACTTCACTTTCCGGATCCAGCGAGACGCCCCACTTCTTTTCATATTTGAGCGCCATATCCCGGCGGAGGTTATAGATGCCCTTGGAGGCGCTGTAGCGATGATTGCGGGGGTCTTGAGCCGCCTCGCACAGTTTATCAATCACAATTTTCGGAGCCCCGTCCATCGGGTTGCCCATCCCCAGGTCGATGATATCAATATCCTGCTGGCGTTTTTTCAACTTGAGCGCGTTGATCTGCCCGAACAAATACGGCGGCAGCCGCTTAATCCGATCCGAGGTCTCAATCACAAAATCCGACATTCTTTAAAATCCTTATTCTTTTCGTCATACAGGAAGATTCACAAATCATTCCACCGCAAATCATACATACCACCACCGCAAGAATCAACAGGCAATCCTGAATAAATCAGAATATAGAATATAGAAGATAGATGCAGGGGATTAAAAATAGTGGGAGTTTTGAGGTCTTGGTATTGAGACCACCTCTAATAATGAATATTGCACGGCAGAGATGGCGTTGCGACACAAATTACAGGGGCAAGATGCCCGTAATACCTGCTTTTTACCAACAATGCAAATGCGGCCCACCGCTCGCCTTATGACTGGAGCTTCTTCTCCGGCGTTTTTTCAAAGACTTTCTCCCAGTCGATGCGGGCGGTAAACTGCATCACCGCAAACAGCGTGCAGACACACAGGACCGTGATCGCAAGGCCGGTGTAGCCGGCAAAAAAGAACGTATAGGAAAACAGGACCAGGTACACCAATTGGAACAGAGCCACTTCGACAAACGCAAAGCGAATGCCCACCACAAGGCGCATGTAGGACACCACCAGAAAAACTGACACCGCCGAACATAACCAGAACGCGGTATGAATGGACACATGATCGACCAGATACGCCAGCAGCAGATGAAAGCTGAAGAACGCCGCCCCGATAAAAAAGTAATTCATCGGGTGAAGTCTGATCGATCGCCCCGCAGTACACACGAACAGCAGAAAGAAAAACAGGAACAACGACACTGGCGCCGCAGCCGTGAGCTGCATGACCCACGGGCCGGGATTCAGCCGCTTGGGCATCACCATTCCGATCTTGACGCCGGTTAATAAGTTCGTGTACCGCCAGTTCAGGCTCCAGCCGTCGGCCGTTTTTTCTTTGGCGGTCGGCGAGATGCTCCGCTGCGGAAAATCGATATTGTCAAAATCCGTATTGAGCGTCAGCGAAAAATTCCGTACCTGCTTGACACTCGAGCCGAAATCGTAGTTCCATTCGTCCAGCCCCTGGGAATCGTAGGCAATCTCGACCGTTTTGCTTTCCCCGGGTTCAATCCGGAACGGCTGCACGATATTGCCGGACTTCAGTTCGACTTCCGAAACTTCCTGACCGCCCACAGCAAACCGAAAATTATCATAGATTGCCTGCTCGGCGGGAAATTTGAAATCCACGACCATCTCCTGCGCCTGGGGAGAATGATTCACAACGGTATAGACCCCGGCAAACTGGACATGATAGGTGGAGTACCACAATAGCCCTTTTCGGCGATGTTCCAGTTTCAGGTCCACCGTGATATCGCTGCTGTCCAGTGCGACCGTCTCGCGATACCCCTGCTCATTGTCCGTCCGCGAAGCGCTCGATTTGAGATACACCTGCGGCGGCGTCTGGGTGTGCGCCGTTCCCCACAACTGCTCTACGGCGTCGCGGAGCCGTCCGTCCAGTGCCTCTGTTCGCACCAGCAGGGTCCCCGCCAATATCATCCACCCCGCAACCGTGCATACATAAATAAAACTGATGGCCAACACGCGTTTAAACATCGTCATGCCTCCTGTTGAAACCATTTTCACGGCCTTACAGACAGGCCGTTACTGCCCGGATTATACAATCGCGCCAAAAAACATCAATACCTTTTCCCGATTAATCCGCCGGAGTATGTACCTATTTCCCGGCGGTGTGAATTCGGAATACATTGCCGGAAATAATTTTCCGGCACCTGTCGGGGTATGAGCTATACCTGCTGCCGCATCACAAAGTTCCACACTTCCTCGGCGGCAAAACGCTCGGTTTCCTCGATATGTCGCTGAGGCTCAAAGCCTTGCTCTGTGCTGATGACGCGAGGTTTGGGCCAGGTAAAGGCCGTCTCGATAAACACCTTTGTCGGTTCCCGCAGAAACGACTCGACGCGCAGATCAATCGAGGTCGGCTCGGCCCCCTGTACCGCGTGCGGGGGCATCACCAGCCGCAACCCGCCGCCAGCGACCGGACGGCCGCCAAGCAGCCGAAAATCCTCCGGCGTCTGCCCCAACCGCTCTTCCCAGATATACTTAAACGCATGGGTCTGGGTACTGTACAGGTGGTGAATCTTGCTGTTGACGGTCAGTATCTGATAGTGCTCGGCCGGCCACGTCTTCAAAAAAGCCTCCGTAACCGCCTCGGCATCCCGCGAATACATCTCCCGCTCATACTGCGGGTTGTTGGCCGCCACCAGCAGGCTGATCACCTGCGGGCCGAGCGATTCGATCTTGACCTGTAAGTGCGACGGCTGCATCCGAATCAGAATAAACGCGTTCTCCCGCGACTGCGTCTGGCTGAAATCCAATCCGTTATCCAGCAACGCTTTCTCAAATTCCACCGTCCGCGCCCGCTCAGGAACCCACGCCCCCGCCAGCACATATTGTAGGCTCAGATGCACGGTCGTTTTTGAATGTCGGCTAATTGGCTCCATAACTTCTCCTGTGTGTTTCGATTACACTCCGATTGTTTCGATTTTGCCCGTCGCTTGTCCTGCCGGATTTTTATAGTCCTGCTGCGTAGTGATATACGCTTTCAGAATCTTGTCAATCATACAACTGACGCCGCACTGATGCCGTAAAAAGTCCTGACCGTTGAGCGCAAGCCGACGCGCGCGGTCGCGCTGTCCGAGCAGTTGCTTGAGACCGTCGTAAATGCTCAATTCGTTCTGCCCTTCCCACAGTACCGCTGTCTGGCCGTGCGTCAACAGCCCGCCGGTCTGATCGGCCACGCCCGCCACCGCCAGCCCCACACCCATCGCCTCCAGCATCTGGGCATTGAACAGCCCATTGTCCCTAAGATGCAGGAACACGTCCGCCCCCGCCAGCACCGTCCGCAACGGGCGCATCGGCGGCACAATCGTGACCGTCGCCGTCAACCCCAGCGAACGGATACTGCGACGGATCGCCGCTTCCGCGCGGCCTGTCCCCATCAGCACCAGCATCAGCTCAAAGCCGTCCAATGTCAAATGACGCACCGCCCTCAGCAGCGGCTCAAAGATATCCGCCTCTTCCAGCGGATGGACGGCAATCACGCTGGCCGGCAGGTTCGGCCGGGAAAAACACACGCACTCGTCCTCTACATAACTGCCGATGGGCACAAGCTCAATCCGCTCCCGCAGCGACGGATAGACCGCCTTGGCCTGCTCGACCAACATCTCCGAAGGCGCCACAATCCGACCCGCTTGGCAAATCGCCTTGCGCTGCCGGTCCCAGCGGTGCGGCCGTCCGTGAAACGTCAGCACAAACGGAACATCGAGCGCTTTGGCCAAAAACGCCGCCAACCCAACCTGACCCGGCGAAAAGGAATGGATAACCGTGGGCTTGAACCGCCCCAACCGCTCCATCAATAACCGCTGATTCGTCGTCCTGAAAATCGCCAGCCGCAACGCGGGATAGTCGATTTTTTCTACCGTCGGACACTCCAGCGACGAGGTTTCAATATCCCCCGGACAGACCACCGCCGATGCATGGGCCGTGTCCGCCAGACCCACCAGGATCCACCGCAGATACACCGCATAATTGCGATAGACCCCCGCATCCACCAGCATCACCGGCCTTACGACCGTCCCGGCGTCAATCTCGCTTGGAATCCCGCTATCTACCATTTAGGATGTTTTCCAGTTTTTCCAGTTCGCCGTCACGAATATGATAGCAGTGCGCATCATCGGGAAATGTGCCGCTGCGCACTTGGTCGGCATAAGCCGCAACCGCCGCGGTGATCGGCTCGGTCAACTGCCCAAACGCCTGCGCAAACTTCGGCATTTTGCCCTCGCTCAGGCCCAGTATATCGTTGATAATCAGAATTTGCCCGTCGCAGTCCGGCCCCGACCCGCAACTGACCACCGGCACCGGGCTTTCGGCCGTAACGATTGCCGCCACCTCCCGCGCCGTTCCTTCGATCAGCAGCGACGACGCCCCCGCCTGTACCATCTTTCGCCCCAGTTCCACCAGTTCCCACGCCAAATCCGCGGTCGTACCCTCGGCCTTGAGCCGCCCCAGCTTGGTGATGCTCTGCGGACGGATGCCGATATGCGCCATCACCGCCATCCCCGCATCGCTGACCGCCCGCACCACCTCCAGATGCGCCGCCGTGGCCTCGATCTTGATGACCTGTGCCCCGGCCTCCTGCACAAACCGCCCCGCATTCCGCACCGCATCGGCCACGCTGGTCTGATACGACAAAAACGGCATATCCGCCACCAGACACACATTCGGCGCCCCCCGCCGCACGCCCGCCGTCAGGGCCGTCATAAAATCCATCGTCACCGGCAGTGTCGAATCGTACCCCAAAATCACCTGCGCAGCCGAGTCGCCCACGAGGATCATCTCGACCCCCGCGGCCGCGACCCGCCGCGCAGTGGTATAGTCATAACAGCTTACAGCCGCAAACTTCCGCCCGCTACGCTTATAGTCCAGCAAATCACAAATCGTTATCCGCCCGTCAGCCAACTTTAATTCCCCTAATAGTCAATAGTCAATAGTCAATAGTCAATTCAAGTATTATACCCCAAACCCCCCGAATACAACAGCCTTATTTACCTCTGACCCTTGGGTTTCAACACTGTCAATCTCTATATGGGTAGAAGCACTATGCCGTAACAGCATAAAGCAGGTCTTTTTTTGCTCTTACTTGTGAGCGGTTTTTTCTTGCAATTGCCTGCGCCAGCGTGATAATCAATGAAACGACGGCATCGCTTGCGGCGTAACCATTAAGAATGGGGGTCGAAGCGTCGCCGTTGATACATTTGGTATCAGAAAGGGCCGTTAAATGGCTAATATTACATTCGATACACATCGCTGCAAAGGATGCGGGCTGTGTGTGATATTTTGTCCCTGCGGGAATATCCGTATGTCCGATGTCCTTAATGAACACGGACATCCTTATGCGGAATTGATCGATCAGGGGCGGTGTACCGGTTGCGGACTGTGTTTTCGGATGTGTCCGGACACAGCCATCGAGATTGACCGCAAGAAAACAGCGAAATAACAAATATGGGACAAAAAATACTCTTAAAAGGCAATGAGGCGATGGCCGAGGCGGCGGTGCGGGCGGGGTGTACGTTTTTCGCCGGCTATCCGATTACGCCGCAGAACGAGGTACCGGAGTACCTGTCGTGGCGGCTGCCGCAGGCGGGCGGGGTGTTTGTTCAGGCCGAGAGCGAGGTGGCGGCGATCAATATGATTTTCGGCTCCTCGGCGGCCGGGGCGCGGAGCATGACCAGCTCATCCTCGCCGGGCGTCAGCCTCAAGCAGGAGGGCATCAGCTACATCGCAGGTGCCGAGCTTCCGTGCGTGATCGCCAACGTGCAGCGCGGCGGGCCGGGACTGGGCAATATCCGCGCCTCACAGGGCGACTATTTCCAGGCTGTCAAGGGCGGCGGACACGGCGATTATAAATTGATCGTGCTGGGACCGGCGTATGTGCAGGAGTTGTATGACCTGACGATGCGCGCCTTTGACTGGGCGGACTATTACCGTAATCCGGTGATGATTCTCAGCGACGGGATTTTGGGCCAGATCGCCGAGCCGCTGGAATTAACCCCTTACACGCCGATTGTCAAACTTCCCCCGAAAGATTATATCCTCACCGGCTGCGCCGGGCGAACGCCGCGCGTCGTCAAGACACTGTTCCTCAATCCCGCCGACGGCTTGGTGCACCATAACGATCACTTGCAGGAAAAATACCGCCGCATTGAGCACGAGTTATCGCTCTGCGAGGAATACGAGACCGCCGACGCCGACATCATCATCGCCGCTTACGGGATGAGCGGACGCATCGCCAAAGGCGCAGTGCGCAAGGCACGGCGTAAGGGCCTCAAGGTCGGCCTGATCCGCCCGATTACGCTGTGGCCGTTCCCGAAAGAGCCGTTTGTGCGGGCAGCGCGGACCGCCAGTAAAATGCTGGTGGTTGAAATGAGCTGCGGCCAGTTCATTGAGGATGTCAAGCTTGCCTCCGAGTGCGCCGTCCCGGTGGAGTTTTTCGGCAAGGGGGGCGGCTGGTATCCGATGGATACCGATATTCTTGAGATTGTAGAGTCGATGCAGCCGTGCCGTTCGGCGCCCTGTGCGACGCGAAAGGACTGACGATGGCGACGTTCACACGCCCCGATACGCTCAAAGATCAAATCACGCATTACTGCCCCGGCTGCGGACACGGCATCGCCCATCGGATTGTGGCCGAGGTCATCGACGAATTAGGCATCCGCGAAAAAACCATCGGCACCGCGCCGGTGGGCTGTGCGGTACTGATGTACGATTATTTCAACGTCGATATGATCGAATGCGCCCACGGCCGTGCACCGGCGGTAGCGACGGGGATCAAGCGTGTGCAGCCGGACAAGATCGTATTCACCTATCAGGGTGACGGCGACCTGGCGGCCATCGGCACGGCCGAGACGATTCACGCGGCCAACCGCGGCGAGAACATCACCGTCATCTTTATCAATAACGCGATCTACGGGATGACCGGCGGGCAGATGGCGCCGACGACGATCTGCGGCCAGCCCACCACGACCACGCCCGACGGACGCGGCGCCCACGGCGAAGGCGGCCCAATACGGGTGTGCGAACTCTTGAGCAATCTGGACGGGACCTGCTACCTCGAACGCACGGCCGTCAGCACGCCCAAAGACGTACTGGCGACGCGGCGGGCGATCAAAAAGGCGTTCGAAAACCAGATCGCCGGCAAAGGCTTCTCGATGGTCGAGGTCTTGTCGATGTGCCCGACTGACTGGAAACTCTCGACACAGAAGTCGCTGGAGTTTGTCAATAACGATCTGAAGAAAGTATTTCCATTGGGCGTGTATAAAGACAGATAAAAAATCCGAAATTCGAAGCACGAAACTCGAAACAAATTCAAATTTCAAAAATTTTAATGTTCAAAACGTCCGGCAACGGGAACTGAATAGAGCTTTCATGAGTTTGGGATTTTTGACATTTGGATTTTTATTTGTTTCGGATTTCGGATTTCGTGCTTCGGATTTTATAATCAACTGGAATTGAGATTTTAAAATGGACAATCAAGCGACGTATATTACGATTGCCGGTTCGGGCGGTCAGGGGATTGTGGTGGTGGGTAATCTCATCGCGCGGGCGTGTGTGATCGAGGGCAAAAACGCCAGCGGCTGGGTGGCCTACGGGGCCGAGATGCGGGGCGGCACGGCCAACGCGACGGTCATCGTCAGCCAAGAAGAGATCGCCTGTCCGTTCGTCGAGACGCCGGATATGGCGATTATGCTCAATCAGCCGTCGCTGGAGCGGTTTGAAGGGAATATTGTCGAAGGCGGGATGGTGCTGCTGAATACCTCGATGATCCAACGGCCGGTAGAGCGGGACGACCTGAAACAGGTATTTCTGGCCGCGACGGAGATGGCGCACGAACTGGGCAACTTAAAAGTCGCCAATATCGTCGCACTGGGGGCCTTTATCGACCATACGCAGGTCGTGAAGATGGACAGCATCCGCCAGGCCATCGGCGATTTGTTTGCCTCCAAAAATCCCAAAATGGTCGAACTGAATCTCAAGGCGCTGGATGTCGGCGCAGCCAACTACAAATGCGAAAAAGTAAAAGGGTAAAGGGCAAAAGTAAAAAGGATGGAGCCGCCGTAGGCGGAATAAAAAAATAGTCTGAATAATCTTCATGCACTTCATGTTCTTCATGGTTAAAAACCGGTGTCAGAAACTTTCGAACAACACGGTTTAGCAGGACAGGTAACGGCGGCGTTTCGACGGCGGCGCATCTGGCCGGGTCTGCGGATGACGCCGATGATCGATGTGATTTTTCTGCTGTTGACGTTTTTTGTGCTGACGGTGCAGTTTGAACAGCCCGAACAGGCGCTGCCGCTGGTGTTCGGAGCATCCGCGGCGCAGCCGGCCGTCGAACCCAAGGCGATGGAGTTTACGATTGCCCCCCACGAAAAAGGATGCGCCGTTACGCTGGGGGAAAATGAAGTGATCATCATCCCGCACGCGTCCCCCGCCGTCGGCCTGGCGCAACTGGCCGCGCACGTCCGGCAAACCGCAGCGGCGCAGCAACATCAGCACGCCCCCATCCGCCTCCACTGCGACGACGCGGTAACGTGGGATCTGGTCACTAAAATCTACGATCTCCTCTATGGCTTGGGCGCTCGCGACATTACCTTTGTGGTTAAAGATTAACAATATCCTGTTCAGTCTCGGCGGGAATGTTACTTGCAATGCTCTATTGATTCTGTTAGGATAACAACCTTAGCAATGCCTCGGCCTGAGGGTTTTTCAGGCTTTGGGGCTTTTGTTGTTTTGATAAATCGGAGACAGCGATGGCGAAATCATCGAACTATAATAGACGTGAATCATGCAGTTTCTGCGGACGAGCCAAAAAGCAAGTTGATGCGTTTGTGGAAGGTCCGGGCGGGGTCTTTATCTGCCCGGAGTGCGTCGAGTTATGCTACAACATCGTCCGGCAGGAGCGAAAACGGCTGAACGGCGGGCAGACCCTGTTTGCCAAAATTCCCAAGCCGCGCGAGATCAAGGAATTCCTCGACCAGTACGTCATCGGCCAAGACCACGCCAAGCGGAGCCTGGCGGTGGCGGTGCACAACCATTACAAGCGGCTGGTGCATACGGAGGCCGAAGATCAGGACGTCGAGATCGAAAAATCCAACATTCTGCTGATCGGCCCGACCGGTTCGGGCAAGACGCTGCTGGCCAAGACGCTGGCACGGATGCTCCATGTGCCGTTTGCCATCTGCGATGCCACAACCGTGACCGAAGCCGGGTATGTCGGCGAGGACGTGGAAAACTTTCTCCTGCGACTGCTGCAGAACGCCGATTATGACATCGAGGCCGCCCAGCGGGGCATTGTGTATGTCGATGAGATCGACAAAGTCGGCAAGACCAGTCAGAACGTCTCGATCACGCGGGATGTCTCCGGCGAGGGCGTCCAGCAGGCGCTCCTCAAGATGCTCGAAGGCACAACCTCCAACATCCCCCCGCAGGGCGGACGCAAGCATCCCGAACAGCAATACATCCAGATCGACACCACGCAGATTATGTTTATCTGCGGCGGCACGTTCGTCGGGCTGGACAATATCGTCAAAAAGCGGCTGGGCAAGCGGATGATCGGCTTTGACAGCGAGCAGTCCGGCCGGATGGAAAAAAAGGAAGACTACAGCGAGATCATCAAGCAGGTCACGCCCGAAGATGTCATCGAGTTCGGCCTGATCCCGGAGATGGTCGGGCGGCTGCCGATTATTACAACGCTGTCATCGCTGGATGAGTCGGCACTGATACAGATTTTGACCGAGCCGAAAAATGCGTTGGTGCGGCAGTATCAGCGGCTGTTTGAGATGGAAGACGCCGACTTGAAATTCACCGATGAGGCCCTCAGTCTGCTGGCGCAAAAGGCAATGAAGCGCGATACCGGCGCCCGCGCCCTGCGCGCCGTGATGGAAGAACTGATGGTCGATGTGATGTATCGTCTTCCCGAAGAGACCAAACCCGCCCGTTACGTCGTTACGCCGGATGTGATTGAGGGGCGAGCCGATATCTTCGAACAGCCCAAAAAGGCCAAAAAAGAAGGTGCATAGCGATACCTTGACCAACCGAAAAGACCCTTTCGTCGCTCAAGCTTCGGTTGTTTTTGGAGCCAAAAACCGGCCTGTCGAAATGTTTTTTGTTGACGGAACGGTTCTTTAGCTGCATACTGCCATGCTGAAATTGCCCCGAGAATAAGGGAATTTCGTTGAATTAGTGGATTAATTGTATCTTTATAACCCGCAGTCTTAGGAGAGGTTATGGCAGCCAGAGGCGCGCAAAGCAACACAATGCTGTATTCGCTGATTACGTTCGTCGGACTGTTCGTTATCGCAACCGTCTGTGCGGTCGTGTTTTACGTCAAATCTGAGGAATACCGCACACAGTTCGAAACCAAACGCAACGACACTGAGCAGATCGCCTCGTCGCGCGAGCAGACGGCGATTACCAGCCTCGTCGGCAAGGCCGAGCAGGGAAAAACGTATTTGGGCACGACCCTGTCCCTGATTGACAAGCTCTATCAGGCCATCACGGGGAAAGCCCCCGCCGAAGGCATTCCCGCCGACGTCAAAGCCAACGATGCGATCATGCAGGTCAACACGACGCTGGAGGCACTGGACGCCGATGCGACCGCTGTAGTCGGAGCTGATGGCGTAGCGCTGGTTCACACCATCGGCGATCTCAAGCAAAAACTCGACGCCGCACGCGTCCAAATGCAGCAGCTTCAGAGCGCGTATTACACGCTTGAGGACGACATGGACGAACTCCGCAACCAGATGCAGCAGCGGCAAACCCTTTTCGTCGGTGAGTTAGCCGTCTCGGAGTCCCTGACCGACGAGGTGCGCGACCGATTTGACCAGCTTCAGCGGCAGATGCAATCGGCCACGCAAGAGCAAATCGATTCCTACCGGGATCGATTGGAACAAGAGCAGGCGAATTTGCGTGCCCGTCAGGCCGAGCTGCAGGAAACCGAACGCAGAATGCAGGAACTGGATACGCAGCTTCAGGCGTCACTGGATCAACTGGAAGCCATCAAGCCGCGCCCGGACGCGGCGGTGGCCGCCTACAAATCCGATGCGCGGACTGTTCGCGTCGATTTGCAGAATGACTTGGTCACACTGGACGTCGGGGCTAACTACGGCGTCTATCGCGGCCTGACCTTCTCGATCTATCAAAGCAACGTCCCGATCCCTGAAAACGGCGTCGGCAAGGCCGAGATCGAAGTCTTTCAGGTCGGCGAACAGGTCAGCGTCGCCCGCATCGTGCGGCAGGATCCTCGCAATCCCATCATCCCCGAAGACCTGGTCGTCAACCTCATCTGGGACGCCGAAACCAGCAATAAGTTTATCGTCATCGGCGACTTTGATACCACGCGGGACGGCCGCATTAATCCGGACGGCGCCGCCCAGGTTCGGGAATTGATCGAACGCTGGGGCGGTCGGCTTCAGGATGATATCGGCATTGATACCGATTTTGTGATTGTCGGCTTCGAGCCGGCCATTCCCCAGCGGCCGACGGAGGAAGAATTAGACGTCGATCCGACCGCGTTGCAGCGTTACGAGACCGCCAGCCGACAAGCCGAGATCTACAATGAAATGCTGGCCAAGGCCGGTCGGCTCCGTGTTCCGGTTTTCAACTACCAGCAGTTTATCCATCTGATCGGCTATGACACCCTTTCGACCAAACTAGGGGCCAGCTAACCGGATCGGGTGAATTCTTGATCTGTTTATAGTTCAAGCGTTAGCTTGTAACACAAAAATGACACACTAAAGTGTGAACTGCAAACAGAATGTGCGTCTTTAGGTCCGTTCGCTCGGCTCGATGCCGATAGAGGCCACGAAGACTCGTCCCGTCGCCCGGCGTGCGTCGGGGGTTTTGACAAAGCCCTGTTTGAGTCCGCCGAAGGTAGCCGTTGCGGCCGCCTCAATACTGACCGGTAGCGGATAGCCCGTATCACAGTCCAACCCGGAAGGGATATCCACCGCGACAATCGGAATGGACTGGGCGTTGAGGCAACTGACCAGTGCCGTAAACGGCTCGGCCAACTCGCCCTTTAGACCCATGCCGAACAGCGCATCGACGATCATCTCGCTGCCCTTGCAATGTCCCCTCACCGCCTCCAAAAGCCCGGATTGACACACATCCAAGCGAGCGATCGGGATATGCATCCGACAGCATATCCGGTAATTGACCAGTGCATCGCCCCGCAATCGGTCGGGGTCGCCGCACAACACAATCTGGACAGCACGGCCGTGATTGACCAGATGCCGGGCCATTACAAAGCCGTCGCCGCCGTTGTTACCGCCGCCGCAGAAAATCACCGCCCGCTTGAGGTCGCCAAATCCCAACGGCCCTAAAATAACCTCAACCGCCCCCCTGCCGGCGTTTTCCATCAAGACCACGCCGGGGATGCCGAGCGTTTCAATCGCATACGCATCGAACGCGCGAGCCGCCTGACGGCTCATCACGACAAAATCCTGCGTATTGTGTCCCGTCCATTCGTGCATCGCCCCATTATACCCCCATCGCCCAAACGGTCAATTGACAAAAACATCCGCATCGGATATAAGGACATAGGTCAGAAAACAGAAATCAGAGGTCAGAATGCATATTCTGCTTACAAATGATGATGGTATTTTCGCTCCGGGGCTGGCGGCGCTGTACAAACAGTTGACCCGGTTGGGCAAGGTCACGGTCGCGGCTCCTTCGGACGTCCAAAGCGGCGCCGGGCACAGCATCTCGCTCAAAGAAATCACCTGCGAGTATGTCGATATTGTGGGTAAATTTGCCGGCTACAGCGTGGACGGCTCGCCGGCCGACTGCGTCAAGCTGGCGCTCAACGCCCTGCTCAGTCCCCGCGACAAAATTGACCTTGTCGTTTCGGGGATGAACCACGGCGCCAATGTCGGCATCAACATCTTTTATTCGGGAACAGTCGCCGGAGCCATCGAGGGGGCGTTTTATAACCTCCCCGCCATCGCGGTCAGCGCAGCGATGGACGAACCGCTCGATCTGGATCAAGCCGCCGCGTATGCCTTCGAGATCATCGAACAGCTCAGAGACTTACAGGACGGCAAGATTGTCAATATCAACATCCCGCAGCTTTCCAAAGGGCCGCCCAAAGGCGTTCGGGTGGTGCCGCAGTCGGTCAGCGGGTTCGACGAGTTCTATAACATAAGCTCCACCAACGGACAGGCGACCTATCTGCTCAGCGGCGGCGCCCATCGCGACGGCACAACCAGCCTTTGGACCGACACCACCGCGCTCGACGCCGGCTATATTTCCGTCACGGCCCTGCAAAAAGAATTGACCGACCGCATCGCCAACGAACTGCTCAGTGCGATGGACATTCGCCTGTGCCATTCCCGAAAGGAGACCCCCGCCGATGATGAACGTCTTTGAACATCCGTGGCTGCTGCTGACGCTGGCGGCAATGGCACTGATTCCGGCAACGCTTATACGGCGGGCCAAACCCGAATGGGACTATCTCCCGCTGCTGGCCCCTGTGCTGCTGGCGGCGCTGGGATTCGGGCTGGATCACGCAGTGCAAACCGACAGTGAAAAAATTCACGCGATTATTCGCCAATGTCGGCAGGCGGCGATTGAGGAGGATTTGCCGTCACTGGCCGTGTTGATTTGCGACGATTATGACGACGGCTATCATCGCAGCCGCAATCAAATGCTGGCCTCCGCCGAACGGTTGCTGACCGGCGCGGCGATCAATAAAATCCGGTTTCAGCACTTGCAGTTGACGCTGGAAGCACGAAGCGGGGTGGTGGATCTGGATACGGTCATGCATTTGGACCCGAAAAGCCGATATGCGGCGTTCGGTTCAGTGATTTTTATCTCCTTGCAGATCGAGCTTATCCAGCAGCCGGATGAGACGTGGTGTATCCGCCGGGTAGGCGTTACCTCTGTCAACAATCAACCGATGAACTGGGGCTCCATCTTATAGGGGGGGGCATTCTAAAACAAACGTCACCGCCCCCTTCGTCCACAGACTGAACAGCACAATAAAACCCCCGCCATAACATACCTTGGAATTGACGGTTGACTGCTGACTGTTATTTATTCAGATGCAAAGCCCTCTGAATTCAGGTTGTATTCTGTCATAAAAGAAAAAATGTCGTCTAACTGAAGCGGCTTGGTAAGGAAAAGCATGCCGTTATTCATTTGTATGGCCACCCATCCGCTATGGTATTGTTTGCCGCCGGAATACCCCGTGTAGGTCCCATGTCCCAACAGAATCTGCCTGGCATAATCCCACCCTGTCACTTGCACTCGCTCATGTTTCAGAAAGTATTCCTTTTGCTCCTTGAATGACTCTGCTACGTTCCGGTATACCTTTACTTCCTTGGTTTCTTTGATCATTCTGTCCTGTGCTTCATCATGCTTATTCAGAGAAAAAGAAAGCGTATCTCGGTCAATAAATTCCAAATCGGAAATCGCCGCACCTTCACTATGGTATAACCATTGTTGAACACTGGGCGTGCTAATGCTGTCATTAATCTCAATAGCAGTAAGATAATAGTGCCCTTTTTGAACTTCTGTCAAGGGCCGAAAAACGCTTGCCAGTACCCTTCCGTCAGAAGATAGAACCGGAGTTGTATTGATCTGAAAGTATCCCTCAGCAGCTTTGCCCCATAAACATCCTTCAACGTCCGCTATCCACAGCTCAGACTTTCCATCATACCCGACCGGCAGGAACAGATAGAATTTTCGAATTTCACCGTCATAAGCTTTCGGACGCCATTGAGGACAAATTCCCGGCACCCGTTTCGAATAGGGTTCACCCGGGGCGGCCTGATAATAAATCCAGACTTTATATTCCACCAACCGACATGTACCGGAGTCATCCGCCGAAGGTTCATTATGAAAATATAGATCACGATTCTTTATCGTCTGTTCCGACAACTCCTGAGAAGCCGAACAATACACCGCAAATACGAGGCCCCATCCTAAAAACCATATCGCTGCGCTGCTGAAACGACATTCGCTCCTATTCATAATAGGCTCCTGCAAGCCATTTCATAACGCTCGGAAGGTTATGAAATGGCTTGCACAAACTGTTCTTTCCCGATGTCTAAAACCGCATGAAGAAGTCCCAGGTCTCTTTTGCAATCCAGTTGACATTCGATCCGGGGTCCCGCATATTATCTGTATGCCCGCCCACGAAAGAGCCAAATAACACGGGATATTCTTCCGGAAGCCCTTCGAACTCAGTGGTGATATGCCTGGGGGTGGTTGCGATGGGTATTTCGGGCATTTCTGTAAGCCCGTTGTTTTCGAGGTGCGTCAGGACGCAATATTTCCCGCCTTGTTTTCGTTCATCCGAGTTGATCCACCTGCAAAGGCCGTCGTCGGTGCCGGTCGTGCTGAAAAACGCAAGGGGTTTTCCTGTATTCTCAGGAAGATAGATATTCCAATTGGCCGGAGCATAACAGGCAACCGCGCGAAGTTCGTCCTGGAAATTTAACGAGAGCGAATAGGTCATCATTGCCCCGAAGCTGAAGCCGCAGCAAAATACGCGAGAGGTATCCACGCTCAGCTTCTCCTTGAACAGGGCGAGCATGTCCGCGAAGAAAATATGGTCTTTATCATCCCTGCCTCGCCAGGGAGAACGGTCGGTGTATCCCTGAGGAGCCACAAAAATAACCGGGATATTTTCTCTTCGGGCATAGGTCTTGAGTCCATAAAAGTTGTTATCGACCATCGTTTGCATACTGCCGCCCATCATATGCATGGCAAAAATCAGCCGGTACGATGTGTTCTTGTCGTAATTTTCGGGAATATCAATGATGAATTCGCGTTCAAGATCGGCGCTCGTGATCGTGTGTTTTCCGCTCTTGAAATCCCCAAGCTCTTTGCCGAAACCGGCGCTGGGGACCGGAGCGTTCTTGAGTTTGCGAGAGGCATCAATGGAGGTGGAGACCGTCGCAGCCGGAGCAGACGACGCATCCGTGAACAACAGCGGAGTGAAATAATACAGACTGCGTTTCCAGGTTGTGAAATCGTGTGCCGAATCCGGTGAGACGTAACAAACGGCGTTGACCCCGGCCTGGGTCAGTGCATCTGTGGCAAGCCGAATGCCCTCGGGACCAGAGGGAGCAGAACCGCCGCCGCGGGAAGCGGAACCTTCCCTGCTGCCGAAACTCATAAACACGACGTTGACCTGTTTTTTGAAGGCGTCCATATCGGTGATGTTTTCCGGCATAATGTTGCCGCCGCTGAAGATGCCGATATAGGAAAACTTGTCAATATTGGGCAGGGCAATCGAGCGGGTTTGCATACCGCCCATGGACAAACCGGCCAGAGCGCGGTGTTTGGCATCGGTATGTACGGAATAGTGCGATTCGATGTAAGGAATGATATTTTTGAGCAGGTCGTTCGTGAAATTCTCCCCCCAACCGCCACCCATCATGCCGCCGCGTCCTGCGCCGCCTCTTGCCGGGGCCCGGCCTCCGGCAGCATCGGTTTGACCGGCAGGTGCGGGAACTGTGGCATTGCCGTTGGGGAAGACGACAATCATGGGTACGATCTTCTTTTCGGCAATAAGATTGTCAAGGATGACATTGGCGACTCCCTGCCGGGTCCATTCCCTGTTTTCATTACCGCCGATACCGTGGAGCAGGTAGAGCACGGGGTACTTCTTGTCGGTGGAATAGCCGGCCGGGGTATAGACCTCCATCCAGCGTTGTAATCCTTCGCTGACAGCGGTGGCTTCATAGTCCACTCTTTCCAACTTGCCCCTTTCGACTCCCTGGCGGACACGGTCAAAGCCGGCAGGCGGTATCGGGTACGTGGGCTGAACGGGCTGGTTTATGGCCGGGGCGTTTTCATTGTTCACTGCTGTCGGCCGGCCCTGCTGAGCTGCACAAACTCCGACTGTCATTATCGCTGCGAGCAGAATTATTGTGAGTCTGCGGTACATTGGATAACCTCCTGATTAATTAAGTTAGTTTTGGTTTATAGGCCTGTCCGTAAACGTTCGCATTGTTTATCTGACTTTTCCCAAATACACGGCAACAAAACACCTGTTTCTCCTAACGACATCAACGATTTTACACAATTCGCTGCCGCAGGGTCAAGACAAATCCCTTCCTTGCCTCATTTTCCTTATAATTCCGTGTATCTCTTTCTACTTGCGGGCATCCGCACCCGTTTTCCGGAGCACAAGGGAGGCCGTATGGCCGTCTAAGCATTTAATGACACCATATTCAGGAATTTACCGATGGCGTACCCCTGCGCTGCCGCAATATTGAGAAAGCAAGCTGAACGCCGGGCGGACGCGACGAACGCGTCAGGCCCTATCGGCAAAACCGGAATGAAAGGAATATACGATGATCCCTTCTAATTCACAAATTATGATACACCCCGACGATGTGGTGATGCTGCGGATTGACCATCAAAGCGGTTTGTTCAATGTGGAAGGATTTGTGGGAGGATTTAAAGAAAGCGGATGCGGATTGGCAGATGATTTATTACGGCAAGGCGGTACACAGTTTCACCAACCCCCAGACCGGAGACGACCCTGCGAAATCGTCCACCTACGACAAAAAGGCCGATAAACACTCATGGGCCGCGATGAAACAGTTTCTCAGAGAGGTCTTTGAGGACGCGGCGCACCATTAGGGTGTCAATCCGCATCGGGGCACGATTCCTGGCGAACTCAGACCGTCGCCGTCACCTTGCGATGTTCGATGATGTTTTCGATCTTTTCCAGCAGTTCGCTCAGGTCAAAAGGCTTGATGATGTAATCGTCGATGCCGCAGGAACGCGCCCGGGCGATATCCTGCGCCTGGCTGCGGGCGGTCAGCATAATCACAGACATCGTCTTGCCCCATTCCTTCTCGCGGAGCTGTTCGAGCATCTCGTGGCCGTCCATCATCGGCATAATCACGTCCAGCAGGATAATATCGGGCGTTCCGTCCTGAGCGGCCTTGAGGCCGTCAACGCCGTTATGGGCGGTCAACACTTCATAGTCGTTCATCTCCAGACGATCTTTGAGCGTCTGGACGATATTCGGCTCATCGTCAACGACCAGCACTTTGGTTTTTTGCGATTTCTTTCTGAACCCAAAAAAATCGAACATGATGCACTCTCCGACTTAATCCGCTCTGCATTTGTAAAATTTTAACCGCTCGCCGCAAACCGGTGCCCCGGGTCTTCGGTATCGGTTTTCACCCCCTTATGTCGTCCAATTTCAGAGGCCGGAAAAGGACTTCTTTAAGTTTTTGATGTTTTTTTGGAGATAACAAAAGATAAAAGTGTCCATGTTCTGGGGGAATCGAGTCCGGTTTACAACCATGTGGTGGATACAAATCGGAGGGCTATCGGGCTTTTTTGAGCCAGTCATTGAGGTTCTCGGCCAGCAGACGCACGTCTTTTTGGGCCATCAGGTGCCGGGCGACGGCCGGGGCGACCTTCATCTTGACCATCGCCGTTTCCACCCGCTTCCAGAGCCGGTCTTTCTGCGCCGCCGTCTCGGCCAGATACAATTCCGTCACCAGCTCCTGCAATTTCGTCAGCGTAATGGTATCGAGATTCTCATAATAGCGAGAAATGACTTTCTTCTGATAGTTGGTACGTTCCTGCTTGCTCATCGTTATTCATCCTGAATTGTGTTTTCGTGCGTTGGGCCATCTTAACACGTGATGCAAAAACCGCAACGGCTTTTCGGCAGAAGAAACGCTCAAAACAACACGCAGATTTTCAAAATCCTCTTACTTTTTGTTTGAAAACACCTGTTAATGTGTTATAGTAACGATTCGTTTGTGCCGTGATTACACTTTGTTGTTCCATACGGCACATTAATTGATATTTAAGGCTTATCGACTCCTGAACAATGAAGATAAAACCCTTTGCGGCGTATCGGTTTGACAAGGATATCGCAGGCGACCCCGGAGCTTGTATTGCCCCGCCCTACGATGTCATCGACGTCCACCAGCAGGAAAAACTCTACGCACAGAACCCCTACAATATCGTCCGGGCGATTCGCGGCAAAGCAACGCCGGATGATAACGAGCAGGACAACGTCTATACCCGCGCCGCGGCGTATCTTGAAAAGGCCCTCGCCGACGGGGCGCTGAAGCAGGATGCCGAGCCGTCGATTTATGCGTATGTCCAGAATTTTCAGATCGCCGGACAGGCGTACGAGCGCAGCGGTGTCATCGCACTGGGCAAGATCGAGCCGTTCGGCAAGGGGGTGCGGGCGCACGAAAAGACATTGGAAGGCCCCAAGGCCGACCGCCTGAACCTGACGCGGGCGACGGCGGCCCAGTTCGGGCAGATCTTTATGCTGTATGACGACCCGACCAACACCGACCGGCAGCTCTTTGAGGCCGCCCGGCACTCCTTACCGGTGCTGGAGTTTACTGATCCCGAAAATGTCCACCACCGGGTGTACCGCATCACGGCCCCGGTCCTGATTGACCTGTTTGCCGCGGCCATTGAGGACAAGCAGACCATCATCGCTGACGGCCATCACCGGTACGAAACGGCGCTGAACTACTGGGCCGAGACGGGACGCGATGAGGCGCAGTACCTGATGATGACCTTCGTCAATACGCACAATCCGGGGCTGGTGATTCAGCCGACGCACCGGATGATTGTGAACATGCCCGACTTCGACGAAAAGGCGCTGCTCAGAGGTCTGGAGGCGGATTTTGAAGTCAAGACCTTCACGTTCGAAACCGCCGCGCAGAAACAGGCCGCCCGCGCGGCGATGTTTGCCGAGATGGTACGCCAAGGCGAAAACGCCCGCAACATCTTCGGCCTCTACGCCGGCGGCAGCGCGTTTTACGCCCTCCTGCTGACCAACGCCGACGCGATGCTGCACGCCGCAGGCGATATGAGTTACGCGGCCCGCGGGCTGGACATCAACGTCCTGCACACGCTGATCCTCGACCGGCATCTGGGCATCTGCGACGCCAAGCTGGCCGCCCAGAGCCACCTGGAATACATCAAAGACTTGGGCAACGCCATCGACCGCTGCATCGCGCGCATCGACGACGGCACGGCCGAGGCGGCCTTCTTCGTCAACTCCACCCGCATCGAACAGGTCAAAGACATCGCCGCCGTCGGCGAAAAGATGCCGCAAAAGTCCACATTCTTTTACCCCAAGCTGTTTTCGGGCGTAACGATCAACAAGCTCCCGATTGAATCCATAAAACCCGTATTCTCAAACCCCAAAATTCAGGAGAGTGTGCAATGATTGACTGGAGAAACCCGCCGAAACTGTTCATCCCCGGGCCGGTGCATGTCCTGCCCGAAGTCCTGCAGCAACTGGCGCGCCCCACGCTGGGCCATCGCCTCAAAGATTATTCGCAGCTTCACAGCGAAACCGTCGCGATGCTCAAGAAGCTGCTCTTTACCGAGCAGCATATTTTCCTGAGTACCTCCTCGGCCTCCGGGATGTGGGAAGGCTGCATTCGCAACTGCGTCCAGAAGGATGAAGTCATCCTGTGCACGTCTTGCGGGGCGTTCAGCAGCAAGTTCGCCAGCGTCGCCAAGTCGTGCGGCCGCCAGGTCGAAGAACTGAAGGTCGAATGGGGACAGGCGATCACCGCGGAGATGATCGACGAGAAAATGGCCACCGGCAAGTACCCGATCCTGACGCTGGTACACAACGAGACCAGCACCGGCCTGACCAACCCGGTCTATGAAATCAGCAAGATGATGAAGAAAAAGTATCCCGACGTGCTGGTGTTCGTCGATACCGTCAGCGGCGTAGTCGGCCTGCCGCTGCACTTTGACGAGCTGGGCTGGGACGTGGCGTTTGCCTCGGTGCAGAAGGCGTTTTCGATTCCGCCGGGATTTGCCATTGCCGCCGTCAGCAACCGGGCGCTGAAAAAGAGCGAATCCGTCCCCGAACGCGGCTATTACTTTGACTTTCAGGAATTCGCCAAGGTCGAGGCCAAGGACCAGACCCCGACGACCCCGTCGATTCCGCACATCATGGCACTGCATTATCAGGCCAACCGCTTCCTCGAAGAGGGGATGGAAAACGTCTGGGCGCGGCACAAAAAGATGGCCGACTACGTCCGCAACTGGGGCAGGAGTCAGGGCTTCGAGGTGCTGCCGGAAGAACAGTACGCCTCCAACACGCTGACGACATTCAAGAACACGCGAAACATCGACATCGCCGCGGTCAACAAGGCCCTGCGCGAAAAGCACAACACCGTCTTCGGCAACGGCTACGGCAAGCTCAAAGACCTCACCTTCCGCATCGCGCACATGGGCGATACCCAGATGGCGGACCTGAAAGAACTGCTCGGCTGGATCGAAGAAGAGATCAACTAACTGCGGCACGGGTATCTTGCCCGTGATATGCAAGTTTAGCCACAAGCCCGTGCCATCGTGCACGGGCTTTTTTTATATGCCAGTGGGATGACTTGAAAGGCATAGTGAAATGCCGACGGATTGTCCCCCGTGACAAAAAAAAGGTTTCCGGGCATCTGAATCGACACCCGGAAACCCTTTGATACGTCCTTTTCGACCTTACTGCTTAGTCGGCAAAGAGGAGGCGGTTTTCCATCCACATTCCAGCCAATTCTGCAAGATCTTCAAGATCAATAATGCAGTTATCGTTGGAATCCATCG
>JAAYCR010000020.1 GCA_012729675.1 Phycisphaerae bacterium | reverse complement strand
TTACGATTAAGCAGCGGGGATTAAACCCCGTGGATACGGTGAAAGAGGCATTGAAAATATATACCAAAACCGGCCAGCTACCGGCATTGAAAGAATGCATTGCTTCACACCGCTAAAATCTTACAAATTTTATCTGTCTTTTTTTCTTTTGATTTATATTCTTTGATTGTTCTGTCATAATCGCAGACGATCTGCAGAAGTTGTGCGGTATTACTATATGTCTTTATTATGTACCAGCGTCGTTTAAAAATATTTATCGGTCTGTGCGTCGCCGTGCTGGTCGTGGCCTTGGTTCGGCTGGCATTTTTGCAGATACTGGCCGCCGAGGAGGCGCGTCAGCGCACGGACGAGTTGCGGATATTGCCCCCGGAGTCGCTGGCGACGGTGCGAGGCAAAATCATCGACCGCAACGGACAGGCACTAGCGCTGGATCGGCCGGCGTTTTCGCTGTATATCAATTACGAACTGACCCGTCTGGCGGATGTCCGCTGGCGTCAAGGGCATATCCAACGGCAGGTCAACGATGCAAATCCTTACCATGAAGTGGAAGCACGAATGCATCTTCAATGGGAAGATTCCCGACAGATGCTTTGGCGGGCGATGGAACTGGCGGCGTTTCTGGGCGAGGTGCCGCGCGACGAGATCGAAAACCGCATCGAAGACATCAACAACCGCATCTGGGAGCTATCCCGTTACATCTGGTGGCACCGGCGTAACCCCGACGCTACGATGGCCGAGTACCGCCGCCAGCGCGACGACATCCCGCCGGCGCAACTGGTGCGGATGGATTTGCGCGAGATGAGCGATTTTTATCCGCTGATCGAGCTTTCATCCGATGAATCGCTGCTGAATGCGCAAATAGAGCTGGTGCAGATGCAGGGGCTGACGATACGCCCCGAAGCCCGGCGCAGCTATCCTTACGGCACGGCGGCCTGCCAGTTTCTCGGCTGGGTCGCGCCGGGACAGGAACACGAGATGCAGCTTTTTGAGGACGATGAATACCTGCGTTATCTCGAAGGCGAGGTACTCGGCAAAGACGGCATCGAAAAGGCCTTTGAGCCGATCCTGCGCGGGCGGCGAGGAAGGGTAGTCTATGACAAAGACGGCAACGAACTGTCACGCACCGAGCCGCAATTCGGCGGCGACGTACAACTGACGCTGGACATCGAGCTGCAGCAGCAGATCGAGGCGCTGCTGCTGGACCCGAAGACCAACCCGAGCGCGGCCAGCCCGTGCGTCGCGGTGGTGCTGGACGGAGCGACCAACGACATCCTTGCGGCGGTTTCGACCCCGGTGTTTGACCTGAACACCGTCCGCCGCGATTACGGCAGACTGATCAGCGACCCCAACCTGCCGATGACCCACAAGGCACTGGAAAACAATTATCCCCCCGGCTCATGCGCCAAGCCGCTGGTGCTGCTGATCGGATTGGAAGAGGGCAAAACCCACGCCGGCGAAATCATCCACTGCCCCTATACCGGCCCGCCGTCGGGGTGGCCGCGCTGTCTGCTGCAGCGAAATTACGGAAGCTGCCACGACTGGCGATGGGAACACGAAGGCGGCAACAACGCCCGCAACGCCATGCGGGGAAGCTGCAACATTTATTTCTCGCAACTGGCCCATCGGCTGGACGGCAAAGCGCTGCAATCCTGGCTGTTCGATCTGGGATTCGGCAGAGCGATATTAAATATCGATTTTCCGCAAGCTTTCATCGAGACCAATCCGCAATTTGCCAACGCGGCGCCGCGACTCCGTCAGGCGCACGGCAGTTTGGTCTATGACCCCGTGAATATCGTTCAACCCCGCCCGGCCTCAGCCGCCGAGGATCTGCCAGTCATTCCGGACTGGGAACGCAAATGGTGGGGGATCGGCCAGGGCAACTTGCGCGTCACCGTCCTCCAGGTGGCCAACGCCCTGGCGGCTATTGCCCGCGGCGGCATTTATAAACAGCCGCGGCTGATCCTCGATGAAGAGGACTATTTCAACGAACGCGGCCAGCGGCGGCTGCCAATTTCCAGACAAACGGTCGAGACGGTGCGTGACGGAATGGCGGCGGTGGTCAATGCCGAAGGCGGCAGCGCCTACAGCAAATTCCGCAACAGCGACCTGTTCAACCGCGGGCTGAAAATCTTCGGCAAGACCGGCTCGACCGAAAACCCCGAACACGCCTGGTTTGAGTGTTTTGCCGAAGATAGTGCAGGGCGTATCATCATCGTTGTGGTGCTGGTCGAAGGCGGCACGCGGGGGTCCGACGATGCCGCCCCATTGGGCCACAACATCCTGACGCTCTGCAGCGACGCCGGCTATATCGGTACACTATAAGTCCGATAAAACCAAAGAAATCAATCCAACAAATAATAATCTGCTTTTGGCGTCTGAAAATGGTTTCTTTAGATACTTCAGATTAGGGATCTTGTTTGTATGGATGTCGTTAATCACCGAACAATACTAAAGATAGGTCGAATAAGGCCTTGACAAACGGTATCAATTTGTCTATAATGTGCGTACTGTACAAATAATTTAAGGATCGAAATCTTATGCGATGGAAAGGGAGAACCATGTCTAAGCGTGCGATGGTTTTGACACTTGTATTGTCTCTGACGGGTGTAATGCTCAGCGGATGTTTTGATTCACGCCCGGAAGATTTGAACGTGTTTCTCAAGCCCGACCAGGCAGACGTAACCGGAGACGATTACATTATCCAGCCACCGGACCAGGTAACCGTTATTGCCACCGGTATCCCTGAGCTGGCCGGACACGGTTACTCGATAGGACAAACCCAGTCGATTCGACCCGATGGGATGATCTCGTATGAGAAGATCGGCGAGATTCCCGTGGCGGGCAAAACGCCGCGGCAGGTGGCCGAGCTGATCGGCCAGCGGCTTACCGATCTGTACCGGTTGACGGGGGAGCACCCGATTGATGTGCGTGTGGAAAATCGCAGCAAACTATATTATATCCTCGGTCAGGTACGAAATCCTGGTGCTCAAATCTTCACCGGTCGCGAAACCACCTTGTCGGCACTGGCCAGAGCCATCCCGAACGATTTTGCATGGAAAGAACAGATTCAGGTGATTCGCCCGTCGCACATCCCCGGCGAACGATCCTCGATCTTCCGACTGGACTATCGGGATATGGTGATCCGCGGCCGGATGGATCATGTCGTACTCCTTGAAGAAGGGGACATTATTTATGTGCCGCCGACAGTCTTTTCAGCCATCGGTCTGACGATGGGCGAAATCCTTGGCCCGGTCTTTCAGGCCGGCGCGGCGGTGCGTGCAGTGGGCGGCGGCGGTTAGCCGACTTGACCGGCTCAGCGCCGGGGGGACATGCAATGATGACCACACAGCGACTGCTTAAGCGGATCCATATTTTGGGAACTGCATGGTTTACATGCTGCGCGGCCGCATTGCTCGTAATCTCGCTGCGTCAGGCAGGGTTTCGATGGTGGGTGATTTTTTCCATTTCCGGATATTCGGCGGTCTTGTTTGCGTTCCTGCTGACGTTTTATTTGTTCGCGTTGTATCGCGGTGTGGCACGCGCTCAGTACGCCCAAGAGCATCCGCTGTCCACGTCTCCGGCGTATCTGTTCTTCTATGATTCGGCCCCTTTTTGGGGGGCGGTTGCGGGCTTGTTCTGCAGCTTCGACATCCCTGATTGGACTTTATCGGCCCGAATGGTTGCAGAAGGAACGCTGGGGATGACGTTTATGACGTGGGTGATCCTGGACTCGGTGGTCGGCGGCGTCGAATCGATACTTCCGAAAAGCGTCCGGCATCGTACCGAGCGGATCGCCAAAGCAAATGCCGAAAAAGAACGCATTCAACGCGAAAACGCGGCCTTGCTGGCCTCACTGGAACAATCGGAGAAAATACTCCGGGGCCAATGGGAAGCGGCGTTTCGGGATATCGCCGCCGAATTGGCCGGGTTGTATTGCGGCGGCAAAGGCGAACCGGGGCTGGCACGACAGCGCACCGCCGAGGCGGGCGCCAAGGCCTGGCGGACGGGAAAGATTGCCTGTATGCGCTTTGTGCATCAGATGATTCGCGAAGAAATGAGCCGCCATCCGTCCGGACACTGCGTCGATTACGCCGCCGTGTGGTGGGACGGCATCGGAAGCTGGCGACGCCCCGAAGAGTTGGCGACGTCGTTGCTCATTTGCCAATCTCTTTGACAATCTCCATTTTTTCACTCCCATAAAGAACAGATATAATTTAATGGACCAAGGTTTTGAGCGCTTCAAGCATTTCTTCGCTCGGAGATCCAGTCCAAAGAATCGTCCCATCCGGATCAATCAGGATTGACTTGGGTTCTCGGCTTAATTCGTAATCGATATGGAGTTTGGAACTAAACCATTGTATTTCGGCTAAAATCGGGGTTTTTGGGCTAAAAAGTGAAACACGCCCGGCAGGATTCGAACCTGCGACCTACGGATTAGAAATCCGTTGCTCTATCCAGCTGAGCTACGAGCGCAAAACATTGTAGGCATCGGCCTTACGTTTATCCACATGCACAAGGGACTTTCGCGCCCGCTTGCCGTGCTCGCCACCTGTCGGAAAGACCGATCCCTGTCGATTGTATCCACAAAAACAGCCGGATTCAAACAAATTTCGTCCACAGTTTATGAACCGAGGAACTGCTCATCCTTTTCCACGGCCAGCTGGATGCCCGCCAGTTCGGCCATGTGGACGATCAGCCGGGCCTTGTCCACGTCAATCGCGTCCTGCTGCGATCGGATATACGCCTGTCCGGCCGCGACACTTCGGGCATGATACAGCATTTTTTCTGTCGCCTTTTCGTCTTTCTCTTCGAACGTCGTGACCTCGTAGGCCAGCACGGTAACATGGTTCTCGGCCACCCGCACGAACCCCCCCTCCACCACAAAAAAGGCGTCGCTTCGGCCGGGAATCTCGCGCACCTGCATAATCCCCCGGCTCAGCGTACCCAGCATCGGACAGTGATTGCGCAACACGCCGAAGTAGCCGTCGTTGCCCGGCAGCACCAGTGACCCAGCCCGGCAGTCCAAGAGACTCGCCTTCGGCGTCAGTAGCACCACCCTGAATTTTCCGAGCGATAAACCAACCATCATTAATTAAGAATTTAGAATTAAGAATTGAGAATTATTTTTTCTGGGCTTTTTCCTGGGCCTCTTCGACATTGCCGATATACATAAACGCCTGTTCCGGCAGGTGGTCCCACTTGCCGTCGCAAATCTCCCGGCAGCTTCGCACGGTATCGGCCACCGGACAATACTTGCCGTCCATGCCGGTAAACTGCTTGGTGACGATGAACGGCTGCGAGAAAAACCGCTCCAAGCGGCGCGCCCGCGACACCGTCAGACGGTCCTCACGGCTCAGTTCGTCGATGCCGAGAATCGCGATGATATCCTGCAGGCTGTTATACCGCTGCAAAAACTCCAGCACCTTCTGGGCGGTCTTGTAGTGCGCCTCACCGACGACATTGACATCCAGAATTCGCGACGAGCTTTCCAGCGGGTCGATGGCGGGGTAAATGCCTTTTTCGGTAATCCGCCGCGACAAGACCACCGACGAATCCAGATGCGTAAACGTCGTCGCCGGCGCCGGGTCGGTCAGGTCGTCGGCGGGCACATACACCGCCTGCACCGACGTGATCGCCCCGGTCGTCGTCGAGGCGATCCGCTCCTGAAGTTGGCCCATCTCGCTGGCCAGCGTCGGCTGATAGCCCACCGCGCCGGGAATCCGCCCCAAGAGCGCCGACACTTCCGAGCCGGCCTGCGAAAACCGGAAAATATTGTCAATAAAGAGCAGAATATCCCCCCGACCTTCTTCGCACAGAGCCTCGGCCATCGTCAGCCCCGTCAGCGCCACGCGCAGCCGCGCGCCCGGCGGCTCGTTCATCTGCCCGAAGACCAGACAGGTATTTTGCAAGACCGTCGCCGCCGTATCGCCGATGCGCGTCCGCTGCATCTCCAGCCAGAGGTCGTTGCCCTCGCGCGTCCGCTCGCCCACCCCGGCAAACACCGAATAGCCGCCGTGCTGGGTAGCGATGCGGGCGATCAATTCCTGAATCAGTACCGTCTTGCCGACGCCCGCTCCGCCGAACAGGCCAGTCTTGCCGCCTTTGACGAAAGGACAGAGCAGATCGACCACCTTGATACCCGTTTCGAACATCTGCGACTCGGCCGTCAGATCGGTGAATTTCGGCGGCTTGCGGTGGATCGGTCGCCGTTTGGTTACGGTGATGTCCGGGCCGCTGTCCACGGGTTTGCCCAGCAGATTGAACACGCGCCCCAGCGTCTCTTTGCCCACCGGAACCGTTACCGGCTCACCGGTATCGACGACCTCCAGCCCGCGCCGCAGCCCGGCGGTGCTGCCCAGCGCAATCGCCCGTACGCGCCCGCCGCCCAAGTGCTGCTGCACCTCGCCAATCAGGTCGATTTCGCCCCAGTCGCAGGTTGCCTTGACCTGCAGCGCATTATAAATTTGCGGTACGCGCCCGACGAACTCCGCCTCGAACGTACTGCCGATGATCTGTGTTATTCTGCCTCGGTTCATTCCTACATGTCCGTTATTGATTTCGATAATTTCCTTGTGACTAAAATACGAAGCACGAAATACGAAATACGAAACAAACTCAAATTACAAAAATTCAAATTCACAAAACACTCCGCTTGCGGGTCTAAAAAAGCTGCTAACTCGTTTTGAATTTCTGACCTTTCTCTTTTAGATTTGTTTCGAATTTCGAAATTCGAATTTCGAAATTAAAATCTCGTTTTTTACTTCATCGCTTCCACGCCACCGACGATGTCCAGCAGCTCGACCGTAATCTGTCCCTGTCGGGCGCGGTTATATTCTTTGGACAGTTCCGTAATCATCTCCTCGGCGTTGTCCGTCGCGTTGCGCATACACACCACCCGCGACAGATGCTCGCTGGCCGCAGCTTCCAGAAAACAGCCCTGTATCGATGTGCGAACAATCATCGTCGCCAATCCATCGAATATCTCCGCCGCCGACGGCCGGAGCATAAACTCCTCAAAGCTCAATTCCCACGGCCAGATGGCCGTCGCCCGCGTCGTCAGGTCGTCAATCAGATCGACCACCGGCAGGATTGTCAGCGTCTGCACCTTCTGGCTGGCTGCCGAAAAGAACCGGTTATACACGATCCCCAGCCGCCCGATCTCGCCGGCCAGGTACTGCTGCGTAAAATCATCGGCCATCGCCTTGATCTGTTCGGCCGACGGCGCTTCGGCAAATTCGTCATACACCTTGACCGGCGTAATGTCCCGATGCTCCAGATAACTGAGCACCTTGCGTCCTTTGGCGTAAAACCGAAGCTCGCGTCCGAAGCGTTTGGCCATCTTGGTATGCGTGTCGATCTGCCGATACAGGTCGTTGTTGTACGCCCCGCACAGCCCGCGATCCGACCCGATGACAATGACGGCCTGCGTCTTGCTGGCCGGCGGCTTCATCAGCGGATGGTCGATGGACTGCTCGGCCGAGACCGCCAGATACGCCAACTGCGCCAGCGACTCGTAAAACGCCTGTCCCTCCTGCCACTGGTTGTAATACTGCCGATAGCGCACGGCGCTGATGGTCTCCATCGTGCCGGTCACCTTGCAGATGTTCGACGCCGCGTTCTTTCGAACCAGAATTTGCCGTGTATTGGACATTCGTTTGTTAAATGTTAAAAGTAAAATGTAAAATGTAAAATGACAATGCAAAATTTAAAAAAGCTCTCCCCCTGCCAAGGGGGAGTACCCCGAAGGGGGGAGGGGGTAGAAGACAACCGCAACAGAATCCCCTCTTTATAAATTTTGATTTGTTTTTTTTCATTATGATCTTTGATTTTTGATTGATTCTCAGGCTCCGAATGAGAATTTGTAGATTGTTTTATAGGCTTCGACGGCGTCGCTGAGGCCTGCCATCAGCGCCTCGTCAATATCGCCCGTCGTTTCAATCGTATCGAGATACTCCGGCGCTTCCAGCCGCAACCAGCCGATCAACTCCTCGACAAAATGATTCACGCGCGACGTGTCGATGTCGTCCAGCACCCCGCTGGCCCCGGCCAGAATACTGATGACCTGCTCGGCGACGCCCATCGGCGAAAACTGCCGCTGTTTGAGCAGTTCGACCATCCGATAGCCGCGATCCAACTGCCGCTGGGCCGCTTCGTCCAACTCTGTCCCCAGCCGGGCAAAATCCTGCAACTCGCGAAACGCCGCCAGTTCCAGACGCAGCTTGGGGGCGACTTTCTTCATCGCCTTCTGCTGGGCGTCGCCGCCGACGCGGCTGACGCTGATCCCGACGTCTATCGCCGGACGCACCCCCGCCAAAAACAACTCACGCTGCAAATAAATCTGCCCGTCGGTGATCGATATGATATTGGTCGGGATATAGGCCGAGACCTGCCCTTCGAGTGTCTCGACAATCGGCAAGGCCGTGATCGACCCGCCGCCGAGCGCGTCGGACAGTTTGGCGCTGCGTTCCAGCAGGCGGCTGTGCAGGTAAAAAATATCGCCCGGAAACGCTTCGCGCCCCGGCGGCCGCCGCAGCAGCAGGCTCAGTTCCCGATACGCAATCGCGTGCTTGCTCAAATCGTCATACACACACAGGGCGTGTCCCTTTTTCTCAACCATAAAGTACTCGGCGATGGCCGTGCCGGCATACGGCGCTATATACTGCATGGCCGTACTGTCCGACGCCGAGGCCGACACCACGACCGTATGCGCCATTGCACCGTGTTTTTCAAGGATCGCCACCACCTCGGCCACCGTCGCTTCCTTCTGCCCGATGGCCACATAGATGCACACCACCCCCGTGCCTTTTTGATTGATGATGGTATCCAGCGCGATGGCGGTCTTGCCCGTCTTGCGATCACCGATAATCAATTCGCGCTGTCCGCGTCCGATGGGAACCATCGCATCGACGCTCTTGATGCCCGTCGCCAGCGGCTGCTTGACCGGCTGCCGCCCGGCGATGCCCGGCGCCGAGGCCTCCACATACCGCCGCGCGTCGGTGCGAATCTCACCCTTGCCGTCAATCGGCTCGCACAGGGCGTTGACCACGCGCCCCAGCAACGCCTCGCCGACCGGAACCGACAGCACCTTGCCCGTGGCCCGGACCTGGCCGCCGTCTTTGATTTTGGTAAAATCGCCATAGACCACAACGCCGATGGCGTCTTCTTCGAGATTGAACGCCTCACCGACCACGCCATCGTCGAATTCCAGCATCTCCCCGGCCATCGCCGTGTCCAGCCCATAGACGCGGGCGATCCCGTCGCCCACCTCCAGCACCGTCCCCACCTGCGCGACATCGGCCTCGGCCTTGTACCGCCGGACTTCGTCTTTAATCAAACTGCTGATTTCTTTTACGTCAAATCGCATAATCGCCGCTACTGTTTTTCAGAAGAGTTAATCTGCTGTTTTGTCTCTTTGGACCGGTTGACGACCGCCTTGACCGTCCGCTTCAAAATCGACCGCACCGAGTTGTCGATTACCATATCGCCTTTTTTGATAATAATGCCGCCCAATATCTCCGGATCGACCTGCACGGTCAGCTTCACGTCGGAGCCGACGGCCTCTTTCATATCCTGCCGAAGCGTTTCAAGCTGCTCGTCGCTCGGCGGCTTGGCCAGCGTGACGTCAATCCGCCGAATATCGTGATACTGATCCATCAACGCCAGATAGCGATCCTGAATGCCGAACAGAAAGTTCAGCCGATTTCGCCGCGCCAGCACACATAAAAAATCCAGCGTCAGATCGTTGATGCGTCCGGCAAACACCCGCCGCAATATCGCACTTTTTTCTTCCTCTCTTAGCTGGCCGACCGTCAGCAGCGTCAAAAACTCCGGCTCCGCGTCGAACACCTTGGCCACCGCATCCAGGTCGTCCACCACCGGATCGACCACGCCGGCCTCCTGGGCCAACTCGAACATCACGTCGCTGTAAATCTCGTGAATGATATGTCGTGCCGCACGCGCCATCGTCGTCCTGCCGTCGGTTAAGAAGTGTGTTTCAGTTCACCGCTGTCCGGCTGCATTCGCAATCGGGAAATCGCGTCGTTGATGAGCTTCTGGTCGTCCTGCGCATTTAAGGTCTTGCCGAACACGTCCTCGCCCAACTGCTGAACGATCCGACCGGCCTCCTTCCAGAGCTGCTCTTCGGCCACCTGTCGCTCGCGTTCGATCTCGGCCTCGGCCCGCTCAAGCATCTGCTCGATCTGAAGCTGCTTGGCGTGTTCGACTTCCAACGCCTGCTTTTCGGCCTCTTTGACCTTGGCGCTGATGATCTCGCGGCCTTGTCGGTCGGCGTCCGCCAATTTGGCGTGGTAGTCGGCCAGCACCTTTTGCGCCTCGGTGCGTGCCTTTTCCGCGTCGGAAATCTGCTTTTCGATATGCTCCTGGCGCAGACTCAAACTGACCAGAATCGGCTTCCACGCAAACCTCCACAACACCAACAACAGCACCGCAAACCACACCAGCGTCCAGATCGACTCGCCGTAGTAGCCTTCAAAGACGCTTGGCGACGACTCGCTTTCGGCCGGCGCAGCGACCGCCAGTGCCGATGGAATCGACGCCAGCAGTCCCGCAACTGCAATAAGTAGGCTAACCCGCATAACAGGTCCCATCCTATAATGTTTAACTGAAGACCGCCATTAAGCAGATGATCAGCGCAAACAGCGTAACGCCTTCGATCAGCGCCGCGGCGATAATCATCGTCGTAAAGATGCGGTTGCCCGCTTCCGGCTGACGCGCGATCGCCTCGGTGGCGCTGCTGGCCAATTGGCCGATGCCGCGTGCCGCCCCGATGACGATCAGCCCGGCGCCGAGCACGCCGCCCAGCACACTGATGCCCTTGGCCAGCGCTTCTGTCGTCGAACCGCCCGCGGCAGCCGCCGGCTCAAGCGCCTCGCCGGCCTGTGCCAGCATCATCGGAACCATCCAAATCATTCCATACATCGTGTCGTAACCTCCAAATAAATAGTCAATAGTCAATCGTCAATAATCAATTCCATCAGTGATCTTCACTGATCGCAAATCCAATAAAAATCGTCGTTAAAAACGTAAAAATATACGCCTGCAAAAACGCCACAAAGATTTCCAGCAGACTCATCAGCATCGTTGCAAAAATAGACGCCCCGGCCACCATGAACGTCTTGAACATCAATATGAAACCCAGCAGCACTCCCAGCAGAATATGCCCGGCCAGGATATTGGCAAACAAACGAATGGCCAGTGAAAACAGACGCACGAATGAGCTGAGCAGCTCCATAACAAACATAAACGGCATCAACGGCCACGGCACCTTCGGCGACAGCGTCGCCAGATATTTGCCCAGCCCCTTTTGCCGAATCCCCGCCAGGTGAAACAGCATAAATGCAAACCCCGCCAAGGCGCCCGTCACCCAGATATTCGCCGTCGGCGCACCAACGATATGGTTGTGCTCTTTTTGCGTGACCAGCCAGACAAACCTATCCAGCGGCACCAGCCCCATCAGGTTCAGTCCGAGAATAAAGAAAAACAGCGACCACAGCACCCCGATATACCGATCCGTATCATCCTTCAAAAACGGCCGCGCCACATCTTCCCGCAAAAACACACAGATCGTCTCGATCACACTGCCAAAGCCGCGAGGAACGCGAATGCCGCGCCGAATCGCCAGCGGGATCAACACCATCAGCAACAGCGCCGTGAGCGCCACGATCAGCATGTGATTGGTAAAGGGAATCTCCAACGACCCAAGAGACACGACAAACAGCCTCTTGCTGGCCACTTCCTGCAGCGGGTTAAACCCGCTCGACAATATCCCACAGATTCCCATTGACAGACTCTTTACTCTCCGGCGTCGGACTGTGCCGCAGCATCCAGACCGCCAGCCACGTGTCGCCAATCAAGAAAAGAAAATAATATAGCTTCAAAAACAAGACAAATAAAATCTGATTTATGGTCGTAAAAAGAGTTATTATAATCACTCCGACGCCCCCAATCAATAGGCGAATTAAAATCCCTAAAAAAATTCCCAAGAGCATCCGCCACTGGTCGCCTCCCCAGAACTTGCCCACCGGATAAATCGCCGCAACCCCGGCCGCAAAGGCAAGCACCATCGCGGCAAAACACGCCTCTGTTGCCGCCTGACCCCCGGAATGGCTCAGGCGGTAGATAAAGAGCATCACGAATGTCAACAACATCAGAAATCCGGCAACCCGACCCCACGGAAAAAGCATAAAAAAAGGCGTGCGATAGTCGTCCTTGGGCGGCTTAGACCTCATCATCCCGACCGGCTTTCTCGTCGTCAGCGTCCATCTCATCCTGAGTTTTCCGAGCACGACGGATGATAGTGTACAGCATCACCCCAAATCCGACAAAAAAACCGATGACCATCCACCCCGGACTCGTCCCCTCCCACTTGTCCAGAAAATACCCGATCAGCGCAAAGACTCCGACCACCAGACAGAACTCGATCCCTACCCCCATCCACGTGAACGCCCCGCGATAATACGAATTATCCGCAAAACGCTTTTTTCTGCTGACCGCCATCCGACTCCTGTCTTCAGACTTCTTATGACTTCGACTGATCGAGAATGAGTGTCTTGACCCGTTCGCTCGGCAGATTCAGCGCCCCGAAGGCTCCCGCCGCGCCGGCCCGCAATTGCGGATCGGCCTCGGTCGAACTGATCAATGCGTACAAACCATCAATCTGGCCGCTCAGCAGCAGGTTGGCGTTCAGCTTGGCCGAGAGCGTCAGCGACGCAAACGCCGACAGCCGCACGTCCAACCCATTTGCCTCGTTCATCGCCATTGCCCACAGCGCCCGCTGCGCGTCGGGACTGCTCAAATGCGCCAGCGTCTGACCGGCCGGCATTTGCATCTGCGGCCAGGCGCGCTCGGTCGCTCGAATCAGCGCCGCCTGAGCCAGCGACAGATCCACAACCCTGTTGCGTGTCAGCGCCAGTTGATACACCGCCTGAACCGCACGCATCGCATAGTCCTGCGCCAGCTCGCTGCCGATCTGATCGGCGCCCTCTTGATTCAGGGCCGCCATCAGATGTTCAATGATCAAATTGCTGCCGACAAACTCCGTCACCGGCCCGGCCTCGGCAAACGCAATCGCGGCGCTGTACCGCACTTTGCGATCCTCAAAACTCAGCGCCTCGGCCAGCGGCTGCGAGGTGCCGATCCGATACAGCAGCGACTTTTCGCCCGCGTTGACCGCCAGCGCCTCGACCGTCCCCAAGGCCACATACGCATCCTTATCCTTCAAGGCACGCTCCAGCGCCTGATGCAGATACTCCGGCCCGGCCGTCGTCGCGTAGGTATGCGCATCGGCGTGGCCCGCCCCGAAATACTCCGGCATCGCCATCTCCGCCGACTCGGCCCGGAAAAAGGCCGCAATCCACAACCCGATGGACTTGCCCAGCCCGGCGTCGGCCTTCAGCGCCCATTCACAGCAGCGCATCGTCATCAACTCATTGAAGTACGCCTTGCTGACGTCCTCACGCACCAGCGCTTGCGCATCAGCGTCCCAGAACCAGACATTGGCAAAGTCCAGCTCCGCAGGCGGGGCCAGCACGTCGTGCTTGTTATAGTACGCCTCGCCCAGCCGGAAAAACAATTCCGCCGACGGGACTTGCAGCGTCCCGCTGTCAATTTGCCGAATGGCGCTTTCCGCCAGTTCGCGGCAGGTCTGGGAGCGGTCGTTCTCAAGGACATATTTCAGGTGCGGCAGCGGCTCCATCGTCCCGATCCTGCCCAACGCGCGGATCACCTCGGCCTTGACGGCACTGTCGTCCATCTGCAGGGCCGCGGTCAACGGACGGATAGCGCCCGGGCCGATCTTCGGCAGAGCGTCGGTAACAAACGCAAATTCATTTTTTCGATCCGAATCGGCCAGCGCCGCCAGCATATAAGGTATCGCATACTCCCCAGCGTTGCGAAGCCGCTCTTCGGCAGCAATCCGCCCCCGAATCGTCGTGCTCAGACGCTGAATCTCCTGGCTGATGATCTTCGGGTCGGTGCGGCGAATAAAGCGCCCCTGTTCGATCAGGTCCAACACCTGCCCGCTGATTTGGCGAAGCTCATCGCTGTCGGCGTGCATCCTCAGCAGCAGCTGATAGCCCTCAGGATTCGCCTCGGCCAAGTCCAGCAGCGCCGTCGGATCCGGCTGCATCGCCACGATCTGCTCGCCGTGGCCCTTGGCCAGATCAAACCGACTGATGGCCGTATAATGCAGAAAGGAACCCCAGTTATCCTCAAGACTCTGCCCGAAAACCACCCCGCACGTCAGCAGTGCCAGTATCGCCGTCCGTGTCAAAGACCCGCTGTTCAGCATTGATCATCTCCAAAAAATAAGTCGGTCTGTCCCCGAATAATTCACATAACCTGAACAAAATACGGGAGTTATAAAATCACCGCCCGCTGTCCGAAAACGACTGGATTAATTATAGACGCATCCGCGGCCGTGTCAAACAAAAAGAAAGAAACCCCCTCCGCATCCGACGCATGTGTGAGAATATTTTTCGGCAGAACATTTGGCTTTGAATTGGCTTTGTTTTTTTCAGCTTCCAGCGGCCAGCTTCCAGCAACCAGCGGTGAAATAAAGGTTTATGATTTTTGCAAAATAGAAAATTGGCTTTGTTTGTTCAAATTCATGTTTAACCACCGAGGACACTGGGGACATTGAGGGTGGGTTTAATTTTGAATTCTTAATTCTTGATTTTGAATTGGGGCGGGGATAGAACAAAGAATGTCGATTTTTTCTTGTTTTATGTTTTTGACGGGATTTACAGGATATTTTAGACAGGATAACATGATTTGCTTTTGCTTTGGGTTGATATTGTCTGATCATGTTTTTCCTCCTGCGGGACATTGGCAATGATAAAGAACTCATGGCCAAGATGCCCATGCTGCGGGACACGGGCGGGATGGCCGTGCCACGGGTGGGTATTATAGCGGAAAGTTTTGTGAATGTCAAACAAATGTCAATTGTGCGATACGATAAAAAAGGCTTCCGCTTTTTGGAGGCGGAAGCCCTTGATTACACGGTTCACTTTTTCCGCCGTATTAGCAGGCCGCCCAAGCCAAGCAGAAGAAGCGTCGCCGGTTCGGGGATATAGACAAAATTAATATTGTCGATTGTCGGCGTATAGTTTGGGACATCAACAAGTTGGATGGCAAAGGGCGAACCGTCGGCCCAAAAACCGATCAGCATATTTGTGAGTTCATCGTGTTCATAGCCCTTATGGTAGAGCGTGACATACGGCTCGATTTGGCCGTAAACAACGACCTGTGTGGTTCGCAGACGCTGGATGGCGCCGCCGCTTAAAGTCGCGGTGCCATAAGAACCGACGCCAATCTCATAGACTTCGCCGCCGAGAAAATCAAGGTGGGCATAACCGGCTACGCTAATTCGTTCAATGCCGCCGCTCGGATAAACATCTTGATTATAGGGGGCTGTTCCCTGAATAATCGCAAAACTGTCGTAGCCTAAATCTAACGTATGGCCACCTCCCCCAGTCATTAAAAGAGACTGTCCACTTCCCAAATTTCGCCCTCCAAAATCCATCCCATCTGTTATTACATAAGTGTAGTCTGCAAAAGACGGAATGGTTAAAACACACATCAGCAAGATTGTTATAAACAGTTTCATCATCGTACTCCCTTCTTGAGTTATAGTAATGGACATTAATACATTTCCGATTGATTTATCGTGCTTTCTAATTCGATCAAATTAAGTTCGAGCAGATATTTTAGCTCTGTCCACGCCTCGGCATCGTCGCCGCCTACGTCGATAAATACATCAATCTGCTCTAACAACCCCAAAATTGTTTCTCGCTCTTCTTCCGGAGATGCCTCTTCAGCGACGGCTATTGATTCTTGGCTTTCGACCGCAAGCAATTCCTGTCCGCCGATTTCAGGCTGTGTAAGCATCATTCCCATCGCCTGCTGATGCCAAATATCCGTCCGCCAGCAGGCCGACCACAGCCACGGTGAATACTCGATAAAAACCATCAAATCGGCTAGATCGATGCGGTATTCACTGTCGCCAAATGCAATGACATTCAGCAGGGGACCGTCCGGATACCACGCCGCTTTTTGAGCATCCGTTACATAGCCCGGACTGTTCGGGTCGGTGCGATACCAATGGTCAAGATGGTTGGGGTCCGTAATCGCAGGATCGTTGGGATCATGTGCCAGCCATGCACGCGAGAACTTGGCAAACTCGTACAGATTGACCAAGCCGTCGGCGTTGAAGTCCCAAGGGTTATAAACATCACTGCAATCCGGATTAAACTCCGAGGCCCCCATATCGACATTCAGCCCCATCACACGAGGCAGGGCGTCAATATCCAACTGGCCCTCATAAGATAATGAGGGGTCGCCGCGGTCGATGCAGGGAGAACCCGGTATGAGCCGAAAGATGATCATGTTCGGGTCGCCATCATAGGCAAATTCGGGATCGCAACTGATGTTATTCCAGATCAAATCCGGTATTGTTTGATAGGGATCGTTGGGGTCATAGACGCAACTGTAGAATGCCACGACATTGCCGGTCATCTGGTCTTGGCCGTCGGCCAGTTTATTGCCCCACAGGATGCAGTTGCGAATCTCGACAGGCGAATTCGGGTCTGTTACCCGTATGCCCTGATTGGCGTTATATGCCAGTGTATTGTTCTGAATCATCGTCCCGGCTTGCGGGTAAAACAGATACAGCCCGTAAGATGATGCAACATCTTCACTGCCGTTGAAGTTGATCTGGCTGTTAAGAATTTGCGGAGTCGAGAGCCGAGCATAGACACCGTTTTGACCGTTATTCAAGATTAGGCTGTTTTTGATGATTATAGCTTTGACGTTGTTACCATCATGATAGATGCCATCAAATCCATTGTTGTCTATCACACACCATTTTATCGAGACATTACTGTTTAGTGCGCGTACTCCATATCGGAAATTAGTTTTGACAACACAATTCTCTAAAGAAAAATCAACATCTTCAGCAAGAATTCCCTGTCCTCGCTCAAGGCTACTATCTCTGACTGTAAAGCCATCCAAGAGAGTCTCATGCCCCATAGTAACAACGGTTTCATTCCGCAACATTTCACTTATGTATCCCGACAAAATCGATGGGTAGGCGTTAAGGGTTCGCTGTTCGAGAAACGTTTCCCATCCTGCAAAGCCGCCATAGACGGATACGCCGTCGGGAATCTTAAACGTATAGGTCGGATGTGTGCCGGGGCAGTACCATCCGGCGGCCACCCAGATTTCCTCGCCGCAACCGTTGGCGGCACGGGCCAAGGCCGACTGTAAATCGATGTAGGCGTTTTCCCAACTGGTTCCTGTATTGGCTCCGGTAGCGAATTGATCGACATAGATTCTGCCATTCGTCCAGCAGCAAACCGGCGTTTGGATACGTGTTCGTGCCAATACCGTCATATCATCCCGCAACTCGGCGATATTAGTCAACGTTCCGTTCGGCTCGGCCTTATAGTTGACCTGTACGACAAACGAAACGCTGCCGCTGTCGCCCGGCGCAAGATGTCCCAATGGCCATGTGATTGTGTGGGTGATGGGGTCGTAGGCGCCGTAGTTGAAAGTCGGCCAGACGAAGTTGGGGTCGTTGAGGTATTCCCAGATATTATTAGGGTCAATGTCAGAATAAGCGGATTCGTCAAATAGTTCGTACAAAAAATCCACGCCCGGCGGCAGAATATCCACCAGTACCACACCTTCCAAATCAGTCACCGATTCCGGCATCCGACTATAGTGGATGGTGTAAACGATCTCATCGTTTGGTACAACACAGGTGTTAGGGTCACGGTTGTCCGTCTTGATCAAGTACACGCCGTGCGTATCGGGGCGGGCGATGGTGATCACATCCGTTTCACTGGAACCGCCCAACTCGAATGAGACAAACTCCTCTCCCCACTCGGTAAAGACGTTGTGGTATGCGGCTGTCCAATAAGAGAGCATTCCAGGAAGCAGGTTTTCATATACCCCGCTGGCCAGCCCTTCGTCGGTGAATTCATGCACAACCTCACCGCCGGCATTCGTCGCTACAATACCCCACGATTCAGGCAGCCATTGCTCAAAAGTATTGTCAATGTCGGCACAGACCAGCAATCCCGTGCTGCCGCCTTTAAGGATATAATCAATCTTCTGAATAAACAGGGTCGCGGCCGCATCATGCGCAACCGGAACAACCGTATGAAAATCAGAATCATGACCGGATAAAATCACACGGCCGGTGATGCCGTCTTCGATGGCATTTGGGTCAAGCCCGCTTTTATCCCCGTTGTGTGCCCAACCTACAATCAAAATGTCGTGGGATTGCAGAAGATTCAGACTAATCGGGCTGGCGGCGCTGCATACGGTAAACTGTGTAATACCAATATGGGTCATCGCTTCCTGAATCCTATTTTGGGAGAAGTCCCCGCCACAGTCGTAAATTAGGAATGAATATGCACCGGGATCGAACGGCAAGGTGTATGACTGGGGTGTTTCCATCGGGTGCATCGTGCTTTCCGGCTCCTCCAGCGGCAGGTTATACACCGGCCCATCAGCCCATCCCGACAGTCCCATGAGTAGCGATAAAATAACCCCCATCGCAATCCGACACAAAACCCCTCCATAATACGTTTTCCCAAGCTCCATTACTTTTCTCCTGTTTCTGAATTATGTAGCTCTGATTATTCCTCCTCTCAAAAAGCCCCATACCGAGCAATGAGAGGAAACGTCCCTGTTTTGCCGACGGGAACGCTCCAGAAAAATGTATTAAGGAGCACCGCCGTCGCCTACTCTCATCGTTGGCCCGCCAGAGCCAGTTGAAGACGCAAGCTGGCGATGCCCCGACTTGGGGGCACCGACTTTTGCTGTCTCCAACAACATAAACTGGCGGTTTACGATGAGACGCCGAAAGTCCAGTGGACTTTCAATATTAAATTTTCAATTTATATCATAAACAAAATGATTTGGGAAAGTCAAGAAAAATCTATATAAATTAAATATGACATAAAAGCATTACAATGTCGCCTAAGTGTGTGCCGGAAAATAGTCTCGCATGCCATCTCGGCGGCTTTTAGCTTGGCCATCTCGAAGGGACGCGATACAATATAAACCACCGGATTACGTTTTGGAGCGGCCAAGCCCTGACCGGGGCGAGTGCAGCAGGCGGAGAGCGATTTTATGATTCAACCCGAACGCATCGAGCGGCGTAACAGCCAGACGGTCAAAGATCGCCGGTATGTGCTGTATTGGATGCAGGCCGCCCAGCGAGCCGAAGATAATCACGCCCTCGAACACGCGATTGGGCTGGCCAACCAGCGCCAAAAGCCGCTGCTGGCGGCGTTTTCGCTGACGGACGATTTTCCCGAAGCCAATCTGCGGCATTACGCCTTTATGCTGGACGGCCTGCGGCATGTGCAAAAGGCGATGGCCGAACGCCGGATTCCATTTGTCGCCGTCAAGGGCGATCCGGCGGCCAACATCATTTGCTTAGCGAAACAGGCCGACGCGGTGGTGGTCGATGAGGGGTATCTGCGGATTCAGCGTCAGTGGCGGCAATCTGTGGCCGAGGGCATTGACTGCCCGCTCGAAGAAGTGACGACCAATCTGATCGTTCCCCTCGAGGCGGCCTCCGACAAAGAGAACTTCTCGGCCGGGACGCTGCGCCCGCGCATCAAACGTCAGCTCGACACATTTCTGGTGCCGTTGAAATCCGAAAAACTCCGGAAGACAACGCTTGACATAAAAATCCCCAACCGCATCGATCTTGACGACCCCAAACTGCTCAACACACTCAAACTCGATACAACTGTCCCTGTATCGCCCTTCTATGTCGGCGGCGCGGCCGAGGCCCAAAAACGGCTCACCCTGTTTCTGCAAAAAAAACTCGACCGCTACACGCTCGACCGCAATGACCCGCTTTTGGACTGCCAGTCAAATCTCAGCCCGTATCTGCATTTTGGGCAGATATCGCCGCTGACCGTCGCACTGGCGGCCAAGGATATCCACAGCCCCGGCAGGGACAACTTCCTCGAAGAACTCATCATCCGCCGCGAGCTAAGCCACAACTACGTCTATTACAACCCCGGCTACGACGATTTCGAAAAGGCACTGCCGCCGTGGGCGCTGCGAACGCTGAACTTCCACGCCAAAGACAAACGCCCGTATCTGTACACACTCGAACAGCTCGAAACCGCGCAAACGCACGACCCGGCCTGGAACGCCGCCCAGCGGGAGATGACACTCACCGGCAAGATGCACAACTATCTGCGGATGTACTGGGGCAAAAAGCTCCTCGAATGGACCCCAACCCCGCAGCAGGGCTTTGACTGGGCGCTGACCCTCAACAACAAATACGAACTCGACGGCCGCGACCCCAACGGCTTTGCCGGCGTGGCCTGGTGCTTCGGCAAACACGACCGCGCCTGGAGCCAGCGCCCCGTCTTCGGCAAAATCCGCTATATGAACGCCCCCGGCCTGAAACGCAAATTCGACGTCGCCGCCTACATCCGGCACATCGAATCCCTGGCTGATGACCGATAAAGTTAAACCGCCGAGGCTGCCGAGAACACCGGCTTTCCCCGTAGGGGCGAATCTGCGTGTTCGCCCGTCAAAACAGAAAAGCTCCACACCCGTCGCTGACTCTGACATAGGCCATGGATTGCCTTTGACTCTAAATGCTTGTCGGGTTCATTTTATAAAGCAGGAGGCGGTAGGTTTTGAATTTTTTGAAAACTTCTCCTGTTCGCTGGTTGTCGAAGTACTTATGACGCATCTTTTCTATTTTTTTTCTGTACTTCCATTTCAGGCATTTGGACAGCATAGGGTATCTGTTATCCATCAGCTTTTCCAGCAGATTTGAAACCGGCTCCAGCACGTCTTTGCAGATGTGGTTTTCAATGTCTCTGCTCGGGGCGGTTTGGTCGGTGATGTTCAGGTCTTTAACCTGTCTGAGGGGGAATTTATCAATCGTCTCATAGAACCTAGCGAGATTATGACCGCCCGAAATAGGACTTTTTTTCTTTGGTGCTGAGCTTGAAAACGTCACAAATCAGCATTTGTCCTTCGGGGTTCAACAGGGCAAGCGTCTTTTGGATCGCCGTTTCAGGAGCGATATATTGAAAGCTCTCGCTGAACAGCACAAGGTCATAGCGTTTTTCGGTGTGTAATTGCTCATAGAAACACTCAAAAATTTTGCATTTATCCTGCAACAACTCGCGGGCCTGCTGTGCCAGGAATGCACTGGGCGAAACACAATCCACCGCATAACCCGCTTCAGTCAGTCGTTTGGCAGTGTGTCCCATGCCACATCCGACATCCAATATTGTGTGAACGCCATCGGGGATATTGGACATCAGAAAGTCCGTGTAATTTTTCTGAGCCGCCGGAAGATGCGACAAATCGACCTTAAGGTCTTTTGTCCAATATCCATAATGCAGGTGTTCTACGTTTAAGATATGCCTGCCGCAGAGGGTGCCGATTTCCAGGCCTATTTCACGGGAAATTGTTTTTTTGTCTTTCATAAAGAATTCTGATATTTCAAATAAAATGTTCGGCGCATCGGCTGATGAAGCAGTGTAAGACGAAACGACACATTACAGGCAACAAATCACCCCTCTTCACGGAAAGACGACCGTGAATGATTTCCCAAAATCACCCATTCATTAAGAAAATCAAATGCTGTATCTGATTTTCCGTGCACTTGCTGCGATTAGTATTCGACCGCGGCCGGCAGCGTCTTGGCCTGTTCGATCCAATCGGTCAGCATCTCTACGGTGGGCACTCGGCGAGTCAGTTTTTTTTGTTCGTTGACCTCGGTCATTTTTTTGGCCAGGTTTGCCGGGATGCGGTGCTTCAATTCCTTGACCGTATCCACACCTGCCGCTTCGAGCAGTTCGGAAAATTCAGAGCCTACGCCCTTTATACGATACAGGTCAACCATATTGACCCATTTGAGTACCAGCGTTTCACTGATCCCGGTCTTCTGAGCGAGTTCTGCGCGTCCTTTTTTTGTTTTACCGGCAGTGAGCAATTGATCTGTGTTGGTTACACCGGCCGTACGAAGCTTTTCGCCGTAAGCAGGTCCGATTCCTTCAACGTCTTCGATCTTGTACTGAGCCATTGTAATTCCTTTCGATGCAAATTGTCCATACTACTCTTGGCGAGAAACATATTCTCTCCTGAATATCTATAACGTGTAAAAAATTTTAGCGGTTTTTGCCTCACAAGAAAACATTCGAGAGTGTCCATGTCTTTGCATTTACAAGCTTTGCGGCAAAACCGGCGTTACGCGTTTTGAATATTTTTACTGTTAATCTTCACGCTGTCAGCGATCGTAGATTTTGCCCAATTAGACTCCTTAGTCTGAATGTTGTCAATCCTTTTTCCCGGCCCGCGAAAAGATTCTGGAATTTCGATCACCGTAATACTATTCAGTTGCTTTTTCTTTTTGTTCCGGCTATATCCGGCATAATGAATATGCGTTTGAACAGACATATTGACGGCCCCGGCGGCATTCGCCAGATGGTCGCCATCGCCCTGCCGATGGTCGTGTCCAGCGCCAGCGAGACGGCGATGACCTTTACCGACCGTCTGTTCCTGTCGCGACTGGGGCCCGAGCAAATGAGCGCGGCCATGGGCGGAGGTCTGACCTGCTTTATGATGACGACCTTCTTTCTCGGCCTGACCGGCTATACCACCGCAATCGTGGCCCAATACCTCGGCAGCGGCCGTAAGGACCGTTGCGCCATCACCGTCACCCAGGCTCTGCTCATCGCCGTCGCCGCCTACCCGCTCGTTTTGGCCGCCCGCCCGCTCGGCCATCTGTTTTTCGACATTATGCACATCCCCGCCGAACAACTTGTTTTCCAGCAGCAGTATTTCAACATTCTGCTTTACGGTATTGTGTTCGGCCTTCTCCGCAACTGCCTGAGCTGCTATTTTTCGGGTCTGGGCCGCACTATAATCGTCATGGTTTCCGCTCTGACTGCGATGGTCGTCAATGTCGGCGCCAACTACATTCTGATTTACGGCAAATTCGGCGCACCGGCCCTCGGCATTCGCGGGGCGGCGCTGGGGACGATTGCCGGCAGCGCCTGCGGGCTGATTGTCGTCGCCGCCGCCTATCTGTCCCGCCGCAACCGCGAGGACTATAATGTTTCTCAGTCCTTCAATGTTGACTGGGCAGTGATGAAAAAACTCTTCCGCTACGGCTACCCGGCCGGGCTGGAATTCTTTCTCAATATGCTGGCCTTCACCATCATGATTTTTATCTTCTGCTCCCGCGGCGTCTCGACGGCCGCGGCCATCACCATCGTCTTTAACTGGGATGCGGTCTCGTTCGTCCCGCTCATCGGCGTCAACATCGGCGTTACAAGCCTCGTCGGACGCTTTATGGGCGCAGGCGACCCCGACACCGCCCATCGCGCCACCCTGTCCGGCCTCAAACTGGCGTGGATGTACTCCTTCGGCATCCTGATCGCCTTTGCCGTGTTCCCCGACGTGCTGGTCGGCGTTTTTCGTCCTGCCGAGACCACCGACCTTTATGAAACGGAAGTCTTTCCCCTGGCCGTGTCCATGCTTCGTCTGGCCGCCCTGTATGTCATATCCGACGCGATGTTCCTGGTCTTCGGCGGCGCCCTCCGCGGCGCAGGCGACACCTTCTGGGCAATGTGCATTTCCGTGATGTTCCACTGGTTATTGGTCGCAGTTCTCTATGTCCTGCAAAGTTGGCTGGACACAGGCCCCTTGCTGTCCTGGTTCGCTCTCTGTCTGACCTTCATGATGTTCAGCTTTGCTTTCTACCTCCGCTATCACAGCGGCAAATGGCGCACCCTCCGCGTCGTCGAACCCGAACCCGAACCCACGCTGCCCGTCACCGACGCCTTCCATGAAACGCAGACCCTCTGATCTCGATGATCTTTTTGATATTTCAGCCTTCTTTGTCCATTATTGATACGAAAAGTCAAAAATAGTGGCTGACAAAGACAAACAATCGTGCCGTTAATTTTTTCATGAAATATGCGATTTTTTCAAAATCCCGTACTTTTCACGGTTTCGCCTGAATTCTCTCTTTGATACAATAGAGGGGCTGTCCGTTTGAGGAATCAACAACGAACGGCTTCGTGGGTCAGTGGCGGTGCTGATACCGTGAAGCCATAAACAGGTTCAGAGATGGAAATGTAGGCGTGGGCAAGACTGTCAGGGAGAGCCTTTAGTTAGGCTTAACCACCGAACGGGAGATGGCATGAAGGATCCATGTGCAGAATGTCAGCTACGGGAACAACGAAATAAGTGTTTTCAAAATCGGGAGCTTCCCGACACGAGTGCTGAAGAGGACGGGTCCGGGGTGCGGGGCGACGCGGCGAGGGGATTTCGCTCTGCAGACACGCCCGTCTTGAAAGCAGTGATCGAATCGTCCTCGGACTGCATTCTCGTTCTGGACAGGGAATGCAGAACTCTCTATGCCAATCCGGCAGCGATCCGCCACGCCATGACCACCAAGGATAATCTTATCGGCAAGTCGATTCGTGAGGCATTGGCCCATGTTCCCGATTTAATGCAGACGGCCATGAACCGAGTTGACGCCGTTTTCCAAAGCGGCGAAAAAATGCATTTCACAGACAAGGTCCACATCGGCAACCGGATTGTCTTCAACGAATCGACTCTTTCACCTGTGCATGACGAGAAGGGGCGGATGTTCGCTGTCAGTGTGATCTATCGGGACATCACCGAACAGAAAATGTGGCTCAGAAACTGGCGCGCAGCGAACAAGAATACAAAGAGCTGTATAATCAGGCCCAAGTCGCCCTGTTTCGCTCCCGCCTCAGTGACGGCAAACTGCATGAGTGCAATCATGCAATGGCTCTTCTGTTCGGCTACAAGGACAAAGAGGAATGTCTGGCTCATTACAGCCCGGCTGCGCACCATGCCGACCCCGCCCGCTGCGATGAACTGCTCAAACGGCTCAAGAAGGGAAAAACGGTTACCGGCTTTCATTTTGAAATCATACGCTGCAACGGAAAACGGGCGTGGGTCGCCGTCACCTGCAAATTAGACGCCGAACGCGGCTATATAGAAGGCTTTGAGGTGGACATCACGGCTGCAAAAGTGCTGACAAAAACCGAAAAACAAATCCTTGAGCTGATTATGCAGGGCAAATGTAACAAAGAGACCGCCAGAATCCTGTGCCGGTCAATCCGCACCATTGAAGATCATCGCTCGCGCATTATGCGCAAACTCAGCGCCGAAAACATGGTGGAACTGGTCCAAATTGCCCAATCGCTGAATTGTCCGTACGAAATGCGTCCCAAGAAACCAAGAAAACAAGACCTGTAATTTTTATTTTATGCTGATTTTTAATCCAAAAATCCCGTAGTTGCCACAGTTGCATAACGTGTCACATTATGTTAACATGCCGTTTGAGTGAGTAGGGGACGGAAAGCCCGCGTGGGGTGATGAGCGTTATAGGCCGTCTTCCAACAGATTTTAGAAATGCGGGATGAAATTTCCTGCGAAAGGAGTTAAATGATGAAAAAGTATGGTGTTTTGTTGGTAACAGCACTGTTAATCGTCGCGTCCGCGCAGGCGAGTTTTACAGTGGCGACATTTCAGAGTCCGTCTTCAGGCAGTTCCGAACCGTTATTTCATGTCAGTTGGGCCG
>JAAYCR010000019.1 GCA_012729675.1 Phycisphaerae bacterium | reverse complement strand
TTGTATTGCAACGTATCCCTTTTAAAAATCTGGCTTCGGTTGGGGGGTGTTTGAAAAGCATAAATCAGCATCGCCGAAGGCGATTCCCATTATTTTTACCCACAAATTATTCCGAAGAGCCATTTTTATTTGATATTAATGAGATAGTACTGACGCTAAAAGAAATCATAAACATTCATCGGACGAATGCAGCCGCTCTGCTTAAACAATCTATAGCAATCTTGACTAAATACTCGATGGATGCTCGGTTCATTAATAATTGCAATAAACATTATTTGGCCATCAAAGAAGAAATGAAGTAACGACGGGTGACAACAAGATAATTCAGAGAGAAAGAAGCTAAACGATGATTACCAAGACCACGATTGTAACAACGCTCGGGCCGGCGACGGCGTCGGAGTCGATGATTAAGGCGCTGATTGACCGCCGCGTGACTGTGTTTCGGCTGAATTTTTCGCATGGGACGTTCGCGTCGCATCAGGCGACGCTGGAGGCGATTCGCAAGGCGGCCCGCACCGTGCCGTGGGCGGTGTGCGTGATGGGCGATCTGTGCGGGCCGAGACAAACAGGTGTCTGAGCTTTTTATGTCTCTCGTTTACTGCAATGCTGTCTTGGCCTCATTGGCTGATGGGCCTTCATAAATCACGATGTGTTGTATGTCCGTGACGATAAACCACGGGGTTTCCTGTGCGCCCCACGCACGCTGAATCAGGTCCATTTCCGTCCCGTGTACCGCGTCATAAATTGGCCATTGAATCTGCTCTGCAACCTCTTTCCTTTTGGACTGCAGCGAATAGGTGAAGACAAAATGGGCCGATACATCCTCTCGCGAAAGGGAATCGAGTTGCTGTGCAAAGGCAATTGCCCGTTCCTGCTTCTCTTCAACCGGCTCCCAGAAACACACGACAACCTGTTTGCCCATGACCGCATCCGGATCAACAGTGTTGCCGTCAAAGCAGAGCGGCGGTATCGGTCTGCCGACCATCGGCGAATGTTCGGGATGAATCAATCGCTTGCCCAGTATGACCTTCAGATTTTGATCTCCGCCGCAGGCCTCAATACTGCCCCAATTGTCACCGGCCCATCCGGCCTGAACCTTCAGCGGTCCTCGGCAGACATTTGAAAAAAAGAAACGTCCCTCGCTGTCAGTCGCATGCGTATAATGCGGCTGCCCGGCGGTTTGGCTTCCCCTGGATCCCCCAAGATGTACAACAGAATGCGGAACGGGATTGCCTTTTCCATCCACGACAATCCCGCAAACCGAGCTGTCGGCTGCGCGCAGACGCAGTTCCGGAAGCGTAAAGGTGTCCGCCCGGTCATCGGTCGTAATACTTCTGATTTCAGCACTCCCGTATCCGGCGGCATAAACCCAAAATCGATACTCCATTTTCCCCTGCGTCTGAGGCACCGCCCGAAACGTATAGTCTCCGTTATGATCTGACAACGCTGGGTATCCGATCTGACCCATTGCGTGGGGTACAAGGACATATGGTTTGATCAGTGCTCCCGGAACAGGAAGTCCCTGTTCATCGATCATTTTTCCTTTGAGCGTCACCCCTTTTTCCAGGCGAAGCGTATAGTCCGTTTTGTCTTCCGTCACTTCCGCCAAGGCACACAGATTCTGTTCGATATCCTGAGCCAAGAGATATACCTCTTGTGTGTTGGGCTTAAACTGCATGCTGAACCTGCCGGAAGAATCCGTCAAATCATGGGTCTTTTCCGTGCCGGGAACCGGATAGACTCGGATACCCGCCACCGATTTTCCTTGTGCGTCAACAACTCGGCCGGAGACGGACGCTTCTTCCGGAGTCAATAAGATCGGCATGCGTTTCAGTTGTTTTCCGATCTTGATCGGCGACGGCCACATTCCGTTATACCCTTCGGCCCAGGCGCTGACCTGACTGTCTCCGGGAAAACAGGACAGCGTCACCCGCCCGGAAACGTCCGTTGTGCCGGTCGTCCGAACCGATCGAAACATGCTTCCCGCTTTCAGTCCGCAAAAGAAGTCAACCGAGGCATTTGCAATCGGGCGTTTGGTGGTCTCATCAAGGACCACAAACTCAACCGGAAAACCTTTCTCGACTTTCACGGCCGCCACGGATGGTCTGTTCTTCTGCGTGCGGACGAAGCGGCCGAAGCTGGGCCACTGCGACTGCTCATCATACCGGCCTCGGCCGGTCGTAATCACAAAGGTATCCTCCGGCAGATTCGTCAACGTAAAATGCCCATTCTCTCCGGATACCGTCGAAAAATAATGGCTATAATCCGACTGTCCATCCGCCAATCGGGCATGTATGGGGACGTCCTCAAGTCCGCTGCCGGCCTCGTCCGTCACTTTCCCCTGCACCGTACACCCTTTCGAAAGCGTGATAACAATCCCCTCTTGTCCCGGCCGATAGGTGCACTCAAATGCCTCGGATCGGGCATTGGTAAAAAGAGGCGCGTATTCCGGATGGATGACAAAAAAATCCGTCGTCATATCCTCGGACATCACATCGAACCTGAACCGGCCGTCCGTATCCGTACGGGTCTTCAATATGGGTACATTCATAATGAATGAAAAACTGTTGTCGTTAAATTCCGAAGAGGAATTCGGTTTGCACTGCACCAGGGCATCCGCCACCGGCCGGCCGTCTTCATCCACGACAAGCCCGTCGAGGGGAACAACGGCGCCGAGCTGCAGAAATATCGTATGGCGGGGACACCAGCCTCGCACGAGGGACCACCCCAAAGACAACCCCGGTTTATACGCAAAGACAAAACAATCCTTCTCGTCATTTGGCCATTGAAGTCGAGCCTGTCCGGAGAAATTGGAAACCGTCTCGGCTGCAATCTCAAAGAGAGGTTTTCTGTCAGTTGTTTCACTGATTGCAAACACCTCAGCCCCACTCACCGGTTTGCCGCTCGAATCGATGACGGTCACATCACAGAGAATAAACGGCTCGTTGTGCGTGCCGGCACTGCGGGCCGTCATCACCGCCAATAGCACAAATACTGTTCGCAAGGTTCGCATGGTTACAGTTCTCCAATATTGATATCTTCCACAATGCTCTTCGGACACGTCGCTTCCTGATCTTCCCCTGCCTCAATCCGGCAGGCCCCCATACCTATCATTCCGCCTCTGGGAGCGACCGCTTCGGACTACTGTCCAGCACGCCCGTCCACCGCACTATACTCAGCCATAACAGCCTCAAACCACACTTCGAAATCATCTGCATTCTCCAGAACCGGATAATCCTCAGACATCTCCGGCGGGATATCTATGGGGGCTTCACTGAGTCCGAACGCCTCTCTTGTCTGTATGAGATAGTATTGGATATGCGTGTGTACCTGCGGCGTCTGCCAAACGAGCAGTGTATCGCCGCCGACTACATCAATACGGCCCTCGCCGCCGTTTTCGTGCCAGCTTGAGGGAGCGTATGTTTTGATGATATCCTGTTTTATGACCTCATAGAACGGATTACCCAATTCCAAGAGGAGGTCGCCGATAGGATACGCCACATTCTGGAAAGTTTTCGGAAGCGATTGTTCTGCCGAGATTAACAGGACTCCGTCATCGATCGCAAAACTGACCGGTGAGCGCCCCGCGGAAACAGAATTCAAAATAGCATTCAGGCCGGACTCTGCCGTCATGTGCCCCAGTCCATCGATTCCAATAGGCGTATCCCGGTCGATGGCTGAATGTGTTTGAAGGTCCTGCCATAAGATCACAACATGCAGAGGGAATTCGGAGGCGATGTGAATATACTCTATCGCGGCACCAAGCGTCATATCGGCAGTCAGCGGCGAAAAGTCAATTATCGTTTCACGCAATAGACTGGCGAAAGCATCACCGCCCCAAGTCTCGCCGCTGATGCCGCCCATCCCCATACTGTACATCATACCGCCCGTCATACCGCCAGTCAGGGCCGCCGTTTCGGGCAATTGAGTTGCAGAATTGTCCATGGCGACATATTCCATTATGATGGATTCAAGCCAAGCATCAAAATCATCCGTTTCAACCCGCTCGACCGGCTCCGTACCGGATTGGTAAATCTCCCCTTGAGCTTGCCGGATATCAGGGGCCTCAATGGTGACAATGTGCGCGCCGGATAAGGCGGCCGGATCAGATTGCATAGGGGGGGGGCCTTGAGGCTCCCACAGATGTTCCTGTGACTGAACAATGTCCGTATCGATTGGCTCAGAGTCAGAAAAATGATGGAGGGCTACCATGGTGCAGGTACCTATCACCGCCACCGCGCCAGCCGCAATCACCTTGGCCTGTATTCCCGCCAAAAGTCCCCCGGCCGCTTTCCCTGCCCCGGCCGCGGTTGCCGTTCCTGCGATCCCCGCTGCAAGTCCCATGCCGACCGCCCCCAATACCGACCGAGTAAAGGCCGGACCCGGGGCGGTCTTTTTCAGTGTGGTTTCGATCCGTGACTCGACCTGTTCGCGCAGCATCTGCCGAGCGCGATGCAGCCGCGTCCGCGTCGTCGCCTCCGTTAGCCCCATCAACTCGGCCACCTGCCGCACCGACTGATCCTGTCGATAAAACAGCACCAGCGGCTCGCGGTACTCCTCGGGGATATGCAGGAGTGCCGCGTGCACCATCGCCTCTTCCTCCTGTCGGATCAGGGTTTCAGGCGGAGATTGCCCGTCTCGTTTTGCCTCTATATCGGACATGTCATACCGCACTTCCGGCATTTGTTTCTGGATGTGAAGGTGTTGACGCACGATATTGCGGGCAATACTGCACAGCCACGGCCGAAACTTCTCAGGCTCCTTGAGCTGGCCCAGCTTCTTCCACGCCTGCACAAACGTCTCCTGCGCCAGATCTTCACTGACCGCACGATTGCCCGCCGCGCTGTAAGTAATTGCACAAACCAATGCTTGGTAACGACTTACCATCGCTTCGAACGCGAGCGCACTCCCGTCGAGACAACCCTGAACGAGTGTAATATCGCTCTCCATGACAGATCTCCCGAAGTATACAAATATTTTACTCTGGAAGACAAGATACAAAAAGAACAAAAAGGTTTCAAAAAAACTTAAATAAACTTAAACCATACAAAGCGATTGCATTGTGCCCCCCCCTTGGGGCGGCACGGAGATAAAAATCTCTTGATGAAATAGTGGCGTTTTTGTCATTTTTGCGGATAATAAATCCCCGGTGTGTGTACACCCAAAACAAGACACTTAGAGTAAGAGATGCTAAAGATGATTACCAAGACCACGATTGTAACAACGCTCGGGCCGGCGACGGCGTCGGAGTCGATGATTAAGGCGCTGATTGACCGCCGTGTGACTGTGTTTCGGCTGAATTTTTCGCATGGGACGTTCGCGTCGCATCAGGCGACGCTGGAGGCGATTCGCAAGGCGGCCCGCACGGTGCCGTGGGCGGTGTGCGTGATGGGCGATCTGTGCGGGCCGAAGATTCGTGCCGCGGCCATCGAGCCGGCCGGGACGCTCCAGATCGGCGATGCGGTGGTGATTCGCGCCGACAGCGAACCCGGCACGCCGCACTGTTTCGGCCTTACCGCGCCGGAACTGGTGGCGGATATCCAGATCGGCGAGCGGATTCTCATCGACGACGGGACGATTCGCCTTTCGGTCGTCGGCAAAGAGCTGGGGCGGCTGGTCTGTACGGTGCAGGTCGGCGGGGCGATCTCCACGGGCAAGGGCGTCAATCTTCCCGATACGACGCTGAGCCTGCCGGCGATCACCGAGCGGGATTGGGAATACGTGGACTGGGCGGTCGAGAACGATCTGGACTATCTGGCGTTGAGTTTTGTGCAGACGGCCGATGAGATCATGACGCTTCGCAAAAAGCTGGACGAAAAGAACAGCGCCATCCAGATTGTCGCCAAGATTGAAAAGCCGCTGGCGGTGGCCAATCTCGAATCGATCCTGCACGCCTCCGACGCGCTGCTGGCGGCGCGGGGCGATCTGGGGGTGGAGATGGACTTGGCCTATGTGCCGCTGGCGCAGAAGAAGATGACGGCGATGTGCCGCCGCTTCGGCAAGCCCATCATCGTGGCCACGCAGGTCTTGCAGTCGATGATCCAGAAGCCCGTGCCGACGCGGGCCGAGGCGTCCGATGTTGCCAATGCGGTGATGGATTATGCCGACGCAGTGATGCTGTCGGGCGAAACGGCGGTGGGGGATTGGCCGATTCAGGCGGTGGATTTTCTGGCGCACGCCTGCCGGGTGACGGAGCGGTATCTGGATGAGGCGGATGCGGCCCGACAGCCCATCGAGACGCTGCCGGAACTGCACGAGCGCGAGGCGGTGGTTCGCTCGGTTGTGATGATGCTCGACCGCGTGAAGGTCAAGGCGATTGTTGTCTGGACCGAGTCGGGTCTGACGGCGCGGCTGTTGAGCAAGATGCGGCCGGATGTGCCTGTATTGGCCTTGTGTCCCAATGCCACTATCGCTCACCAACTGGCGTTCTTCTATGGCGTGGTGAGTGTGTGTGCCGAGCGGTCGGCGGATTTGAAGGCGTGGCTGCGGCAGGTCGAAACGTTGTGCTTTCAGAACGGCTGGACGAGCCGGGGCGATTCAGTGCTGATTATGCCGCCGGAAGAACTGCTTTCGCCGCAGAACCGCTGGGTCATCGCGATGCACACGTTTGTCGAATGAGCGGCTACGGTGTTGCCCCCGCCAGCCAGTTGTCGGCCAGTGTCTGCAAGTCCGGCAGCCCGATCGCGCCGTTCGGGATAAAATCCGCACCCGGGTTCCAGTGCGCGTCGCCTGTTGTCGTCAGCCAGGCGGTGCTGAAGACGGAAAAATCCTGATAATCCACCCAGCCGTCCCCGCCCGACGGCGCAATGTCGCCCGTCAGCGGGTCGGACGAAGAAATCCGCTCAAACTCCAGCACCGGGTCGTCATCAAGAAAGAACCCGCCGCCGCGAAGAACCAAATTGTGTTCGACAAACAGGTTCATCCCGATAATGCCGTCCAGCTTGCCGCCTTCGGGGCTTGAGATGTCCAGCAAAATGACAGGGACGTTGGTGTATTCAAGCCACTGGCCGATGGCAGGGATGGTGATCGCATCGATATAAAAGCCCGGCGCCATCAGCGGCTCGCCGGTAACGCCGATGATCTCGACCTCGAATTCCTTATGCGCCGGATCCAACCCCAGACGCGCGGCAACCCTCGAGCCGATGGTGGTCACCTGGGCGCCCGTATCCAGCATAAAGCGGTCTTTGTCAATGGCGGTTTTTTCGCCTTCCCGAAGATCCACGCTGTGCACAAAGAACAGGCTCTGAGACGAATTGCCCATGATGACCGACGGTGTGGAAGGATTGTAATCGAAATTCATAAGATCAATCGTCGGCGTATATTGGACATTAACCGCGCCGAGCGGCCTTAGCTCCAACGGCACTTTGTTGGGATAGCTCGGTGTGGACGAGTCGTCCTTGTCGTAAAAGGTAATCCGCGGCGCGGTATAGGTTTCGCCGTTGCGCAGTACCGTCACCGGCGTACTGTTTTCAATATGCGCGGTGTAATAAGCGCTCATCGGCGAGCCGATGGCCGTATAAAGGTCCGGATAGCTGCCGGGATAGTCGCCGACGAGTACGGAGACGTTGCTTTGTCCCTTCATCCCGGCGGTGGTGGTCAGCACGGCCTCCGGATCGCCCGGGCTGTTCGGATCCAAGGCGTCCAGTCCCGCCATATACAGCGCCAGCGGCATACTGACATACGCCTCGACCGAGCCGGTTACGCCGCTGACGACGCTCGTATTGGTGGTCAGATACGTGGAATTGAACAGACCGGCGGTAACGGCGTTTTGATGCCCGATCACATGGGTACTGGCACCGGTGTCATAGAGACCGATCATAAAATCGTGTTTGGGATCTATACCCGCCGGATAATTGCCCCGGACAAACGGTTCGACGACCGCGGTCCAGTCGTCCTCGCTCAGACGTCGGTTCGTGGCCACCAGCGCAATCCACGGGACAAAACCGTCCATTGGCGGCGAATCGATGGTGTTGGCAGAGACTGAGTTAGTGGACGCCGAAAAGGGCTGAAGTTCGGGTTCTTGCGGCTCTTGTTCAACCTGATAAACCGCCCTGATCCGCGAGCCGCCCGGTCCGCGCCAGTCCACCGGCCCGGCGTAAGCCGCCGCGGACAAAAGAAGTGCGAAAACTCCGTACAGGCCAAGACGAAAAAAGCCCTGCGTCGAAAAATGTCTTATCGGACTCATTAGCTCACCCTTATATTATGGTTGCCACCCCGTTTACGAAAACGTCTGATGTGTATTATACCAAACCAAGACGAAAAATGCAAGATTGTACCGATTTTTTGTTGTTGATGTTGGCGGGGGTGATGGGGTAGAATGTATAAAAGAACATAGGTATATATCCGGAAAGGGCATTTATGAAAGCAAAGCGAGGCGTTTCGAAGGTCGATGTGATGATTATGCTGGCGATATTTGCGGTTTTGCCGGCAGTCTTTATTCCGGTGTGGAATCGGCTCAACCGCCGCAGTTCCAGCGTGCACTGCGGGTCAAACCTCAATGGCCTTGGGACGGCATTTTTTGTCTATGCCCACGACTATGACGGCTGGTACCCGCAGCTCCCCGGCACGGGGCCGTGGGAAAAGGATCTGGGGTTTGACTACGATATGCTCTTGCCGGACTTTTCCCCCGACGGCGCGCAGGGCAGCACCCCTCGCTCGGTGACGGCCAGTTGGTATATGCTGATCCGCGAGGTGGATGTTTCCCCGAAATCGTTGGTCTGTCCGTTCAGCGACCAAACCGCATTTGACGGCCGCAACCCCGGCAATCTGGATATCGTGCAGTTGTGGGATTTTGGCCCGACGCCGCACCGGCACGTCAGCTACGCGATGCACAATCCGTACGGTCGCTTTCCGGCAGGTAGCCGCAACATCGCCTCTTTTGCCGTCGCCGCCGATATGAGTCCATGGTTCCGGGAGGGGGACATTCAGCCGGCGGGCGCGAAAAACGCACCGCCGCAGGTGATTGATTTTACCGACCCGACCACCTGGCTGCTGGGCAACACTCTCAACCATACGCGCCTCGGCACTGGTCCCTCGGATGGCCAGAACATCCTTTTTGCTGACGGCCACGCCCACTATGAAACCCGTTCCGATGTCGGCGTCAGAAACGACAACATTTATACTTTCTGGCCCACGGAAGACAGCCCTACCGAGCAGGACCGGCGGGGCGGGGCGGCACCGGTTGACCGGACGCCGGACAACGACGCCAAGAGCGAAGAAGATTCTTTTCTCGTGCTATAGCACCCCATACGAGTTTTCAGGAGACAAAAATGAACAGCAAAATGAGCGAAGAAGAAAAAATCGATCCGGGGCACCAAAGGGTACTCAAGATATTGCGGACGGTCGGGCCGATACTGTTGGTGTTGGGCGCTCTGTGTATGTTGGTCGCGTTCATCGATGTGGTTCGAGTCATGATGGAACTTTCCGATTGGCCGCGTTTTTTCTGGCTGTTTTTTGTCGGGGGACCGCTGACCTTTTTCGGCGTCGTCCTGACATCCACCGGTTACGCCGGCAGGATCGCGCGTTTTCACGCGGCTCAATACACCCCGGTGGCCAAGGATACGTTCAATTACATGGCCGAAGGGACGCAGGACGGGATCAAAACCGTGGCGCGGTCGATTACCCAGGGCATCCGGGAGGGCGCGGCGGAAGGCTCCGATGATCTGCCGTTAGAGCGCTGCCCGGCCTGCGGGTATGTGGAGACCGGCGACGCCCGATTCTGCAGCGGCTGCGGCAAACCGCTGCGCAGTTGACTCTCCGTTTGGACCCGTCAGCATCCAGTGAGAGAGAATAAAAGAATAAGGGATAGACAATTGTTTGATTTTGAATTATTAACGGTGTGGAGAAATCTCTTCGAAAACCCTAAATTTTACACAAAATTTACATACGAATCCTGTTCGTCCGATCTATAATAGGACGACGATCGGACAAAACGAGACGAGATGGGGTCGCTGAGGCTGCCCCGGAAAGGAGCGTCACTATGTTTAGAAGAGCAGCGGCGGTTTTACTTGTCACCGTATCGGCCACGGGTATTCTTTTTGCACAAACCGAAGCCGTGACCGCGGGTGAGCCTGTTTACATCCCGGACAAAAATCTCAAAGCGGCCATCGAAGCGGCGCTGGGAGTAACCGATCCGGACCCGGCGGCGATGCTGAAGCTGACAGAGTTGCGTGCACCGAAACAATCCATCGAAGATTTGACCGGGTTGGAGTATGCGACGAACCTGACAACACTTGACCTCTCTTACAACAAAATAGCCTCTTTGCCGCCTGCCATCGTCAAACTTGCGAACCTGACGGCACTCTACCTCTCTGACAATAAACTAACCTCTTTGCCGCCCGAAATCGGAAAACTTGCGAGCTTGAAAACACTTGTCCTGACGGCTAACGAACTGACTTCGATCCCAGCGGAGATCGGCAACCTCATAAAGTTGGAAACTCTTTACCTTTATGGCAACAAACTAACTTCGATTCCTGCAGAGATCGGCAACCTGAAAGAACTGACTTCGCTCTGGCTTTCTTACAATCGACTGAGCGATCTGCCGTCTGAGATGTGGGGATTGACAAAATTGACATGGTTTGAAGCAAGGGGCAACCAATTAACGACTGTACCGCCTGAGATCGGGAACCTGACAAAACTGGAACGGCTCGAACTTGGCGGAAATCAACTGCGCTCCCTGCCGTCAGAGATAGTGTACTTGACCAATCTTTCTGAACTCTTCCTTTGTGACAACAAGCTGATGTCACTGCCGCCTGAGACTTATGCACTTACGAAACTGGAGCATCTCTACATTCGCAACAATCAACTCAGCTCAGTGCCGCCGGAGATCGGTAATCTGTCGAAGCTGCGATACCTTTGGCTTTCCGGCAACCAATTGGAGGGATTGCCGGCGAAAATCGGAAACTTGAGGAATTTAACGAACCTCGAACTCGACAATAATCGTTTGATTTCACTGCCGCCGGAGATCGGCAATTTAACACAGTTGGCAGATTTACACCTTGAAGGTAATCCACTGGATGCGCATTTCTATTCTGAACTGCTGCCTGTATTACTCAATCAATTAACCGGGACAAAGATTGTCTATAGCCTCGAATCCGATCCAACATCAGCGGATCCCGCGATGACGGCCATTGAAACGGTTTATCCGGTGATGGAGACGGCTGACGAGGTACCGGTCTATTTTCCGGACGCGAACCTTAAGGCGGCCATCGAAATCGAACTGGGAATTATGGATCCGGGGCCGACGGCGATGCTCAAACTGACACGGTTACATCCAACAGCGAATTTATCTATCAACGATTTGACCGGTATTGGGTACGCAGCGAATTTAGAGAGCATTCAATTGGGGGAAAACGAACTAACTTTTCTTCCTCCCGAAATCGGAAATCTGACGAAACTGACCAGCCTTTCGCTTGGGAAAAGCCAACTGACCACCTTTCCACCGGAACTTTGGAATCTTACGAATCTGACGCGACTTGATCTTTCTAACAACCAACTGACTTCACTGCCGCCTGAAATCGGCAATCTTACTGAGTTAAAGCATCTATCGTTCGGCGGCAATTCATTGGATTCAGTACCGCCAGAAATCGGCAATCTGGTCAATCTGGAGCGTCTTATGCTCCAGGCAAAGCTGGCTTCGCTGCCGCCGGAGATCGGCAATCTGATCAATCTGGAAAGTCTTATGCTCCAGACAAATCTAACTTCGCTGCCGCCGGAAATCGGCAACCTGACAAAATTAAAGCTGCTTTGGGTAAGTAGTAATCAACTGACGTCGCTGCCGCCGGAGATCGGCCGCCTGAACCATCTGGAACGACTTCATCTCGGGCAAAATCAGTTGACTTCCCTGCCCCCGGAGATATGGAATCTGACCAACCTGAGAGAGCTTGTGCTTGGCCACAACCCAATCACCGTTCTTTCGCCGGAAATCGGCAACCTGACAAAATTAAAGCTGCTTTGGGTAAATAGGAATCAACTGACGTCGCTGCCGCCGGAGATCGGCCGCCTGATACACCTGGAAAATCTTGGTATCGGGCAAAATCAGTTGACTTCCCTGCCCCCGGAGATATGGAATCTGACCAACCTGAGAACGCTCACTCTTGACCAAAACCCAATCACGGTCCTTCCGCCGGAGATCGGCAACCTGACGAAATTAATGCTGCTTTATCTTAATGGTACGCAACTGACTTCCCTGCCGCCGGAGATATTTACCTTAACGGAGTTGACAAAACTTGCACTCAGTCAGATCCCATTGACCTCATTGCCGACCGAGATCGGCAATCTGAAGTATTTAGAATATCTTTTCCTCGAAGACATGCAACTGGAGTCGTTGCCCCCGGAGCTTTGGACGTTAACGGAATTGAAGCAGCTCTGCCTGAAAGGCAACTATCTGACTGAAATTCCACCGCACATCGGCAATCTCACAAAACTGGAAAGAATCACGCTTTTGGATAATCCATTGACGACTTTGCCGGCCGAGATAGGCAGGCTTAAAAATCTACAAAGCAGCGACGTAACATTACATTATTCCCGATAACTTTAGAAGGTGAGGTATTTTTCTGCTTTGCGGAGCAGTTTTCCGGGTTTTCCGATGTCGGCAATGGTCGTCAGGCGGGCCTGTTGGCGGCGTTTGAGGAGGGTGCGGACGGTCAGGGGGCCAAGGCCGGGGACGCGGAGGAGGGTCTGGCGGTCGGCGCGGTTGACATCGACGGGAAACTGTTCGGGGTGCAGGTCGGCCCAGGCCTCTTTGGGGTCTTTGTCCAGCGGCAGGCGGTTGTGGTCGTCAAAGGGGATTTCGGCATCGTGGAAGCCGTATTTTCGCATCAAAAAGTCCACTTGATACAGCCGGTGCTCGCGGGTGAGGCGGTCGGCGGGGCTGTCGCCGTGTTCGCCGGGTAGGTCGGGGGCGCCCAAGCCGGCTTGGTAGGCGCTGAAGTAGATGCGGTGCATCTTGAGCCGATGATAGAGGCCTTCCATATATTGGACGATGCGGCGGTCGGTCTCGCCGGCGGCCCCGACGACAAATTGCGTCGTTTGTTGGACGCGGCGGCGAAAGGCGTTCGGCTCTTGTACCAGTTGGCTGATGTGCTTGATGGGGGCGATGATGTCGCGGAGGAAGTCCTTTTGGTCGGAGACTTTGGCCAGAAATTCGGCGCCGGGGGCCTCGATGTTCAGCGACACGGCCGAGGCGAGGCGCACGGCCTCTTCGACGGCGGCCGTCGAGGCGCCGGGGATGACCTTGAGGTGGATATAGCCGCGAAAACGGTAGCGGGTGCGGAGGATGCGGGCGATGGCGTTGATGCGTTCCATCGTGGCGTCGGGGGTGCCGATGACGCCGGAACTGACGAACAGGCCGAAGACCTTGCCCTGCGTGTAGTAGTCCCAGAACAGCCGCACGGTCTCCTCGGCCTCGAGGGAGCAGCGGCGGATGTCCTGATCGTGCCGTAAGGGACAGTATTTGCAGTCGTTACGGCAGACGTTGGACAGGAGGATTTTGAAGATGCTGCCTTTGCCGCCGTCGGGCAGGGTGACGGGATAGATCCATTTGCCGTCGGGGCTGCGGCGGCGGTGTTCGTCCTGCGTCGAGCCGCAGGCACAGGCCAGATCGTACTGAGCGTCAGCACTGAGGATGCTCAGCTTTTCGACGGTATCCGGCTGGGTAATGATTGCGGTCATGCCGACAGGATAGCCGATATCCGCGGAAAATGCAAGCGTCGGCCGAGCCGTTTTTGGGCTTTGCTGACGGCAATGAATCTACGAATTTTTATCAGGGCTGCTGGATTTCGGGGTCAGGATAGGACGGGGGTTCTGCATATAACTGACGTTCTTCAGGGACATACCCCCGCCGGTTGATCGCCTCCAGTACTTTCGTCTGGCTGCTGCTGAATGACAGCATATTGATGTTCTCCAGAACGGCCAGTTTGCCTTCGGCCAGGAAATGCGGGTTGTTCACCAGTGCCAGCATCACATTAAGCCGGGACGACTCAAAGTCCAGGGACCGCACGCCCTTTGTTACCAGGTAATTCTGTGCCCGAGCAGACAAATACGGCCGCGACGCGATGGCGGTAAGCGTTTTATTCCTTTCGCTGTCAAAAGACAGGTTGGCGGCCGCATCAATTTCCATCAGCGTCGCGCGGTCGTCGGGCTGCCCTACGGGAAAGTTGCTTCGGTTGTCCGGGCCGCTGCTTTCAGTCTCTACGTAAACCGAGCAGCCCGCGATGCTGAGTCCCAGTAAACACATTGTCGCAATCATTAAATGCCGCATTTGTCTCTCCTTTGAAAGTTCAGTACTCTGTGGAGTCCTCTATTTTGTCCGGGGGGATTTCGTAGTGAAACTCCATACCACTATCAGTGCAAACAGAAGAAGATAAAATTGAACTAAAAACCAGCTGTATTCTAACATCATGCCGCTAAAAGCAAATGTCACTTTCAGGTACCATGGCAGCGGCATATCGGCCGCGGCATACGCGGTCGCAAATCGCGGGACAGCGAAAACGGAAAACATGAAGATGATCCCCGCGAGGATCATAACCCATTGGCATAGCCGAGCGATTAATCGTTGTGTCATTTTAGACTCCTCAAAAAGTCCCGTGATTCATTCCGTAAAAACCGATTCATCCCATGACCTCGCTTCCCGTTCAGTGAGTCGTCGGCAGATTATTACGATTGAGCCTGCCGCGGCGCATTCCTGCACAGAACACCCATACGACAAACAGCGGAATCAGCAACGGCAGCAGAAACGGAAAGGCCGTCCCTGCAAGAATAAGCCCGACAATCGCCAGTGCGCCCAGCATAACAAGCCCGACGCCGGCAAACACAAACGCCAAGAGGATGGCCACACAGAACAGAACAACCGTGGTGATGATAAGCCCCCACATGCCGACAACCGTTTTAAGCGGGCCGTGGACCTCCTGGCCGTTGATCTGGATGGACACGTTGGACGACATCAGTCCCCACACACAGATCGCCGCAAGTACCAGAATACAACCGAACGCAAGTTTACGCATTTATATCTCCTTATCGAGGTCGGTTTCTAATTTGCCTCAAGACAGGTTGGCTGTGCCTGTTTTTCAGATAATGGCATTGGACTTGATTTTTTTCGTCCAAAGCACACCGTCAGGAGGCCGTATAGGGTGAACATGCCGCCTGGGATGGCGACAATCAGCGGGAGACGTTCATAGCTATAAGGCGGAGTCCACGGCAAAGAAGCAAAATCCGCAAAAAAGCAAAGCAGATAGATGACGACTGCATAGCCGAGCAGCGGGATGCCGATGGCCAGTGCAATGATCCAGGGCAGAGGGGCATACACCTGCTCGAAGGGTACGGCGTTTTTCAGGGCGAGGGTTCTGATATGGTCTTTGCGTTTGAGCAGGCCGCGGAGGATATATGCAATGCCAACGGCAAAGGGGATAACGCTGAACAGATAGAGCGGCATTTCCATGGCATCGCGTTGATCGATTGCTGTTGTGATGTAATTGATCAGAAACGGCGAGGAGACCAGCAATAGAAAGACGCCGATATACAGGCTCCTGATCCAGCGGGGCTTTTTGGGGCCGGTTCGAGGTTTCGGGACGAACCCTTTTTCAAGTACCATTTTGGCATAGCGATGTTTCAGCACCCGTGAGATGATTTTGTAGATCGCAAAGAGCAATACAGGCACAAAAAAAATGAGCAGTTGCGCGATTTCATTGAATTCAACACTCAAAAGCATTGATGATGGATTCATAAAGTTCTCTCCGTTATTCAGTTTGGTTATCCTTGTTTGTTACAACGTGCCCTTATCGATTCGGAAACGGCAGACGTATTTTGAACAACGCGGTACATCGAAACGAATATTCCTCATTCCTTTTATCTTTATTTGTGCCGGTTTCTAATTTGTCCTGTTTCCTGTTAAGACGCTCCGGGCAGAAAATTGTAACACACTATTTTGAATATTATGAGGAATTATTTGCAGAAATCCAGACAAATATTTTCGCAAATCGGACAAAAGGCAGGCCGCGATGTTTTGGTCATTTCAGGGGGAGTCGGGTTGGGGGGCATCTATGAGACGGACCTCTTCGGCCTGTTCAGGCTTGCCGATTTTCTCTAAAAACTGTGCGTATGCGGCCCGGCACCTTGTACAGGAGTGAACTTCAAACAGTGTCTCGTACGCCTGTTCGGCGGCATCGTGAAGCCCATTGGCCGCAAGGGAGTCGGCCAGATGACGCTGATACAGGTATGGGATATTATCGGACTGTGCCAATGCGATGGCCTTTTGAATCATCGGCAGTTCTTCGCTTAGCCTGTTTTGATTCCTCAGCAGCCGGGCGTATTCGAACCAGAATTGTGCCTCCTGAGGCCAGCGCGCAATCAGGTCCTGCGCCAGAATCTCGGCCGCATTCGGATCTGTCATCACCAGCATCTGCAAATGCACGTTGTGAGCAAAGAGATTCTCCGTATCCAATTCCGCGGCACGCTTAAAGTCTGCCGCGGCCTGCGGAAGATTATCTTTCATGGCCCAGCGCAAGATCCCGCTGGCGGCGTGAGCAAAAGGATCTTCGGGGGCCATATTGGTCAGCCTCTGAAAATAGTCCGTCGGGAGATTCGGCTCGTTCAGAAAAAAACCGGCTATCATATAAAAAGCGAACGTGTCCGGAAAATCTGCACACACTTGTTTGACCCGATCCGGCATCTGAGTCTGGTCTTTTGTAAAGACGTCAAAAAAGCTTAGTATTTGTTTGAATTCTTCTTTGCGGCTCATCTCGGGAACGGGAAGTCCCGTTGACTGATAACAAAGCGAGTTGGCCTCGAACAACTGTCGAATCGCATCCACATCAGGACCGGAACTGTAGCGCACTGTTGAATTGAAACGTCCCTTTTCCGTCCCGACGATTGCCATCAATCCCGCAACATTTCCCGTTTCGGGCACAATAAACGGTGAGCCGCTCCAGCCGGGACCGGGATAACGAATCGGGGAGGCTGATATGACTTTTTGCTTCTTCACGCCTGCCGTATCGACAAGTGTAACCTTCCTTGTTGTCTCAGTCAGCAGGGCGTGGCTGATGCTGCCGTTGCCGCCATGTTCCTCGCTGGGGGGCGGATAGGTTGCCATGACCAACCTGCTTGCGGTTTTCCATGCGTCGCTTGGTTCAAGCTGCAGCGCGGGGTGTACGTCCCAGTCAGCCTCCAAGATGGCGATATCGTTTTCGTGGTCAATAGCGACGAGCTTGGCGGCCACAATATCGCCATAATACGGACTGATGACTGATGGGTAATACAGCATCCCCCGGGTGGTTTCAAACTCACGAACACAGTGTGCCGCGGTGACAATATAGCGGCCGTCCCCGACTGCAAATCCGATACTCAACCCTTTATATTGAAGCCCGCTTTGAGATTCATTCTGAAGTGCTATTCTCAAAATATAGACAATCGCGTCCTCATTGATGTGCGGCGCGGCCGGTTTCCACGTTATCGCCCGATACGCCTGCATCCATCCGAAAGCCAACAGGCTTAAGAACACCAACACAACACAAATCAGTCCTTTTTTCATAGCAATTTCCTTGTCAGATCGACCCGCCATCCGGGGCCGGACGCGGCTGGATGCGGCGGCGGTGTTCGTCCTGGGGCGAGCCGCAGGCACAGGCCGGATCGTACCGGGCGTCGGCACTGAGGATGCTCAGCTTTTCGACGGTATCCGGCTGGGTAATGATGGCGGTCATGCTGACAGGATAGCCGATATCCGCGCCAATTGCAAGCGTCGGCCGAGGCAGTTTTTGCTTGAGGTGAGAGGCGTTTTGGAGTATGAAATGCATAAACACTATTCTATTCGACGAAAGGAGTATCGCAATGAACGGATTATTTGGAATGGCAATGGTGGCCAAGATCGCGGGCAATCAGACGGCGGGAGAGGCCATGGCGTCCGGTCAGGCATCGCGTGCGTCCAGCCGGGCGGATCGGGCCGAGCGGGCGGTCAAGATGCTGGAGGAAAATCTGGCTAAGACGCTGCTGATTTGCGAGGCGTTGTGGGAGCTGCTCAGCCAGCGCACCGGCCTGACGGTGCAGGAACTCCACGACAAGCTGTATGAGATCGATATGCGCGACGGGACGCTGGACGGCAAGAACCAGCGCAAGGCGATTGCCTGCCCGGGCTGCGGACGAACGGTTGGCCCGCGGCACTCGGTGTGCCTGTACTGCCAGCAGGTGATCGATGATTCGGTGTTCCGGATGGGATGACACCTTAATTTGGTCTCGATTAACGAGGGATTTCCTATTTCCTGTTTCCAATTGCTGATTTTTGTTGTAATTTTCTTGGTCTTGTTGAGAGGGGGTGTACAATATGGGCGGTTTAGTGTCGTTTGCCGAACAGGGCGGGGTACAGCAGGAGGGCTTGTTTGATGACGCTTTTGCAGATGCGGCCGAAGGTGAACCGCAGCGGGGTTTGCTGGGCCGGTTTGAAATCTGTACAGATTAATGGCTCGGCCGCGTCGCCGACCACGTCTATCGCTGCATCGTCTTGGCAGCCGAAGTTCATTTTTGCCGCCGCCTGAAGAATCGGCAGGGTCGCCGGATCCACCCCGATCAGCCGACAGCAGAGCCGCTCGCAAGCGATGGGGTCTGTGCCGGCGGCGATGAATCCAAGGGGGCGCGGGGTGCCGTTGATGGGGCCTTGGCCTTCCATGGCGACAATGCCGTCGATGAGCGTAACGACGGGGGCAAGCTGCCGATAGACGCCGATGAGCATCCGGCAGAAGGCGTCATACGAGCCGCCTTTGGCGAAGTGCCAGAAGGCCTTTTCTTTTCCGGCCACGCAGCCGTACATATTTTTGACGGCGATGGTTGCGCCAAGCTGCTGATGGGCCTTGAGTTTAGGCAGGTTGATGATCGCGTCGGCTTCCAGCGCAACACGGCTTAGGCCGAGGGATGAGCCTTCGATCTTTGTTCGCACCGGCCGGTCAAGCTGGACGATCTCTGCGCCGAGGGTTTGCAGGCGTTGGTCGATGCCCAGCGCCGCAAGGCAGGCCGCGGTATTGCTCCAGGCGGGGGAATCGCCCACTAGCGGCGTTGCGCCGGCGGCTTTGACCCATTCGGCGACGGCGCAGATGACTTCGGGATGCGTCTGGGCGGGGACATCGGGGCCGACCGGTACGATCAGGTTGGGCTTGATCAGGATGCGCCGGCCGGGGCGGACAAACGATTGCGTGCCGTCGAGCAGCGCGAGGGCCTCGGCCACCTGCCGGCGAACCAAATCCGGTGTATAATCGGGACATCGCAACAGTGCGACTGTGGTTTTCGACTCGGCCATCAGCTTTGCACCTGGGCGCAAATGATAGCATAGATGACCACTTTGCCGTCTCTGTCGGGAACAGTAAACAGAAGCCGTTCCAACTCGGACATTTCGTCAAAGGAGTTCCGATTGACGCTGAGCATCACAAAGTCCGCCTCGCGAAGCGTCGCCTCAAAGCCCAGGTCTTCAAATCGATGTCCCAGTTGTTGGGCGATGCGTTCGAAGCTCGGCCAGTGTAAAATTCCCTGAGGCGAAAAAACCGGCTCAATGGTTACGCGGACACGGCCCGCCGCCGTCGCCTCCGGCTGAGTCGTGAGCACCCAGCTCAACAGACCGTTGCGAAGCGAGACCGTGCGTTTGTCGCCTTCGGCGGTCAGATAGACGACCGCATGTTCTTCAATAAACACCGAACTGAACGGAGAATCCATCCCGGGGTTCAGTATCAGGGCGGTCTGACCGTTTTGCTGGGCGCCCATCCGAAGAAGGCAGTCGCCGACCGGCCCTATCTCCATTCCGGTTCCGTGTGCGGCCAAAAGGCCGTTGGCCTCGAAAGCCGATTTATCTCTGAAGCGTATGGGACCCTGCGGCAGACTCTCGAAACAGCCGCGTACCGCCTCAAGCTGCTGCTCGTCGGCGAGATATCCGACGACCATAAACATCAGCACCGGCGGCGGCGGTTCTGTCACGGTCGGCTGCAGGTCTGCCAGTGTAACTCCGTCAATAGAAAGGGGACGACGAGGGGCGGCCGCCTCATGTTCGGTGCAGCCTGCCATCAAAATCGTCAAGGCCAAAATCAAAAATATCTCCTGTCTGATCATGATGGGCCTATTGTATTCGTTTTGAGAGAAAATGTCAAAGAAAAGAACCGAACCGGCGGGTTGGGCGGTTATTCTTAACGTCGGCCGCGCTGTTTGCGGCGGTTGGTTTTGAAGCCTTTGTTTTTTCGGGTTTTCGCGGTCGGGCGTGAGGCGACCAGCGGCTCGGCCGGGGTCAAAAAGAGCTGTCGGCCCGGCAGGCTGACGGCGGCGATTTTGACCTTCATCGGCTGGCCGAGGTGGATGCTTTCGCCGGAGTATTTTCCGATGACGGCCTGGGCACGTTGGTCGAATTTCCATTCGTCCATGCCGAGGTCGCCGGGTTCGATCATTCCCTCGATGCCGTATTTGGTGCACTGGACGAAGACGCCGAAGTTGGTCAGGCCGGAGACGATGCAGTTCAACTCGTCGCCGATGCGGTTGCTGAGCATCTGCAAGATCAGGACGGTTTTCAATTCTTTTTCGGCGTCGGCGGCCTGCTGCTCGGTGAAGGTGATGTTTTTGCCGATCTCGATCAGGTCGGCTTCGGGCAGGACTTCTTCCAGTCCGATCTTGGCCAGACGGCCTTCGATATAGCAGTTCAGCAGGCGATGGACGGTCAAGTCGGCATAGCGGCGGATCGGGCTGGTGAAGTGGCAGTAGTGTTTGGAGGCCAGCGCGAAATGCCCGATGTGCAGGGGCGAGTACTCGGCCCGCTGCATACTGCGCAGCACGTGCATATTGACGGCGTATTCGGCGGACGTGCCTTTGACGGCGGTCAGCAGGTCTTGAATCGCGTTGCGGTCGAGGTGTCGCGGGACTTTCAGTCCGCAGAGCTTGACGAAACGCGCCAGGTTCTGTGTGGTAAAGGCGTCGGGGTCGGGGTGGATGCGGCGCAGAAACGGGACGTTAAAGCGATCCAGCAACGACGCGACGGCCTCGTTGGCCTCGACCATAAACATTTCGATAATCGTGTGGGGGTAGCTGTTCTCGGCCGGTTCGGCGTCGATGACGCGGCCGGCCTTGTCGAAGATCAACTCCGTTTCGGGCAGGTCCAGATGCAGCATGCCGTTCGCTTCGCGGCGGGCTTCGATGGCGCGGGCCAGCGTCTCCATATCCTTGATCAGGGCGACCACCTCGCCGGGGAAACCCGCGGCACGGCCTTTGAGGATTTTGTCCGCTTCCAGATAGGTCAGCCGGGCGGTCGAGCGGATGACGCTGTTATCAAATTCTGTGCCCAGCACGCGGCCTTCGGCGTCGTAGGTGATATAGGCGCTTTTGGCAAAGCGTTTTTGTTTGGGCTGAAGGCTGCAAATGCCGTTGCTGAGTACCTCCGGCAGCATCGGCAGGACTTTCAGCGGCAGATAGACGCTGTTGCCGCGGCGGCGGGCCTCGGTGTCCAGGGGCGAATCCAGCGGAATAAAATGACTCACGTCGGCGATGTGTACGCCCAGCCGCCAGTGGCCGTCGCGGGTTTTGGTCAGGCTGATGGCGTCGTCGAAGTCTTTGGCGTCGGGCGGGTCGATGGTGAGGATGACCTGGTCGGACAGGTCGGCACGGTTGACGGCGCGGTCGGGGTCGTGGGCCTCGCTGGCGCGCCGGGCCTGCTCGCGGCAGTCTTCGGGAAACTCCGTCGGCAGGTTGTATAGGGCGATGATCGAATAGAGTTCCGAATCGTATTGCCCGGCCTTGCCGATGGTCTCCACGATGGCGCCGACGGCCGGGTCGCTGCCGCGGGGGAAGCTGACAATCTCGATGACGACCTTGTCGTTTTCGGCGGCGCTGCCGAGGGGAACGTCTTCGATCAGGATCGGCTTGAAGAAACCCTTGCCTTCGGGCTGGACGTACCAAGTGTCCGCGTTACGCTGGAGCGTGCCGACAAAGCGGTTGCCGCCGCGTTCGACGATTTCCAGAATGACGCCGGAATAGCGGGTCTGGCCGTCACGCATCCCTTTTTTGACGGCGCGGGCGATGACGACATCGTTGTTCATCGCGCCGGCGGTGTCGGTGGGGGCTACATACAGGTCGCCGTAAGCGTTCTTTTCCAGCGGGACGATAAAGCCAAAGCCCCGGACGCTGGCGCGAAACGTGCCGATGACGCGATGCCCCATCGCCGGCAGGGTGATGTTCTTTTTGGAATCAACGATGATCTGGTTGTTTTGGCGGAGGTGTTCGATCGCCTGTTGAAATTCGGGGTAGTCGTGTTGGCTGATGCCCAGACTTTCGGCCAGCCGACGCGGCGGCTGCGGCGTATAATCCCGCCGGGACAGCGAGGTCAGTATTTGGCGTTTCAGTAATTCCATTGAATCATCAAACGTCAATAAAAAAAGGCGACTTGTCGATACTTGTTATCGACAAGACGCCGGAAACCAGCTTAATAAAATGTGTCGCGCAGACCTTAGCTGACCTTGGCCTTGAGGGCGTTGAGGCGACGGGCCATCCGCGATTTGAGGCGAGAGGCGGTGTTTTTGTGCATCGTGCTTGTCGCCGAGACCTTGTCGAGCTTGCGGGTAAGCTGCTTGAACTGTTCCTGTGCGGCATCAAGATTGCTTGCCTGCAGAGTCTGTTCGTAACGCTTGAGCTGCGTTTTGACAATACTCTTGCGGGCGCGGTTTCGCGTCCGGGCTTTGGCGTTCTGGCGAGCACGTTTTTTGGCCGATAATGAATGTGCCACGTTTTACTCCTGTATAGGTTCTTACTTTTTTTATCCTGAAAAGGGAATTCAACTACCGCATTTCCACCTGCACGCGCAGGGGAAACCTTACCTTTTACCATCTTTTCGCAAAATGTCAATACGTTGTCCGACATCTTTATAACTAAAATCGAGTTGGGCGATCTTTCGGTACAGATTAAGGGCTTCGGACGTCTGGTCGGATGCTTCGTAAGCTCTTGCCAGATTGTAAGTTATGTCTTTTGCAATCGCGTTGTCTTCGGTGGGGCAGGCTTTGAGTGCTCGTTGAAAAATATCGATGGCATCCTCGTACCAGCCCTTCAAAAGGAAGCACAGGCCGGCTTTGTCCATTGCGGCCAGGTGCAGTTTGGGGTCTTTTTGGGCCTCCTGGAAGAGGGGAATGGCCTGGTCGAACTGTTTGGCGCGGACCAGGCAGCGGCCGTATTCGTATTTGTACCGCATATCGGTCGGATAGTTTTCCTGGCAGAGCCGATAGTGCTCGGTCTCCAGGCGTTCGAGGTTCGCGGTCAGGGCGGCCAGTTGGTCTTTCAATGCGGCGTTTTCCGGCTCGGTTTTGAGCAGCTTGTTTCCGACGCGAATTTTGGCGCGCAGATACCGCATTTTCAGCTCGCCCAGACGCCGCCGAAATGAGAAATCCTGGCTCTGGGCATAGAATTTCTCAAGCGTTTCAAAGGCTTCTTTGTAGCCCGCCTCGCTTTCCAAATCGGCCAGTGCGTCGGCCAGTTCGATGACATTGACCGGCGAAAACCGCCCCTCTTCAATCCGTTTGCGGGCCTCTTGGACGGCCTGCTGGCGGGTGTCGGCGGATTTGACAAAGCTTTCCTGGCTGTGCAGTCGATCCTGTGCCTCTTTGTTGCTGATCGAGCCGCGAAAATCGGCGGTCTTGCCGTATTTGCCTTTTTCCATCGTCATGCTGGCGCACAAATTGCGCAGCTCGTTCTGCAGTTGCCCGTCGTTGGGGCGGAGCTGCAGGGCCAGATCGCAGGCACTGACGGCTTTGGCGAACAACTGCATCTTGACATAGGCGTCTTTGAGCAGGATATAGGTGGCAAAGCTGGGTTTGTCGGACGCTTTGTTGGCCTCAAACACCAGCAGGGCGATCCATTCGCCGGTGCGGTGGTAGCCGCCTGCGACGGCGGCCTTGAGCATCGTCTCGGCATAGCCGAGGTGGTCGGGGTCTTTGGCCAGCAAAAATTCTGCGTTGAGCATCTCGTCCAACGGCATTTTTCCGCCTTTGTGCCGGACGATTTCGAGCATCGACGGTTTTTTCCCGCCTTTGCCCTCACGAATCAGCGCCAATTTGCGCAACGGGGCATGCCCGTCCTCGAGGGCGTCCGGTGCGAACCGCAACCCATCGATGTACAGGTCGATGGCGTAGTCAAAATTGTCCGTCGAGGCCACCTCTTCGGCACGGGTAAAAAACGCTCGTGCCTTCTGAAGCCCGACATCCAGTGTATCGTCATGCATTACAATCGGTCAACTCTCCCAAATTCTGAACAGCAGAAAGGTTGCAGTATAGTTAGCATCGGTTGTCTGTCAATAAAAATTAACACTTGTTCGCAGGGGGGTTCTGTGATATAAGGCTTTTTTTACGCCAATTACCCATTTTATAGGAGATATGTCGATGTTATCGGCCATTGAGCAGAGCGATTCGGTTGTTTTTGATATTATTCATCGCGAAGAAGCCCGACAGGCGGCCTCGCTGCGGATGATTCCGTCTGAAAACTACGTGTCCAAGGCAGTGATGCTGGCGACGGGAAGCTGCCTGACGAACAAATACGCCGAGGGTTATCCCGGCAAGCGGTATTATGAGGGGCAGGAGTACACCGATCAGATCGAAAATCTGGCGCGCGAGCGGGCGATGAAGCTGTTTGGGGCTGAGGGGGCCAATGTCCAGCCGCATTCCGGTTCGCCGGCGAATCTGGCGACGTATTGTGCTTTGGCGGAGCCGGGATCGACGATTATGGGGCTGGCCCTGCCGCATGGCGGGCATCTGACGCACGGCTGGAAGGTCAGCTTCACCGGCAAGTTTTTCAACTCGGTGCAGTATGAACTGGATCTGAAGACCGGTTTGCTGGATTATGACAAAATCGCCGAATTGGCCAAAAAACATAAGCCCAGGATTCTCATCTCCGGGTCGAGCGCTTATCCGCGGGCGATTGATTTTACGGCGTTCCAGGAGATTGCCCAGAGCGTCGGGGCCTATCATGTATGCGATATGGCGCATATTGCCGGGCTGGTGGCGGGCAAGGTACACATGAGTCCGGTGGCGTATGCGGATGTGGTTACGACAACGACGCACAAGACATTGCGCGGGCCGCGCGGCGGGATGATTTTGTTCAAAAAAGAACACGAAGCGGCGATCAACAAGGCGGTTTTCCCCGGGATGCAGGGTGGGCCTCACATGCATACCATTTCGGCGCTGGCGGTGGCGCTGGGCGAGGCAGCCACGCCGGACTTTGAGCTGTACGCCAAACAGGTGGTCGCCAATGCTAAACGGCTGGCCGACGGGTTGATGAACCGCGGCTTTGAGCTGGTCTCCTCCGGGACGGATAATCACCTGATGCTCATCGACCTGCGGAACAAGGGGCTGACGGGCAAACCGGTGGCCAAGGCGCTGGATCGAGCGGGTATCGTGTGCAATTATAATTCCGTGCCGGGCGATACGGCCGGGCCGTTCAATCCGAGCGGGTTGCGTTTGGGGACGCCGGCGCTGACGACGCGCGGCCTTAAGGAAGCGCAGATGGATCAGGTGGCCGAGTGGATCAACACCGTGGCCGAGAATCTGGACAACGAGGCCGTCATCGCAAAGGTCGCCAAGGGGGTTGAGGAATTGTGCAGCCAATTTCCTGTGCCGGAGCTGTTTGTCAAACGCGCGGCCAATCAATAGCGGCCAAGGAGAGTGCAGGATTTGGATATCGTTGCAACCGTAGGCAACTTCAAAAATGAATAGTGCACGGTCAAGATGTCCGTATGACACGAATTCCACGGGCAAGATGCCCGTGCCACGAATTTTTTGAGGTTGCCTTGTGTTTCAGTTTGTCCGTGTGGTTCCTGGAACCTCACGGATCAGGACTATATTTGTCTGCTATTGAATTGTTTTCGGGTAATGTCCATTATTTCACTATTGAGATTCTTTTTTTGACTGGAATCGCAGGCCAAAACGGCTATAATCGTACCGATTCTGAAGATGTTGTGCTGCGGATGCGGCGTGTCCGCAAGACAACCTGGAAACTTAATCATCAATGTTGAAAACTGGGTTTAGGGATTTTTTGCATGGAAAGCGCGCTCATACTGGTGTGTATGTTTCTGTGGAGCGGGGCGTCGGTTGCCGAGCCGGGTGTTGTCGGCGGCTTGACGGCCCGGCAGGATATGCACCTCCGAACCCCGGACATGACGGTGTTTACCGATACGCCTGCGATGTGGGATCACATTCTTGGTTTTTCGGGCGGGGCGACGGTGACGGTTGGGGACAACCGGATCAGCGGTCGAGAGGGCTTTCTCTGGTTGAAAGTGCAGGGCACCGCCTCGCTTGACCCCGCGGATCGCTATTATCAGGCATACTTGTATCTTGAGGGGAATGTGCTGGTTGAGCAGGGGCCGCGTTCGAAGGCCACGCCATTCCAGCAAGCCACCATTCAGGGTGCCGATGCGTTGACGACGCAATTTGTGGTGTCGGGGGATGTGTTTTCGGCTGTTGACCGGCGTTATGAAGCGTCGTTTGTCTCTGTGCGATCTGAACCGATTTATCAGCGGGGTATGGCCGCGTTGTCGCCGGTGGCATTTGGTCCGGGTATCCCCCAGGGCGCACAGACGCCGGCGGTCCCGCGACGTGTCCCGGCCGATCCGCTGCGCTCACCGACGACGGTTGACCCCGTACGGCCGGGCGCTCCGGACGAGCCTGCGGTGCTTTATCCGGTGCATATCGCCTCGGCCACTGCGGCCATGTCCGAGATTCAGGTGACGACGCTGCCCGACGGGCAGGAGGTGATCATTGCGTCGGGTCGATTTTATTTGTGGCAGCAGCAGCCGGACGGACGGATGATTGAGTTTATGGCTGACAGTGTGGTTTTATATCTGGAATCGGGACAGTTTGATCTGGCCGACGCGCGAACCGGCAGCGAACTGGGACGCGGGCAGATTCGTACAGCCTATCTGGGCGGCAATATTGTGTTTACCGAATCGGAGCGAACGGTGCGAGCCGATGAGCTTTATTACGATTTTCGCAATCAGCGGGCGCTGATTGTCAATGCGTCACTGCGCGTCTTTGACCAGGATCGCGGCATTCCAGTGTATTTGCGCGCCGAGAAGTTGGGGCGCGTCAGTGAGACGTTGTATGAGGCCGAGAATGTCCAGTTGACCACCAGCGAGTTTTACCTGCCGCAGGTGTCGATCAATGCGTCTCGGATGATCCTGCTGACCGAAGAGCATTCCATCGCGCAGCGCGATCCGGAGACGGTGGATCGCGCCAGGACGTATGACGCCCGATTGTATGATATTGAAGCGCGCTATGGAAACGTCCCCTTTTTCCGGTGGCCGACTATGAGGACGGATTTTGTCCGTCCGGATACCCCGCTGAGCCGGATTCGCGTCGGGAATGATTCGGATTTCGGCACGTTTGTCGAAACACGGTGGCACCTGGCCCGGCTGTTGGGTCTGCCGGATGCGCCGGGTGTGGACAGTCGATTCGCCTTGGACTATTTCAGTCAACGCGGCGTCGGCACGGGGATTGACGCCGAGTACAAGACCGACAACGCCTTCGGTAGTTTCATTGGCTATGTGATGACCGACCGCGGGGAGGACGATTTGGGACGCACGCCGGATCGCCGCAACCTGGATCCGGACAAAGATATTCGCGGGCGTTTTAGTTTTCGCCATCGGCAGTTTCTGGAGGACGGCTGGCAGTTGACGCTGGAGACCGGTTATCTTTCCGATCGGCATTTTCAGGAGTGGATGTACCGCGACGAATTTTACACGGATAAAGAGCAGGAGACCCTGTTTTATGCCAAACGCATCTGGGATAATCAGGCCTTTTCAATTCTCGGTAAAGTGCGGCTCAATGATTTTGAGCGGCAAACCGAGGAACTGCCGACGATTGAGTATCATCGCCTCGGTCAGTCGTTCTGGGATCATCAACTGACCTGGTACAGCAGCACGCAGGTCAGTCGCCTGCGGGAACGCTTCGATAAGGACGACCTCGCCCCGGGCACAGGCGGCTTTTACAGCTTTGTCCATAGTCGTAATGAAATCAACTGGCCGCTGACGGTCGGGACGTTTAAGATCGTCCCGTTTGCGGCCGGCTCGTATGGGTTTGAAGACCGCGACAGTTTTGCGTTGGATATTCGCGGAAACGCCACCGGCCGTGAAAGCAGCGTCTTTCTGGGCGAAACGGGCGTTCGCGGCTCGACGGTGTTCTGGAAAGAAGACCCGACGGTGCAGTCGGCATTCTGGAACCTTAACGGCCTGCGGCATATCATTATGCCGTATTTTGAGGCGGTCGCGTATCAGTCGAGCGATTCGGCGATTGATATGCGTGATTATGTTCACGTCGGAGCAACGCAGCGATGGCAGACGCGCCGCGGAAGCGACCACACCGTTCAGGCGGTCGATTGGATGCGTCTGGATACAAATATGACGTGGGTGAGCGACGGCGCCGATTCATCCATCGGCCCGGTGAATACTTACGGCCCGGCGCGGTTTGTGTATCACAATCCGGCGATTCCGTTTTTGGTGCGGCGGGACAGTGTGTATTACGGGATGGCGCGAGATACGCTGGCGGCCGATTACGAATGGCGCGTCTCGGATACGTTTACGCTGCTCAGCGACGCCAATTATGACCTGCAAAGCGGTCACCTTCAACAGCTTAATGTCGGTATCAGCCGCTATGTGCATCCGGACATCAGTTATTACATCGGCAGCCGATACCTGCGTCCGCTGCTGGTGAATATCGATACGACCGGCGATGATATTTTTGATATTCGCGAAAAAGGCTCGCACTCGGTTATCGGGGCGATCACTTGGCAGATGACGCCGCGTTATGCAATGACGTTTGCACAGGAATACAATTTCGATTTCGGGCATAACGTGCGCAGCGAATTGACGGTTATCCGTCAGTACCATCGGCTGTTTTACGCCGTCAGCCTTTCGGTTGACGAATCGCTGAAGCGGAATTCGGTGATGTTCAGTATCTGGCCGCAGGGCGTCAGCGAGATGGGGATCGGCGCGCGGCGGTATGCCGGGCTGACCGGCGCGATGCGGGAAGAATAGAAAAAGTTAAAAGGTAAAAGGCAAAGGTAAAAAGTGCGGAATCAGCTTTCGGCTGAGGTATTTTAAACGAATATGAACGAATAATGTAAACGGTTAACACTTATTTTTCAGGAGAATGTATGGCTCTGGTTACCACCAAGAAAATGTTTGAGATGGCGTACAAGAACGGCTATGCCATCGGCGCCTTCAACGTCAACAATATGGAAATTACGCAGGGCATCGTGGATGCCGTCGTTGAAGAACAGGCGCCGCTGATCCTTCAGATCAGCAAGGGCGCTCGCGACTATGCCAAGATGAGTTACCTGCGGGCGATCATCGATGTGGCCGTGGCGGAAAATCCGGACATCCCGATCTGTATGCATCTGGATCACGGCGATACGTTTGAGATCTGCAAGCAGTGCGTCGATGACGGCTTTACGTCGGTGATGATTGACGCCTCGCATCATTCGTTCGAGGAAAATATCGCGATGTCCAAAAAGGTGGTTGACTATGCCCATGCGCACGGCGTCGTGGTCGAAGCGGAGCTGGGTCAGCTCGGCGGTATCGAAGAGCATGTCAAGGGTGTCGAAGACGTGATGGCGCACCTGACCGATCCCGACCAGGTGGTCGAGTTCGTCGAAAAGACCGGCGTCGATTCGCTGGCGGTGGCCATCGGCACCAGCCATGGGGCGTACAAGTTCAAGAAAGAGCCGAAACTGGCGTTCGATGTGGTGCAGAAGATTCAGGAGAAGCTTCCGGGCTTTCCGCTGGTGATGCACGGCTCCAGCAGCGTGCCGAAGGAATTCAAAGACTTGATCAACCAGTACGGCGGCCAGATGCCCGACGCGATGGGCGTGCCGGAATCGGCGATCTCGGAAGCGTCGAAGTTGGCCCTGTGCAAGGTCAACATCGATACCGACCTGCGGATGGCGCTGACGGCCAAGATTCGCGAGGTGTTCTGCACCAAGCCGGCCGAGTTCGATCCGCGCAAGTACCTCGCCCCCGGCCGCAAGGCGATTACCGAGATGGTCAAGCGCAAACTGCGCGTGCTGGGCTGCGCCGGCAAGGCCGCCGAGTGTCTGTAATGTAACCGGGTCCGTGCGAACGGACGAAATGCGATATCCATTGTGTTCGGCAGGGCGGCTTGCGGGCCGTCCTGCTCTATTCTGATGTTAAGCAGGAGTGGTTGACTTGAGTAAGAACAAATGCCACAAGGCGAACACCTGGCTGATTCGGTTGGCAGCGGCCGCGATGCTGTTGCCGGTGATCGGCTGCAAGCCGGATGAAGGATTTAACGACTACCGTCCATCTCGGAGCACTGAGGGCGTTGGCGTTCCCGAACAGGTCGGTGAGAGTACGCTGACCGCGGTGGAACGGATACTCCGCGGCGATTTCGACGGGGCCGACGTTGTTCTTCAGGCGGATCCGGAGGCGGTCGGCGCCGCGACGGTTCGTCAGTTGCTGGCGCGATACGAACAGCTTGAGGAACATCGTCGCCGTGAACGGCAAGCGGCTTACGACGAACAGATTGCCGAGCTGCGCCGGCTCGAAGGCGAGATGGCCGGTCAGGAGCCGCCCGATCCTAATAGCATCAATGAAGCGATGGTCGCGGTTATTTTAGCGCGTGAGTACGCCGCCGACGAAAACAAAGACGAGTTGCTCAGTGACTCCTTTGTGCAGCGGCTCATCGACACGATGCTGGATCGCGGGATGAGTTATCGCCAGGAGGGCAAATGGGTGGACGCCTACGCCAATTGTTATTACTGGATGACGCGGCTGTTTGAGGATGATCCGAGTTTCAAAGAGATCGCCGAGCAGCTTACGGAGTTGGCTTCGATTGAGGTATCCCTCAAGGACAGCGGATGCGGCGAAAATGCCGCCGAACGCCATGAGGGGATTCGTCCCGATATGCTGCTCCGTGCGGTCAACGCTCTGGAGACCAACTATGTCAACGGCGTTGCGTATCGTCCGATGATCGAGAAGGCCGTCCTGCGATGCGAACTGCTCGGCGAGGTCTTGCTCAAGAATCCGGACGAGTTGGCCTGGAAGGCTGAGCCGGAGGCGATTCATAGCTGGCTGGCCGGCGTCAAGGGGATGGACGACAGGGTCAAATCCGAGGAGATTGGCGATATCGGCTTTGAACAGTTTGTTCGATTGTTCGATGAGGTTCTGGGCTTAAACGCCGCGACTCTTCGACTGCCGCAGGAAGTGATCATTGCGCATTTTTCGGAGGCGGCCCTGTCGGCACTGGATCCGTATACGACGCTGATCTGGCCGTGGAGCGTCAGGGATTTTGAAAAGAGTATGACGCAGCAGTTTTCGGGTATCGGGGTAGAGATTTCGAACCGCACCGGCGTTTTGACGGTTTCCAGCCTGCTGCCGGACACGCCCGCCTACCGAACCGGCCTGGACGCCGACGATGAAATCCTGGCTGTCAACGGCGAATCGACCGTCGAGATGACCATTTATTGTGCGGTCAGCAAGATCACTGGCCCCAGAGGAACCAAAGTTACATTGACCATGCGTCGGCCTTCAACCGGCCAGACGTGGGATGTGACCATTGTCCGGGATCGCATTGTGGTTCAGCCGCTGCGAGGCTGGCGCCGCACGGAGCCGGGACACTGGGACCATCTGATCGATCCGGTCAACGGCGTCGGTTATATCCGGCTGACGGCGTTTACCGAGACCAGCGGGCCCGACCTCAATAAGACGCTTCTTGAGCTTGAGAAACAAGGACTCAACGCCCTGATTCTCGACCTGCGGTTTAACAGCGGCGGCTATCTGTCCAGCGCCGCCGAAGTGGTGGATCTGTTCATTCGTGAAGGCGTGATTGTCAAGAGCAGCCCGCGGCACGGCTTGGCGACCTACGAGATCGCCCGGCGCAGCGGCACGCATCCGAATTATCCGCTGGTCATTCTCATTAACGAATCCAGCGCCAGCGCCTCCGAGATCGTCGCCGGCGCGCTGCAGGATCCGCAGCACGAGCGGGCGGTTCTGGTCGGCGAACGCAGTTATGGTAAAGGCAGCGTACAGATGGTGGACCCCGTTATTGCCGGCGGCGGGGCGCAACTCAAATACACCGTGGCGTATTACCATTTGCCCAGCGACCAGCAGGTCAAGAATCGTTATCAGATGGAGCGGCTGGGGCGAAAAGATTGGGGCATCGCACCGGATATTGATGTGACGATGTACAGCAACGAATTGCGTGCGATGCTGGACGTGCAGCGCGACAATGACGTGCTGTTTCGAGCCGACCACGATCAGGACGGCGAAAAACCGATCCGGCATTCGCTGGAGATGACGCTCACGTCCGATCCGCAATTGGCCGTGGCCTTGATGGTCGCGCAGGCCAAGCTTGTGGCTGAAGGCAAACGCCTGACGCTGACGCCGCTAGAAGAGTTGCCGGCCGTTTCGCTTCAGACGGATTGAGCGTTTTTAGTTCGTAGTTCGTAGTTTTTAGTTCGTTTCAGGGAAATGATTATTAATTCCGGGAAATCTGTGTACTCTGTGGTTTCTGATGGAAGTATGAAAGGATACGGCATTGACCGAACAGACCGCGCCGAGCAAGTTTGAGCAGCAGCGTCGAGAAAAACTCGACAAGATTCGTCAGTTTGACCTGGACCCCTACGGCGACCGCATCGACGGCGTCCAGCCCGCCGCGACGGTCAAGGCCGCGTTTGTGGATGACGCGGAAGGCCAGACGGCCCGCTGTGCCGGGCGGATTGTGCTGCACCGCGACATCGGCAAGCTTATATTTATCACGCTGCGGGATTCGAGCGGGACGATTCAGCTTGGCCTGAGCAAAAAAATTCTGGAGGGGCAATGGGACTTTATCAAGCTGGTCGAATTGGGCGATATTGTCGTCGCCGACGGGCAGTTGGGAAAGACCAAAACCGGCGAGATCACAATCTGGGTTGAGTCCATTACGCTGCTGAGCAAGGCCCTGCTGCCGCCGCCGGAGAAATTTCACGGTTTGTCCGATGTCGATATGCGATATCGGATGCGTTATGTCGATCTGTGGGCCAACCCGGAAGTGATGGCGCGGTTTCAGCAGCGCAGTGCGATGACGGCCTCGATCAGGCGGTTTCTCTGCGAGAAAGGGTTTCTGGAGGTCGAAACGCCGATGATGCAGACGATTGCCGGCGGGGCGGCGGCTCGGCCGTTTATCACGCATCACAACACGCTGGATATCGACCTGTTTTTGCGGATTGCGCCGGAACTGTTTCTTAAGCGTCTCTTGGTTGGCGGGATGGAAAAGGTCTTTGAGATCAATCGCAACTTCCGCAACGAAGGCCTCAGCACGCGGCACAACCCCGAATTTACGATGATGGAACTGTATCAGGCGTACGCCGATTACAACGTGATGATGGACTTGACCGAGGAACTGGTCTGCCATCTGATCGAACGGCATTGCGCCTCGCAAACGCTGTCGTTCGGCGAGTTGTCCATCGACTACAGCCGTCCGTGGCGGCGGGCACGGTACGCCGATTTGCTCAAGGAATACGGCCAGTGCGATATGGACGATATGGCGTCGGTGCGCAAACGAGCTCAGGAGTTGGGGATTAACGATGTCAATAAAGACGACGCCGTGGTGGTCAACGAGGTCTTTGAGGCGACCGTTGAGGCGCATCTGATCAATCCGACGTTTGTGATCGATTACCCGGCGGCGATCTGCCCGCTGACCCGACAAAGCAAAAAAGATCCGCGGTTTGCCGAGCGGTTTGAGCTGTTTGTCGGGGCGATGGAACTGGCCAATGCCTATACCGAACTGAACGACCCGGTCGTTCAGGAGGCCAACTTCCGCCGCCAGCTTCGCGGCCAGAGGGACGACGAGACAATGGCCAAGATGGATGAGGATTTTATCACGGCGTTGAAGTACGGCATGCCGCCGGCGGGGGGGCTGGGCGTCGGCATCGACCGGCTGATCATGCTGCTGACCGACGCCACGAGCATTCGGGACGTGATTTTGTTTCCGCTGCTGAAACCGCTGTCTGCCAAACAGGAACAAGAAACTTAAGTATGAGGAAAAGCACGAAATTCGAAATCCGAAATTCGAAACAATATCAAATGACAAAAAGATAAAATTTTCAAAACAAGAAAGCCGCCAAAAAGTGTCCTGATTACACATGCGTTTTGGATTTTTGACATTTACATTTTGAATTTGTTTGGCATTTCGGATTTCGGATTTCGTATTTTCGCAGATCGGATTTTACAAATCGAACGGGCATAACATAAAATGAAGCATATCGGATGGACACTGTGCGGCCGTTATCTTCGGCGTCGGCTGATGGTGATGCTTAGCGTCGCCGCGGTTGCCCTCAGTTGCGCCCTGCTGATCGTCACCGACAGCCTGTTTACCGGCTTTATTGACGCGGTCGAGAATTCCGCCGGGCGGCATCTTGGGGATGTCCTCATTCAGGCGCCGCCCGGGCGAATTATTTCCGATTACAGCGTCCTCATCGAGCAGCTTGAGGCCACCGAGGCGGTGCAGGCGGCTACGGCCGTATTGAGCGGGCAGGGGCTTTTGCTCAGCGGTCCGGGTCGTGTGCGTCCGGTCAAGATTTGGGGCATCGAGCTGCCGCAGCGGCTGGCCGTCAGTCCGCTGACCGATGCGCTGCTGGTACAGGCAGAGAGGCCGACGGAGGAGATCGGCTTCGGCGATCCGGCGGACGGGCAGATTGGCGGCTTGGTCGGCATCGGCGTGCTGGCCCGTCCCGACGAAAAGACCGACCGCTATGATATGGAACTGGTACGCAGCTTTCTGGGGCAAACCGCCACGTTGACGACGGGTATGGCCCAGCCGGGCGAAGAGGGGCAGCGAACGCAGTTTCGCCGTCAGGTCATTCGGTTTACCATCACCGATGTTGTCACGACCGGCGTGAACGATTTTGACGAGGCGTTTGTCTATTTGCCGATTGACGTGATGTCGCGGACGCTGTTTCCCGCCGCCGACCCGGGGGCCGATATTATTCAAATTCGTCTTGCCCCCGGCGCCGACGAGCAGCAGGCGGTGGCGGTCGTCCGCGGCGTCTGGTATGCCTTTGCCCGCGACCGCTTTGCCTGGCTGGGATTGGCCGAGATCACCTCCACCCGCCAGATGCAGGCGCAACTCATCGCCGAGTACCACAAACAATTGCAAGTGCTGCTGTTCATCTTCGGGCTGGTTAGTCTGGGGATCATTTTGCTGGTGCTGTGCATTTTTTATCTGATTGTGATGACCCGCCGCAAGGATATTGCCATCCTCAAAAGCTACGGGCTGGGCAGCGTCTCGGTGGCGACGGTCTTTGTTCTGTTCGGCGCGCTGGCCGGGGCGCTGGGCGCGGCGCTGGGCGTCGGGCTGGGCTGCCTGATTACGCATTACATCAACCCCATCGAGCAGGCCATCAGCAATGTCTTCGGCCTGAAGGTCTGGCAGGCCAGTACCTATATGTTTACGCAGATTCCCAATACCGTCAACTGGTCGTCGGTCTGGTGGATTTGCGGGGCAGGTGTTCTGGCCGCGGCATTGGGTGCGTTGATCCCGGCGATCTCTGCGGCACGGGTCAAACCGGTGGAAATATTGCGATATGAATAAAAAGCAGGAGTAATGAGTTTTTAGTTTTAAGTTTTGAGTTAAGTGGCTTTAACTAAGAACTAAGAACTAAGAACTAAGAACTAAAATGTACAAGTGGATTCTCGCATGGCGGTATTTTCGTAAGCGGCCGATTACGCTTCTGGCGGTTGCGGCGGTGGCGCTGTGTGTATTTATCGTTGTCGTCGTGATGACCGTGATGAACGGGCTGGTGGGGGAGTTTCGTGAGAAAAATCACCTCTACGTCGGCGACTGCGTTATCAGCAGCGATTCACTCGTCGGATTTGGATATTATGAGCCGTTTGTTGATCAGCTTATCGGCCAGCCGTTTGTCGAAGCCGTTTCGCCGGTTGTCCGTCAGGTGGGGCTGTTGACGCAGCCGGGCCAGACGTGGAATATGGGCGTGGAGATTGTCGGCGTCGATCCGAGGTTCCACGCACGGGCGACGGGTTTCGGCGACAGCCTGCATTTTCGCAGCGACACGCCCGATCTGGCGTTTGTGCCGTTGTACGACTCATCGCTGGAAGGTTGCGTCGTCGGGATCGACAAGATTGTGCGGCGCAGTCCCGACGGCGACTATCTTCACGACCCCGAACCGTATCCCTTCACGCTGATCCTGAGCAGTTTTCCGCTGAACACTCGCGGCTTGCCGACTCGTGTCGGGACGGATATGGTCAGCAGCCGGACGTTTTACTACAGCGACAACAGCCACAGCGGCCTGGTCAAGGTGGACGCCAATGTCGTCTATATCCCGCTGGACAGGGCCCAGACGCTGTGCGGGATGGACAGTCCTCTCCGCCGCGTCAATGAAATCTCCATTTCGTTTCGTCCCGGCGTGTCGCTTGCCCACGGCGTCGCTCAGGTTCAAACACTCTGGCACGCCCATGTCGCGGCCCATCGCGACCAACCCGGCGGCGACCTGTTCGACTATGTGGCCGTTGAAAGCTGGCAGCAAAACCGTCGTGCGTTCATCGCCCCGATGGAAAAAGAACAGACGATGCTGATACTGCTGTTTCTGATGCTCGGCATCATCACCGTCTTTATCGTCTTTGTGGTGCTGTATATGATCGTCAGCCACTCCGGCCGGGACATCGGCATTTTGCGAAGTATCGGCGCCCCGACCGGCGGCGTGGTAGTGGTGTTTGAGGGCTTTGCGATCCTGACCGGGCTTGTCGGCGCCGCAACGGGCGCCGGGGCCGGGATGCTGTTTTTGTGGCGCATCAATGCCATTGAGGACTGGCTGCATCGCACCCGCGGCTGGCAGTTGTGGGATCGCTCCGTGTATGCCATCGGCGACATCCCCAATCAGATCGACCCGGTCCTGATTGCGTCGGTGTTTGGGGCCGCGATTATCGCCTGCATCATCGGCGGCCTTGTGCCGAGCCTGAAGGCCGGGCTGAAACGGCCGGTGGAAACGCTGCAAGTCAGCCAACTATAAGGGAAAAGGGTAAAAGGAATAAATAATGACGGCGATTATCAAGGCCAGAGAGATTCACAAGTCTTATAAAATGGGCAAGAGTACCCTGGATGTGTTGCGGGGGGTCGATCTTTCCGTGAAAAAAGGGGAGTTTTTGGTCATTGTCGGGGCCTCCGGCAGCGGCAAGAGTACACTTTTGCACATTCTCGGCGCGTTGGATCAACCCACAAAGGGCAGTGTCGAGTTTGACGGCATCCGCTTAAACACCCTGTGGGGGCGCAAACTTGACCGGTTTCGGAATCACACCGTCGGATTTGTATTTCAGTTTTATCATTTGTTGAACGAATTAAGCGTCCTGGAGAATGTTTTGGCCCCGGCGATGGCGTCAACGGGGACGCTGGGCTGGCTGACTGTTCGAAAACGAACAATAAATCGCGCCGAAAAGCTCTTGGAGCAGTTCGGCCTCAAGGACCGGCTCGGCCACAAGCCCTACGAGTTGTCCGGCGGCGAACGGCAGCGGACGGCCTTGGCGCGGGCGTTGATCAACCAGCCGCAGGTCCTTTTGGCCGACGAGCCGACAGGAAACCTTGACTCTCGGACAGGTTCTGGTATCTTGGAGTCGCTCAGTACTCTGCATCAAGCGGGACAGACCATCGTGATGGTCACGCACGACGAGCGGATCGCCGGGCGGGCCGGTCGAGTCATTCGACTTACCGACGGCAGGGTTCAAGAGATATAATATAGCCGAATAAAGATATAATTACGGAGAACGATATGGCGTTAAAGATTTGGTTGGGCGATGGGCTGGTCGATGAGCACGAGGCAAAAATCTCGGTGTTTGACCATAGCCTGCTCTATGGCGACGGTGTGTTTGAGGGGATTCGGGTCTATAGCGGCAAGGTGTTTGAGCTGAAGGCTCATCTGGAGCGACTGTTCGAGTCGGCGCATGTCATCCGGCTGACCATCCCGATGTCAATCGAGCAAATGACCCAAGCGGTGCTGGCGACCACCGAGGCCAACAGCGTCCGCGACGGCTATATCCGGCTGATCGTAACCCGTGGCATCGGAGATCTGGGGCTGAATCCTTTCCTGTGCAAAGACGGCAAGGTCATTATTATTTCCGATAACGTCAAGCTCTATCCTGAAGAGTTCTACGAAAAAGGGCTGAAGGTTATCAGTGCCGCGACCATTCGCAACCACCCGATGGCGCTGCCGCCGCAGATCAAGAGCCTCAATTACCTCAACAATATTCTGGCCAAGATCGAGTCCATCGACGCCGGCGCCGGCGAGGCGATTATGTACAACCACCTCGGTTTTGTCGCCGAGGCATCGGGCGACAACGTCTTTCTCGTCAAAGGCGGCGTGGTCTATACGCCTCCCGTTCAGGCCGGGTCACTGGACGGCATTACCCGACGCGTGGTGATCCGGCTGGCAAAGCAGGAAGGCATTGGCGTCGTGGAAAAAGACCTGACGCGGTTTGACCTGTATTCGGCTGACGAACTCTTCCTGACCGGCACGGCCGCCGAGGTGATCGGCGTTATCGAGATGGACGGACGTGTCATCGGCACGGGCAAACCGGGCGAGATGACCAAACGGTTGCGCACGTTGTTTTTCAAGGCGGCCCATTCCTGAATCGAGCCTGCGTGAAGACGACGAATCACAACTTTTCCGATTTATCCACACTGCTAAGGCCTGTCGCCGCCGATCTGGAGCAGGTGCGGGAGTGCATCAGCCGCGTCTTGACCGAAGTGGTCTGGCCTGTCGGCGATCTTCTGTCGCAGCTTGACTTGTGCGGCGGCAAGATGCTGCGTCCTGCGATGACGCTGCTGGGCGGCAAATGCCTCGGTTCGGTCGCTCCTGAACAAATTGATTTGGCGGCGATTATGGAGATGATACACTTGGCCTCGCTGCTGCACGATGATGTGATCGATCAGGCGCAGGCCCGCCGCGGCCGCCGCAGCGCAAACGCCCTCTGGGGTAATACGCAGGCGGTGCTGCTGGGGGATTTTGTGCTGAGCAAGGCCTTCGCACTTGGCACGGCGCTGCACTTGCCGGAAGCGTCGGCCATCCTCTGCAAGACCGCCGAAGCGATCTGCACCGGGGAGATGCGGCAAAACCTGCAAAAGGGCGACTGGACGATTACCGAGGCGGATTATTTAGCCGTCATTGAGGCCAAAACCGCCTCGCTGTTCGGGACGTGCTGTCAACTGGGTGCGTTGGCGGGCAAGGCCGAACCGGCCATGCAGACACATCTGCAACAGTACGGCACGGCTTTCGGAATGCTCTTTCAGATTGCTGATGACCTGTTGGACATCTTCGGCGATACGAACAAGGAAGGCAAGTCCCTCGGTGCCGACCTGTTCAATGAAAAGCTGACGCTGCCGGTTGTCCATTGGCTCATGCAGGATCGCCAGCAACGGCAAAACGTCCTCAAACGTTTGATGCAGAGCGCCGACCGGGCCACCCTTCGTCAAACCCTTCACGAAAGCGGGGCAGTTGACTACACCCTTGGTCGAGCTGAGGACTATGCTCGCATCGCATGTGCCGCGCTGGCCGAGCTACCCGAATCCGACGCTAAACAGTCCTTGTTGGGGCTTGTGGCTTATGTCGTAGGCCGTGTTGATGTCTGCCGCCCGTAGGGGCGCAGAGGTGTAGGGGCTGCAGGTCAAGATCGAGTTTGAGAACAAAGAAGACATTGGGTTAGGCATTGCCCTGCCCAAGGGCAAGGTACGCGTCTTCAAGGCCGACCCCGCCGACGGAACGCTGGAATTTGTCGGCGAGGATGAAATCGACCACACCGCCCGCAAAGAAAAGCTGTCGCTGTATATCGGGGATGCGTTTGATATTGTGCCGGAGCAGAAAATCACCGACCAGCGGCGCAGCGACCGGTTTTTGACGTTCACTCGAAGTGTTGAGATTCGCAACCGCAAACCAGACCAGGCGGTGTCGGTTTTTGTCGATGAAATCATTCCGCGCTATGTCAACTGGAAGATCGACAAAAACTCGCTTCCATTTGAAAAGAAGGATGCCTACACTTGCCGCTTTAAGGTCGATGTCGCCGCCGACAGCACGGTTACGCTGGTCTATACGATGACGCAGACGTGGTAGCGGCAGAGGATAGATGATAGAGGTTAAAAGATAGACAGTAGGGGCGACCCCGCCTTTCTTGCGGAGTTGTACCGGGCGGATCAGGGGGCAGACACACAGGTCTGCCCCTACGCTCTTATTGTTGACTGAATAATAATGAACCGCAGAGGTTACCGAAGACACCCTGTTAAGTGCGCAGCAAAAAAGGCCGGTTCGCTGTGAACCGGCCTTTGGGTGTTAAGGCTTTTCTGTCAAGTCGTTCGCTTAGAACTTCAGACTGTAGGAAATCCCACCGTACAGGAAATCCTTTTTCGGAGCAAAAACGGAATCCACAAGCGTGTTCTGATAATACAACTGCGGAGTAATGGCTCCGCCGGTCAACGGGCACTGCATTTTTGCCTTCAGTCCCCAGACCATGTGTGTCCAGTCATGCTTCATATCCATTGGGCCGGCGCCATCGTTATAGACGATATCCCACGAGAAAGTCATCGGTGCTTCGGGCACTTCCGGTATGCTGAAGTTGTAGTCAAAGCCGACTGCAACAATGCTTCCGCTCTTGACTGTCAAGGGATCGCCTAAGGAATCGGTGGTGCTTCGACCGCTGCGGGCTTGCCATACATAGTAGTAGTTGATGTGGGGCACCAAGCCGCCGACGAGGAGTTGGGGCATATCCATCTCTACGAACACTTCCTGAACGTCAACGCCTTTTGACGGCATGTCGATAAAGTCATAGTACCGCCAGCCGAGGGTGTAATCGGTCTTGAAGCAGTTTTCCAAAATGCTTCCGCCGTAGTACAGTGTGTATGCATACTCGGTTTCGTTGACATGGCCGGAGTTATTTGCGTATGAGGCCATGAGGTTGGCGCCGATGCCGCCGCCCAGATCAAAGTCCACGCTGGGCTGCCAGACAGGCGAGCTACCCATTTTGTTAATACCGTGCCAGATATAACGGCTCATAAAGGTTAGGTCTGCCGTGATGCCGACATCCGTACCGGCAACATCTGCGGCCTGAACTGCGGGCACCAAGCCGCACAGTACTGCCAATACCACAAGTGTCTTCTTCATTTTCGATCTCCTTTCAACAAAGAATCGCGGTTACTTGTTTCTACAGTTTCACTTTTTACACGGTGTACATACTCTACTCTCAATTGTTTGCCCGGCCTTAACAGAACACCGATAGTAAGATTATCGCTATTTTCGTGGGATGCAAGAAAATATTTTGATTTTTTGTAAAGAATAACCTTATTATTCGCGAAATAACAGCAAAAAGCCAAAAAATAACTGTTTTGGTAGGTTTTATTTTAGCGTGTCGTCGCGGCCCGCGGCGTCAGCATCTCCTTCGCCTGGCCGACCAAGTAAAAGCTGCCGGTGACGCAAATCAGGTCTTCCCGTGTGACCGCACTCTGGGCGACTCGCAGCGCCTCGCGCAGGGACAGGGCGGTCTGGCACATTTTGCCGCAAATGTCGGTGTACATTTCGGCCAGATCCATCGGAAAGACCGCTTTGGGTGAATTGCTGCGGGTAAAGATGACTTTGTCGGCTCCGTACTGCAGCTCGGTGAGCATGCCCCGCACGTCTTTGTCCGCATTGCAGCCGAAAATAAAGACCAGCGAATCGTAAGGAATGTGTTGGCCGATGGCCTGAATCAGTGCGCGGACACTGGCGGCGTTGTGCGCCGCATCCACAAGAACGCGGGGATCGCGATAGACCATCTCCATTCGCCCGGCCAGTTTAATATCGGTCAGACCAGAGATTGCCTTTTCGTCGTCGATGGTGTAGCCCTGACTTTTCAGTCGATCCAGCATCGCCAGCGCCAGCCCGCAGTTGATGGCCTGATGCTCGCCGGGCAGGGGAACCCGAAGATGCTCGAAACGGCTCGTCGGCGTCGTCAGGCAGATACGCGTATGCGGCCCGTGTTCGCGCGACGACTCAAACCGATACGAAAAATCTACATCTTTGCCCGTGATAATAAACGGCGCCTTAACGCTGGCGGCCTGCTTTTTAAGGGCTTTCATCGCAATCGGATCTTGGTAGACCGTCAACACCGGAACGCCTTTTTTTATGACCCCGGCCTTTTCTGTGGCGATGCAGTCCAGGGTTTCGCCCAACAGATTCTGATGATCGATGCTGATGCTGGTAATGCCGATTAGTTCGGGGACAATGACGTTGGTGCTGTCCAGCCGCCCGCCCAACCCGGTTTCAATAATCGCCAGATCGACGTTGTGATCGGCAAACTGCAAAAAGGCAATCGCGGTGATAATCTCAAAAAACGTCGGCCGATCATCCTGTTTTGCCATTTTTTCTAGGGTTGCGTGTACCCGATTGATTAAATCCAGAAATTCTTTCCGCGTGATCATCGTCGAATTGACCACAATCCGCTCATGCAGCGTGGTCACATGCGGCGAGGTGTAAAGCCCGATGGTGTAGCCGTTGGCTTCCATCATTCGGGCCAGCATCGTTGCCGTCGAACCCTTGCCTTTGGTGCCGGCGATATGCACGCATTTTGTTTTCTTATGCGGATTGCCCAGCCCCTTGAGCAGTGCGTTCATCCGATTCAGGTCAAACGTTGTCGCATTATAGCGCAGCCGCTGCTGCTTTTCGTAGTCCGTCGTCGTGAACAGGTACTGCATCGCCTGTTCGTATGTCCGAAACGCCTTTGCGGGGCGCTTTACCTTGGCAACCGGGGTCGAAGATTTCTTTTTAACAGTCTTTTTCGTATTGGATTTTTTTATAAGTACCATAATTTTGTGTATTCTATCACAAAGGACGGTGTCCGTCAATGAAATCCTTAACCACCGCCTTTTTGCGAAGCGTGGTCAATTTTCAATTCGACTGTAAATCTTTATATATAAACCAATTACTGAATTTCTACAGGGCTTGAGAAATTTTAAGGCCCCTATTCATTGAAACACATTTACTTATTTCAAAATAAACAAAACTTATCCATTGTTCGGCAAAAAACTGTCCTCACCTACGGGTTTGTTCTTAATTATAGATGCGCATTGTTCGTTTTTTGTTACAAGAAATCCGAAGAAATAAAAAAATTAAAGGGCTTGCAAGCGAAGGGCGTTTACAGTAGGATAATCCCTCTTTTGGGGTCATAAAAGCAAGGTTTAAGAAAAGTTATAGTAAAAAAGGAAAAACATGGCGAACAATATCACAAAGACGGGACTTTCGGCACTCGATGAGCTTTGTATCAACACGATTCGGTTTTTGTCCATGGACGGCGTTCAGGCGGCCAAGTCCGGACATCCGGGTATGCCGATGGGGATGGCGGCACCGGCCTACGCCCTCTGGATGCGGCACCTGCGGCATAACCCCGCTGACCCGAACTGGATTAACCGTGACCGGTTTGTCCTGTCGGCGGGGCATGGCAGTATGTTGATTTATTCGCTGCTGCACCTGTGCGGCTATGACCTGTCGCTGGAGGAGTTGAAGAACTTCCGCCAGTGGGGCAGCAAGACTCCCGGCCACCCCGAATACGGCCACACGCCGGGCGTTGAAGTGACCACCGGCCCGCTGGGGCAGGGCATTGCCAACGCCGTGGGGATGGCGATTGCGCAGAAGTACCTGGCGGCGCGGTATAACACCGCCGACTGGAAAATCTTTGACTACACCATTTATACCATCTGCGGCGACGGCTGCCTGCAGGAAGGCGTCAGCGGCGAGGCAAGCAGTTTGGCAGGTCATCTGGGGCTGGACAACCTGATTGTTATCTATGACGACAATCATATCACCATTGACGGCGAGACAGGATTGTCGTTCAGCGAAGATGTGGCCGCCCGCTACCGCGCGTACGGCTGGAACGTGGTCGAGATCGGCGGCGACGGCCATAATATTGAGGCGCTGGATAAGGCCATCGAGGCCGCCAAAGCGCAGACCGAGAAACCGACGCTGATCAAGTTCCGCTCGCATATCGGCTACGGCAGTCCGAACTTTGTCAACACCCACACCGCCCACGGCGCGCCACTGGGTGATGACGAAATCAAGCTGATTAAGAAAAATTTCGGCTGGGACCCCGAAAAGAGTTTTGTTGTGCCCGCCGAGGTCGCCGCTCACATGGGTCAGTGCAAAACCAAAGGACAAGCGTTTCAGGCGGACTATCAAAAGACCTTTGATGCCTGGGCCAGGACTAATCCCCAGTTGGCGGCGGAACTTAAGGACGCGCTGGCGGGCATGACAACCATTGACACGGCCAAACTGCCGACGTTTGACCCGGCCAAACCGGTCGCCACACGCTCGGCCTCCGGCAAGACGCTGGAAGCGCTGATGCCCGGTATGCCGCTGGTCGTCGGCGGCTCGGCGGATCTGACGCCCTCGAACAACACTTGGTTTAAGGGTGCCGAGAACTTCTCCAAAGCCAACCCCGGCGGGCGCTACATTCGCTACGGCGTCCGCGAGCACGCGATGGGGTCGGTGATGAACGGTATCGCCGTCAGCAGACTTGTGCGGCCGTACGGCGGGACGTTTTTGGTGTTTGCCGACTATATGCGTCCGGCGATTCGCGTTGCGGCGCTGAGCCAGTATCCGACGATCTTTGTCTTTACGCACGACAGCATCGGCGTCGGCGAAGACGGCCCGACCCACCAGCCGGTCGAGACGGTTGCCTCGCTGCGTGCGATTCCGAACCTGAAAGTGTTCCGCCCGGCCGATGCCAATGAAACGGCGTGGATGTGGAAGTATATGCTTGAACACGCCGACGGCCCGGCGGTCACCGCCCTGACGCGGCAAAACCTGCCGGTGCTGGACCCGGCAAAATATCCGGGGATGAAGGATTTTGACAAGGGCGCGTATGTGCTGGTCAAGGCGGACAACCCGGACGTGCTGCTGCTGGCGACCGGTTCGGAGGTGCAGTTGGCGATGGCCGCCGCCGCGACACTGGCCGCCGAAGGCGTCAAGGCGCAGGTCGTCAGCATGCCCTGTTGGGCACTTTTCGAGGCACAGGATGCCGGTTACAAGGAAAGCGTCATCCCGTCGTCGGTCAAGGCTCGCGTCGGTGTCGAGGCCGGCATCCGCATGGGCTGGGATCGCTGGATCGGCGACAGCGGCGAGTTTGTCGGCATGGGCGGCTTTGGCGCATCGGCGCCGGCCAATACCTGCTTCGAGAAATTCGGCATCACCGCCAAAGGCGTCGTGGCCGCGGCCAAAAAGGCGATGCAGAACAGGTAACGCGACTCAGCCAAAAATGAAAGGGCGGCTGACTGTTATACTGCCGCCCTTTTTTTGTTACCTGATGCATCACCCCGAGAGCAGTACTGACGGCTTTTAGCTTGCTTTTTTGGCCGGTTTCGGGTATAATACCATCTTGAAAAAAGAGGAATTTCGAATAACGGAACCGGCTGATGTCGACGATGACCTTAACTTATTGAGAGGATTGCAATGGCTGGGAAAAAACGGATTAAACGGATTGCGGTGATGACCGGCGGGGGGGATTGTCCGGGGTTGAATGCTGTGATTCGTGCGGTAACCAAGACGGCGATCAGCCGGTACGGGATTGAGGTGTGGGGGATTGAGGACGGTTTTCTCGGTTTGATTGAAGGGCGGATGCACCCTTTGCAATACGAGGACGTCAGTAATATTCTGACCGTCGGCGGCACTATCCTCGGCTCGTGCAACAAGTCCAATCCGTTTGCCTTCCACGTGTCCGCCGGCAAAGGCACACGCAAAAAAGACGTCTCCGATATCTGTGTGCACAACCTTGAGCACAACCGGATTGACGCTCTCATCTGTATCGGCGGCGACGGGACGATGGCCTCGGCGTCGGCGTTCGCCAAAAAGGGGGTCACGGTGATGGGCGTGCCCAAGACGATTGATAACGATCTGTGGGGAACGGAGGTGACCTTCGGCTTCAATACCGCCGTCAACACCGCCGCAGATGCGCTTGACAAGGTGCATACCACCGCCAGCTCGCACCATCGGGTGATGATCGTCGAAGTGATGGGGCGTTATGCCGGATGGATCGCCCTGTATGCCGGGGCCGCCTCGGGCGCCGATGTTATCCTGATTCCCGAAATCCCGTACCGGTTCGACGCGATTGCCGAGTATATTCAGGCCCGGTCGAAAAAAGGCAAACGGTTCAGCATTATCGCCGTCGCCGAGGGCGCAAAGCCCGAAGGCGGTCAGGCCTTCGTCGCCAAAATCCTCAAAGACAGCCCCGACCCGATTCGGCTTGGCGGTATCTCCGCGGTATTGGCCGAGCAGCTGGAAACGCTCACTGGCCAGTCGTGCCGGGCGGTCATTCTCGGCCACGTCCAGCGCGGCGGCTCGCCCTGCCCGTATGACCGTACGCTGGCGACGCAATTCGGCCACCATGTCGTCGAACTGCTGGCCAAGGGCAAACGCAATCGCCTCGTGGTCATCAAGAATGGGCAGCTTGACAGTATCCCGCTGCATCAGGCCGCCGGACGCATCAAGACTGTGCCGAAGAATCACCCCCTTGTCTTGGCCGCCAAAGCGGTCAATACGAGTTTTGGGGTATAATCTGTATCGACATAAATCTGTTTTATGAGAACTCAAAGGCCTGTTGTGTCGTAGGGTTTTTCAGATACCATCGGGTCTGTTGGTTAAGTTGACAACCGTTGTCGAAGGCAAGAGTTATGCGAAAAATCAATGTTGTTGTGATGACGCTGGCCGGTTTGCTGCTGGTCGTCGCCGCTATTCTCAAAGCCCACGAAGTCCTGACTGTCTATTTTCCCTCATGGCGCACGCATGGGGTGTGGGAGTCGTGGGAATTTTTTCTGTTCCAGATTCCTGTTGAGTTTGCGCTGGGGGTGTGGATGGTCAGCGGCCTGTTTCGCAAGGCCGCCTGGACGGCGGGTACCGCGGCATATTTGGGCTTTATCGGCGTGACTCTCTATAAAGCGATGGCCGGAGAAACATCCTGCGGTTGTTTCGGCCGTGTCGAAGTGGACCCGTGGGTGACGCTGTTTGCCATTGATGTTCCGTTTGCTTTGCTGCTGCTGGTATTTCGTCCGAAAGGGCACAAACTCCTGCCGCCGCCGTGGCCGGATGTGCGTCATGCGATTGCCACGGCCGTGCCGATTTTTGCGGCGCTGATCTTTACGGCTCCCTTGCTGGTGGCATTGCGTCCTGAATTCATCCAGCCCACAGATTGGACTCCTCACGTTCCGTACCCCCGGCCCGACCCCAGACTGCAACCCATCGATCCCATCGATCCCATCGACCCTATCGATCCAATCGAACCCGTCGAACCTATTGAACCAATCGAACCCATCGAACCTGTCGAACCCGTCGAACCCAATATGCCAGAGGTCATTGAGCCTGATCCCGTAATCAAACCTGATCCTGATCCAGCGTCTGATCCTGACCCGGATCCCGATCCGGATCCCGATCCGGTGGTCGAGGCGCCTCCGCTGTGGCCCTGGCTGGAATACATCGATATCGCCGACCAGCTCACCGACGGCATCGTCGTGGCTTATATGTATCATTGGGACTGTTCGACCTGTGCCGAAAGCATTCCCAAATATGAGGCGTACAACCAGGAATTGAGCCGGATGGGTCTCGATGAATTCAAAATCGCCTATCTTGCCATTCCGCCCTACGGCCCGGAAGGTGCGGGGCCTGTGCCGGCCGACACGACGGCTTTGCACGGCAAACTGACCGACCAGCGGCGATGGGCCGTCACCAGTCCGTTCGTGGTGGCACTCATCGAAGGGACGGTGGCCAAAACCTGGCCTCAAGGTACGTCCCCGGAGCCGGACGAAATTCTCGACGAGATTTTTAGTCCCTGACATGAGAAATTTGTGAACCGTTATATTCGACCGACGTAAATAGCTGACAATGTGAGATTAAAAAAACATTCACTCGCTTATTGAAAGGTCGAAACCATGAAGACGAATATACTCAAAAAACTGTCAGCAGTTTGTCTAGTTCTGCTGATCTCCGGTGCGGCATGGGCCTGCGGTGGCAGAGGCGGGTCATGCGGCGATAAGGATACCAAAGAGACTGCCGTGTTGCTGACACAATTCAGAGCTCAAAATGCCGAGGAGAAAGATCAAGATGGGGGCGGCTGTAAAGGCGCTGATCATCAGGGCTGCCCTTACAAGGCGTGAATATAGCGAGTGGAGACTCTTGCAAATTTACGAAGAATGCCTTTGCACATAGCGAAAATCGGAAAATAGATTCGTTGTGTGCAAGGCTTTTTTTTTTACCGTCACACCACAACCTGCGGAAAAAAGATACTTGTTCCCTGTTGTTACATTTGGGCAGAAGAGATTTTAGACATTCGGCCGCGACAGCGATCACAGGTACAGGCATTTACCATTCGCAGGGACGACGTCCCGAACAGCGACCGCGTATCCATCAAGCGGGCGCCTTTAGCCTGCATCTTACGCAAGGCAACTTCCGCAGCCCCTTTATCCAGCGACCCGATTGCGTCATACACCACAATGACGTTTTTCTGCCGCACCAATAGCCCCAGAACGGTGGTCAACACGGCGGTCTCGGTCGGCCCGCCGATCACCACATATTCATTGGCCTTTGTCTCCGTGAGCATTCGTTCGGCGCGCGGCTCGTCAAAGGGATCTGACGTCCGCTTGCAGAGGATGATCTGCTCAAATTCACTGAGGTCTTCGCGCGGGAGGTCGGTGTTGTCGTTGGCATCAAACGTGATATGACGACTGCGAAGTGTATAACGAAGCTTCCGGACACCGTCGGTGCCCAGCAAACAGTACGGTTCGTGATGGTCATTGGGGTAATGAACTAAGGCCGTCGAAACCACACGGGTATGTTCGTGACGTGCCCATGCCATAACCCGTCGAATATTAGCCAGTACGCGGCGATGGTTCCGCACGCACATCCTGCCATCCGCCAGAAATAAATCCTGCTGCGTATCCACATCAACCAGAATCCGTCTTTTCCGCAAATTTAGGATTGGCCGTATCATACGCCACTCAACAAAAGTGTTTTTTTTATCGACATCCATACCTTATTTTACGTGTTTTGCTACACACGGTTCTTGTTTCATTTTCGTATCGAACCGTTGCGGGCTTGACTTTATTGTTTTTTGCGACAAAATACGCAATCAGGCTCATTTTCGCAGTGATAATGATTATATTAGTGATAGGAAATTACTTATCCCAATGGCAACACGGGTATTACAGGATTATCCCTCGGTATCCATTCAAGACCAAACCCTTGAAGGGATTGTTGATTTTGAGGTTCTTTTCGGACGTTCGGGACCGGTCGAGATTGAAATCGGCTCCGGCAGGGGTACATTTTTGGTCGCACAGGCCCAAGCGTTTGACCAGACCTGTTTTCTGGGTATCGAATGGGCACGGAAATTTTATCGCTATACCGTGGATCGCATCGGGCGGCGGGGACTGAACAATGTCCGCTTGATTCGCACGGACGCCGCTCAGTTTATTGCCGCGCATGTTCCCGACGGCGGTGTGGACGGCTTTCATCTGTATTTCCCCGATCCCTGGCCCAAAAAATACCACCATCGACGGCGTTTTTTCTCTTCGGAAAACCTTGCCCGGATGCTGTGCTGTCTCAAGCCCGCCGGCTGGATCAACATGGCAACCGACCATCAGGGCTATTTTGAGCAGATGCAGCACGTCGCCGGGCAGGCCGTCGAGGCCGGACAGGTTCAGATTATCCCCTTTCGACGGCCTGCGGGCGCCCAAGACGGCGAAATCGTCGGCACCAACTATGAACGCAAGTATCTCAAAGAAGGGCGTCCCAGCTATACGCTCACGCTGCAAAAACAATGAACGCCGAGACGATTGATCTTGCCGCCGCACAGGCCGCCCTTGCCGCCCACCAAGAGGTGTTTTCCATCTTTTCGCGTCTGCTGATCGAGCACAACCACACGGTCAATCTGACCCGAATCAATACGCCGGAAGATATACGGCTCCGGCATTTCCTCGACTCGCTGGCGGGATTAGCCGTGTTGGATACGTTGGCCGCCGATTCCCAAGAGCGTTTGTCGCTGATCGATGTCGGCTCCGGGGCGGGGTTTCCCGGCCTTGCAATCGCTATTGCACGGCCGGACTGGATGGTAACATCGCTGGAGGCAACCGAGAAAAAAGCCCGTTTTCAGCGGCTGATTTGTGAGGAACTGGCGATTGAGAATGTGATTGTCCGGTGCGAGCGAGCCGAGACGGCGGCGCACGCCCCGGACCTGCGTGAGCGGTTCGATGCGGCCACGGCGCGGGCGGTTGCGGGGCTGGATGTGTTGGCGGAGCTGACGCTGGCATTTGTGCGGCCCGGCGGACTGGGGCTGTTCTGGAAGGGGCCGCAGGTTCGGGATGAATGTGCCGCGGCCGCAGCGGCCTTTGAAACGATGGGAGCGGCACCGCCGAGTCTGTTCCGCTATAATCTGCCGGAAATCACTGCGACTCTGTATCTTGCCGCCGGCGAAAAACGCAGCGCTTCGCCATTCAATCGGCCGCGTCGAAACTTTGCTGCCATCAAAAGACACCCTCTGAAATAGCCCATGTCGATTTTTTATCGGACGATTAGGTAATATTTTTCATATCAGAGTTTTTTTCAAAAGTGATCCCCATGAAGGGCCGATACGTTCTGTGGACAACACGCCGGATAAACGGAAGGGCCCGGTCTGAATAATCCGCTGGGTGATTTGAAAATGTTAGCGAATTAGAAGCGAAAGGAATGATCGTGAGCGGTAAAGTACTTGTTGCTGAAGACAACCCTTCCAATCAAAAATTGATCAGCATTCTATTGCAGAAAATGGGCGTCGAAACGGTGATTGCTCAAAACGGGAGAGAGGCTGTTGATAAAGTCGCGTCCGACAGCTTTGCCCTGATCTTGATGGATATGGAAATGCCGAATCTGAACGGTTTCGAAGCCACCCGCGCACTGCGCAACAAAGGCTGTCAAACCCCCGTCTTTGCCCTGACGGCAAACGCGATGACCGACGATGAACACAAATGCATTGAGGCCGGGTGCGACGGTTACCTGGCCAAGCCGATCGATCGCGCCAAGCTTGGCGAGATCGTGGCTCGCTATATTCCGATTCAGGTTTAACCGGTGTCCTGTGTGTCTTCGGTGGTTGATTAACCGTGAGGAGTCGCTTTTCGCAGTTTGCGTTCCTGCATCATACAGAACAGCACCGGTACAATCAGAATATCCATAATGGAAACGACCATCCCGCCGAAGGAGGGGATGGCCATGGGAATCATAACGTCGGTGCCGCGGCCGGTAGAGGTCAGCACGGCCAAAAATGCATAGGCCTCTTCGACCACATCTATCTCGGCAAATCCTTTCCGTCCGTCAAAGAGTACATAGCCGACCAGAAACGTATCTTCGCTCTTGATCATATCGAGGCCGCGGGAAAATTCGATGTCGGCCAACTGGATCAGCGGTACCTGCACGCCGGCGTTATAGCTGTTCGTTCAGAGCGGCAGAGTGATCGAGACCATCGCCAGAAAGGCGTCCCGTCGATGGCCGCCGGGCATGGCCGCCTTGTCCATTTGTATCCATTCCAACCCCAGCGTGATATTCGGCCGCGACCGCTTCTGCGCCAGTTCGACGCGGCTGCGGGCGGCAGCAATCTCATAACTCATCGCCAGTTCCGGGTTGTTGTCCATCAGTGCCGCGACGACTTGGGCGGCATCAATCACCCGGTTGGATAATTGTGCCTGAAGGGGCCAGGGCAAATTCGATTTCGACGTGCGATTCAACACCGCGTTGACCATTTCCACAACCGGCTTCTTTATGCGGCCAAGCGTAATCCATTCATCTTCCAGCATCGCCAGTTCGATCTATGCCCGTATGATGTCGGGATGTGTTGCCGCCGCCGTGCGGCAGCGGGACTGTACGACCTGCTCAAAATGCCGCAGCAGTTCAAGATTGTCTTGAGCAATATCAAGCGCACGGCCAAGGTAGGCGAATTCATAATAGGCCGTCTAGGTTTGCGCCGTCAGTTCCAGCCGTGCGGCCTCAAACCGCCGTCCCGCTGCGCGTGCCGAAGCCGTCGCTGCATCGGTGCACGCCTCCAGCGTACCGAACCAAGGCAGCATCTGCATAATGCCGAATCGCTGCTTTTCCTCCGTCTCCATCTGTCGGAGCCGGTAGCCGTAGGTAAACGTCGGATCATCCAGCGCACGGGCCTGCGGCACCATCGCCAGCGCGGCCTTGAACTCGGAAAACCGGCTTTGCAGCCCGGCGTTTTGAGCCAGCGCAACGTGAAGATACTCGTGAAAGGTCGTCGGGGCGTTCGGGTCGGATGCTTGGGCTGCTTGCGCCGGCTAGACGGCCAGAAGAAGTGTTGCTGTCGTTGTCAATATCAGTAATTTCATCGGACATCTGCGTTTAGTATCATTAAAACGATGAGATTTCCCACCGAATTACTGTGAATAAACGGTAACAGAACACCATTTTATGTCAATCGGGAAAAACCTTAATAAAAAAGCAGTATTACTGCCTCATTAACGCTGCTCACAGCCCCTTCTTTTCGAAAAACACAAATAGGGCGATCACGGCTGCCCAAAAGATGGGGATGATCACCCAGTGCGAGATGTTGAGAATCTCCGGCAGGCTGATCTTGCCGAAATCTTTCCACGCCAGCACCGTCGAGTTGAAAAACGGAAACAACTCCGCATACACCGCCGCACCGATAATCATCCCGACGACGGCAAAGAGAGCGTGCCAGCGGCCTTCGCCCAGTGCCCCGATGGACGTACCCGGACAAAACCCCATCACCGACCAGCCGAGTCCGAACAGCAGGCCGCCGATGACCACCGCGCCGACATTCATCGGCTTATGGCTCATCGTAATGATGCCCCTGTCGCTGAGCAGGTAAATGCCGACCATTCCGACGAGGATGGCAGAGAGCATAAATTTCAGGATGGTCATATCCTTGAGCCGCATCGCGCCGACCTGTTTGTCAAAGCGCAGCACACGCCCCTTTTGCAGCAGGAACCCGAAGATAATGCCGGTCAGCAATCCGATCATCTGTGCCTGATTCATACGGACCTCCTTTTGTTGTAGATATAGTGTGCGGCCAAGATCGCCGGGGCAAAAAACATCGCCATCGCCGCCAGTCCGCTGACCGAAAGCTGCATCACGCCGCTCAGGCCGTGGCCGCTGGGGCAGCCGTCGGCCATCCGCGCGCCGACCATCGCGACGATGCCGCCGAGGACAGCCGCAACCGCCCGTTTGACCGGCGATATGCCGAAGCGTTCAATCCACGTTGGCGGTATACTTTCGAGCTTGAAGCTCTTGTCCGTCAGCGACGAGAGCAGCGCCCCGATAAAGATGCCCGATACGACCATAAATTGCCAGTCGAGGACGGGCTTTGTGCGCTGGTAATACTCGCCGGTATCTACCCGCTGCGGGGCGACGGTGCGCTCCAGGTAGGCGGCGGCGCGGACAAATGTGGTCGAAGCGCCGAGAAAACTGCTTTTCCCAAGGCGTTCGGTGGTGATCCAGACGGAGGCAATCGCCAACAGCCCCGTCAACGCCCCGGCCAGATATGGACTCCAGCCGTCTTTTACCTTTTTCGTCCCCATCGTTTATTCCTTTCCTAAAAGACGCTGATATTTGCATTTCACCAATATTCTATGAAATTGATGGGGCAATATCAAATCTCTTCTTGACTCCGCGACAGGATTTCGGATAAAATTGTCGATGTTTCAGGAAGCCAACCGGCTCGCCGGTGTACGACGCCGGAATTGCCCGTTTACGGTTTTTATACGCAGATGACAGCACAATGAATACAGATATTATGATTTTGTGTGCCACCGCCGCCTCGCTGGGGCTGATTCATACCGCCATCGGGCCGGATCACTATCTGCCGTTTATCGTGATGAGTCGGGCGCGAAACTGGTCGCTGGCCAAAACCTCGTGGATCACCTTCCTGTGCGGTCTGGGCCATGTGCTCAGTTCGGTCATCCTGGGGCTGCTCGGCGTCCTGATCGGGATTCAGGTGATGAAGCTGGAGGCGCTGGAAGACTTTCGCGGCTCGATTGCCGCCTGGCTGCTGATCGGCTTTGGCTTTGCCTATATGATATGGGGTCTGCACCGTGCCCTCCGCAACCGGCCGCACGTCCACACGCACGCGCATGACAGCGACGGCCGGCACATGCATGAGCATTCTCACACCGACGAGCACACCCACGTCCATGACGGCCAAAAAGCGACGCTGACGCCGTGGATACTGTTTACCATCTTTGTCTTCGGCCCGTGCGAGCCGCTGATTCCGTTGCTGATGTATCCGGCCGCGGAAAACGGGCTATGGGCAACGGCGCTGGTGGCGGCTGTCTTTTCGATTACCACCATCGGTACCATGCTGACGATCGTGCTGGTCGCATCGTGGGGCGTCTCGTTTGCCCGTCTGGGCCGGCTGGAACGCTATACCCATGCCCTGGCCGGCGCGACTATCTGCATCTCCGGCCTGGCCATCCAGTTTCTCGGCCTCTAGCCCTTGGTCGCAGTCCACGCTTTCAGCATTTTTACTCCGGCCTGAAAGGCTATGATAGGCCAGCCCAAGGCGCCGCCCTTGCGTGGCAGTTGGCTCAAGATTGCCTAATCGGAATTGAGCGTGTCAGGACGACAATATCTGGTTAGACGAATATACGTTGCCGCACGGGTTTTGGCCAAAACCCTTTAAAACAATCCTTGCGTTTTGAGGGTAACATAGTAAAATAATCTCATGGTGTGTGATATTTATTTCAGTATTAGGAATACCATAAGATGTTTTAAATTAAGGTTTTATATGAATTCAAATGAATTGTTTAGTCTTCAAGACAAGTGTGTTGTGCTGACCGGCGGGGCAGGGGTGTTGTGTTCGGCGTTGGCGGAATATCTGGCGGAGGCGGGGGCCAAGGTGTGCATTGCCGATTATGATGAGTTTCGGGCCAATGAACTGGCCAAGAAGATCAAGGCCAAGGGCGGGTTTGCCCTGCCGTTGCGGATTAATGTATTGGACAAGGCCGAGATAAAGGATGCCTTTTCCTGCGCGGTCAACTCGATGGGGCGGATTGACGCCCTGATCAATGGCGCCGGAGGCAACCGAAAAGACGCGACGACGTCGGAGGAACTGCCGTTTTTTGACCTGCCGGGCGAGGCGCTGCGGTCGGTGATGGATCTGAATTTTATGGGGACGTTTCTGCCCTGCCAGGTGTTCGGAAAATACTTTGCGCAGCAGAAAAAAGGGATCATCCTGAATGTATCGAGTATGAACGCTTTTCGTCCCCTGACGAGGATTTGCGGCTACTCGGCGGCCAAGGCGGCCATCAGCAACTTTACCGAGTGGCTGGCGGTGCACCTGTGCCAGAACTATTCCAAAGAAATCCGCGTCAACGCGATTGCGCCGGGTTTCTTTTTGACGGATCAGAACCGTTTTCTTTTGACGGATGAAAAGACGGGCGCACTGACACCGCGCGGTAAGACGATCATCGAGCATACGCCGATGGGCCGCTTTGGCCAGGCGGATGAGCTGTGCGGCACGGTGCATTGGCTGCTCAGTGATGCGTCGAAGTTTATCACCGGGACGGTGATACCGGTGGACGGCGGGTTTAACGCCTTTGCCGGGGTGTAAAAGAGAAACCACAGATTTCGCGGATTTTCACGGATTATAGATTAACCATGAAGTACATGAAGCTCATGAAGACAAATTTTTATATACCTTCCTGTTCTTCATGCTCTTCATGGTAAATTTTTAAGAGACAATATGCTGTATTACGAGCGGGGCGGCCCGCAGGACAATTTGAGCGAGGGCGATCTGAAGGCGGGGCTGTACGCAGCTCTGTCGAAGTTGGGTTTCCGGAAAAAAGTGCTGGCGATCCCGCCGGATATGACGCGGTTTTATTCGCGGGCGGGCGACTTGACGCGGCTGGCATGGCAGTACTATGGCGGTGCCCTGACGGATATCCTGCCGGCACTGGGGACGCATTTTGCGATGACGGAGGCCGAAATCCGCAAAATGTACGGCGATGTGCCGCTACCCTTGTTTCGTGTGCATAACTGGCGCAGCGATCTGGTGACGCTGGGGCGCGTGCCGGGTGAGTTTGTCCGGCAGGTCAGCGAAGGCAAGGTGGACTATGACTGGCCGGCCCAGGTCAATAAGCTGCTGGTCGAGGGCGGGTTCGATCTGATTTTGTCCATCGGGCAGGTGGTGCCGCACGAGGTGGTGGGGATGGCCAACCACAGCAAGAATGTGTTCGTCGGCACCGGCGGCGTTGAGGGCATCAACAAGAGCCATTTTCTCGGCGCGGTCTATGGGATGGAGCGGATGATGGGGCGGGCCGATACGCCGGTGCGGCGGGTGCTCAATTACGCCAGCGATCACTTTGCCAACGGCCTGCCGATTGTGTATGTGCAGACGGTTGTCGGCGCAACGGACAACGGGCCGGTGACGCGCGGGCTGTATATCGGCGACGACATTGAATGCTTTAACAAGGCGGCGGCGTTGTCGCTGCAGGTGAATTTTCAGATGCTCGATGAGCCGATTCAAAAGGCGGTCGTGTATCTGGAGCCGCACGAGTTCAAGAGCACTTGGCTGGGCAACAAGAGCATTTATCGCACGCGGATGGCGATGGCCGACGGGGGCGAGTTGATTGTGCTGGCGCCGGGGCTGAAGGAATTCGGCGAGGACAAAGAGATCGACCGGCTGATCCGCAAATACGGCTATGTCGGCACGGATCGCGTGCTGGAGCTGACGCGGCAGAACGCCGAGCTGCAGGACAACCTCAGCGCCGCGGCACACCTGATTCACGGCTCGTCTGAAGGCCGGTTTAAAATTACCTACTGTCCCGGCCCTATCCGCCGCGAGGGGATTGAAGCGGTTAATTTTGCGTATGCCGATCTGGATGCAATGATGCAGAAATATAATCCCAAGACACTGAAGATGGGATATAATGATGTCGGCGGCGAAAAAATCTTCTTCATCCCCAATCCGGGTATGGGACTATGGGCGTGGCGAGAGAAATTTAAAAGTTAAAGTCCAAAGTTTAAAACCATAATTTAAAATGATAAATGAGCGAACGCAATGATTTTTGAATTTTAAACTCTGGTTTTGGATTTTTGATTATAAACTTTAACTTTATTCGATGGGCTAAAGCCCATCCTACGAACTACGAACTACGAACTTTTTAATAGGAGAATAAAAATGTCGAAAGCGGATATTGCAGTTGTGGGTTTAGCAGTGATGGGTGAAAACCTCATCCTGAATATGGAAAGCAAAGGGTTTACGGTTGCCTGCTACAATCGCACGGTCTCTAAGGTCGACGATTTTGTCAACGGCCGGGCCAAGGGCAAGGACATTCTCGGCTGCCATTCGATCGAGGAGATGGTTGCCAACCTGAAGACGCCGCGCAAGGTGATGATCATGGTCAAGGCGGGCAAGCCCGTGGATGACTTTATCGAACTGGCGCTGCCGCATCTGGAAGCGGGCGACATATTGATCGACGGGGGCAACAGCCACTTCCCGGATTCCATCCGCCGGACGCAGTACGTCGAGAGCAAGGGCAAGCTGTATATCGGCACGGGCGTTTCGGGCGGCGAAGAAGGCGCGTTGCTGGGGCCGTCGATTATGCCGGGCGGCTCGAAGGCGGCGTGGGAACACGTCAAGCCGATCTTTCAGAAGATCGCCGCCAAGACCGCCGCGGGTGAGCCATGCTGCGAATGGGTGGGCGAAAACGGAGCGGGGCATTTTGTCAAGATGGTACACAACGGCATTGAGTATGGCGATATGCAGATGATCTGCGAGACGTACCAGATGATGAAGCAGGGGCTGGGGATGAGCAACGCCGAGATGCACAAGGTCTTTGCCGAGTGGAACGCCGCCGAGCTGGATTCGTACCTGATCGAGATCACCCGCGACATCCTCGGCTACAAAGACGCCGAGGGCAACGCCGTGATTGATTTGATTCTGGATACCGCCGGCCAGAAGGGCACCGGCAAGTGGACGGTCGTATCGGCGCTGGATACCGGCCAACCGCTGACGCTGATCGGCGAGGCGGTGTTTGCCCGGTGTCTGTCGGCGATAAAAGAAGAACGCGTCGCCGCATCGAAACTGCTGACCGGCCCGGCGAAAAAATTTGACGGCGACAAAGCACAGATGATTGACGACCTGCGCAAGGCGTTGTATGCCTCCAAAATTATCAGCTACGCGCAGGGCTATCAATTGATGCGGGCGGCAGCCGCCGAGTACGGCTGGAATCTCAACTACGGCGGCATCGCCCTGATGTGGCGCGGCGGGTGCATCATCCGCTCGGTCTTCCTCGGCAAAATCAAAGAGGCGTTCGACAAGAACCCCCACCTGACCAATCTGCTGCTGGCGCCGTTCTTTACCGAGGCGGTTGCCAGTTCACAGGAGTCGTGGCGGCGTGTCGTTTCCGGCGCTGTCAAGCTCGGTATTCCGATGCCGACCATCGGTGCTGCACTGGCGTATTTTGACGGCTATCGGGCCGAGCGGCTGCCGGCCAACCTGCTGCAGGCGCAGCGGGACTACTTCGGCGCCCATACTTACGAGCGCGTCGATAAACCGCGCGGCCAGTTCTTCCATACCAACTGGACCGGACGCGGCGGCGACACGGCGGCATCGACGTACATGGTGTGATGTTATGTTAAATGTAAAATATAAAAGGTTAAATGTGTCATATCAGATGATAACTGATAACTGTTGACTGGTAACTGATATGTATATGCACGATGACTTTCTGTTGTTGAATGAGACAGCGCGGCGGTTGTATCACGATCATGCCGCCACGATGCCGATTTATGACTATCATTGTCATTTGTCCGCGCAGCAGATTGCCGAGGACAGGCAGTTTGACAATCTGACGCAGATCTGGCTTGCCGGCGATCATTACAAGTGGCGGGCGATGCGCACCAACGGCGTCGAAGAGCGGTACTGCACGGGCGAGGCGAGCGACTGGGAAAAGTTTGCGGCGTGGGCGGCGACCGTGCCGGCGTGTCTGCGCAATCCGCTGTATCACTGGACGCATCTGGAACTGAAAAAACCTTTCGGCATTACCGACAAACTGCTCAACGCCGACACCGCCCGGACGATTTACGACGCTTGCAATGAGAAGCTGAAAACGCCGGATTTCAGCGCCCGCGGCATTATGCGACAGTGGAATGTCAAACTCGTCTGTACGACCGAAGACCCGCTGGATGCGCTGGAGTATCATCAGGCCATCCGCAAAAGCGGTTTTGAGGTCGCCGTGCATACCGCCTGGCGACCGGACAAGGCGATGGCGGTCGAGGATTTGGATGCGTTGAACCGTTGGATCGACAAGCTGGCCGGACTGACCAACAGTGAGGTCAAGAGCTTTGACGAGTACATTGAGGCGATTCGCAAGCGGCAGGCGTTTTTTCATCAGAACGGCTGCCGGCTCAGCGATCATGGGCTGGACAGGCCGTATGCCGCCGACTACACTGACGGTCAGATCCGGGCGATCTTCCTGAAGATTCGCGGCACAAAAGAACTGACTGTACAGGAAAAAGATCAGTTCAAGTCGGCCATGCTCGTAGAGTATGGCCGGATGAATTTTGATTTGGGCTGGGTTCAGCAGTTCCACCTCGGCGTGATCCGCAGTAACAACAGCCGGATGCTGGCACAGGTCGGGCCGGATACCGGCTTTGACTCCATCGGTGATTTTGAGATGGCTCTGCCGCTGGCGTGCTATCTTGACCGGCTTGACGCACAGGGCAAACTGGCCAAGACTATTCTGTACAACATCAACCCCAAGGACAACGCGGTGATGGCCACGATGCTGGGCAACTTCCAGGACGGAAAGACGCCGGGAAAATTACAGTTTGGCTCCGGCTGGTGGTTTCTCGATCAGATGGACGGGATGATTCAGCAGATGAACGCCCTGTCCAACCTGGGACTTTTGAGTCGGTTTATCGGGATGCTGACGGACTCGCGGAGTTTTTTGAGCTACTCACGGCACGAATACTTCCGCCGCATCCTGTGCAATCTGCTCGGCGAAGAGGTGGAAAAGGGCTGGTGGCCGAACGATATGAAACTGCTGGGGCGAATGGTTGAGGATATCTGCTGGAATAACGCAAAGAACTACTTTTCGATGGCATTGCATGCTGACGATGGAAAGGATTAATTCTTATGAGTATCGAGTTAAAAAAAGAGTATAAATACAGCCTTGTCGTACCGACCAGTATGGGCGTTCGTCTGACGCCGACCAACGGCCAGCCGATGCACTGCGGCCGTACGCTGATGATGTATGTCACCAGCGCCGAAACCAATGTCGCCAGCGTCTCATCCTATCTGGGACTGCCGGTCAAGGTGCTGACGACGTTTGTCAAGGACAGCCCGATTGCCCGATTCATCAAGGACGATCTGGCCTCACGTCATATAGATTATGAGGGTAAAGAAGTGCCTCAGGGCGGCCCGTGGGGCTATCGTCATCAATTTAACCTGGCTGACTACGGCTTCGGCAGCCGCGGCCCGCGCGTCCACAACGACCGTGCCGGCGAAGTCGGCCGCACACTCAATGTCAAAGATTTCGACCTCGACCGCCTTTTTGGCAAAGAGGGCGTTCAGATTGTCCACCTGTCCGGGCTGATTGCTGCGCTGTCGCCTGAAACCGGCACGTTCTGTCTGGAACTGGCGCGGGCGGCCAAAAAATACGGCACGCGCATCTCGTTCGACTTGAATCATCGCGCCTCGTTCTGGAAAGGCCGCGAGAAAGAACTGGCCGCGATCTTTCATGAAATCGCCGCTGCCTCCGACATCCTCGTCGGCAACGAAGAGGACTTCCAGCTTTGTTTGGGCATCGAAGGCCCCGAAGCCGGCGGCAAAGACCTTGCCGCCAAAATTGACAGCTTCAAGGCAATGATCAACAATGTCAAAAAGGCCTACCCGGATACGCAGGTCTTCGCCACGACGCTGCGGCAGGTCGTCAGCGCCAACCAGCACCTCTGGGGCGCGATCATGGCCGCCGGCGACAACTGGCACGTCATTGAGCCGCGCGAGATCGGCGTCCTCGACCGCATCGGCGGCGGCGACGGCTTTGTCGGCGGGATGCTCTACGCGATTCTCAAGGGTTGGGAGCCGGAAAAATGGCCGCAGTTCGGCTGGGCCACCGGCGCACTGGCTACGACGATGCTGACCGACTACGGCCAGCCCGCCGACGAAGACCAAGTCTGGAGCATCTGGCAGGGCAACGCACGGGTCAAGCGATAAGCTGAAACCCCCGTTTCCCGGCTTGGGGTTAAACCGCGTGCGAAGGCGTTACAGCAGACGGTAAGGTTTTTTCGACGACTGTTTTGAATGAGATGCATCGGAGACTATTATGAAGACGAATGGGATTGCGGCTACACTCGTACTGACCCTGCTGGTCGCAACAGCAGCACGCGTGCCGGCGGCGGGGGACAGTGTGTCACCTCGGGTGTATCGGGAATTGACGACGGGGTGGAAATTTCATAAGGGGAATATCGCCGGCTTGGAGAAGGGATCATTTGACGATGGTCTGTGGCGGTATGTAACCGTGCCGCATGACTGGAGCATCGAGGGGCCGTACAGCCGGGAATGGGCCAGCGGGACGGGGTATTTGCCCGGGGGAATCGGGTGGTATCGGTATGCGTTTACGCTGGATGCGGAAGATCGGGATAAGAGCGTGGCGGTCGAATTTGACGGGGTATATTGTAACAGCGAGGTGTGGATTAACGGCCATTTTCTCGGCAAGCGGCCGAATGGGTATATTGGATTTCAGTATGATTTGACCGAGCATCTGCGGTTTGAGGGCCAGGTGAATATCCTGGCTGTACGAGTGGATCACAGCGATTTTGCCGACTCGCGGTGGTATACGGGGTCGGGAATATATAGGAAGGCGCGGCTGTGCATTACCGAGAAGGTGCGCGTCGGTCAGTGGGGCGTGTTCGTGACGACGCCGAAGGTGGCCGATGATGAGGCCGACATCCGAATCGAGACGACGATTGACAATCTGGGGTCTTCGGCACGCTCGTTGCAGGTGACGTCGTATGTGGTGAATGCGGACGGTCTGGCGGTGGCCAGTGTAACGACGGCCGGCGGCTCGGCGGTTGAGGCGGGCGGACAAAAGGTCATCGTGCAGGAGGCGACGGTGAAGAACCCGCGGCTGTGGTCGGTCCAGACACCGGTGCTGTACTCGGTTGTGACAGTTGTAGAGACCGAGGGACGCAAGGTCGATCAGGTGACGACGCCGTTCGGGATTCGCACGTTCCGCTTCGATGCGGACAAGGGTTTTTTTCTCAACGGCCAGAACATGAAGCTCAAGGGCGTGTGTGTGCATCATGACGCCGGGCCGGTGGGGGCGGCGGTGCCGGCGGGGATGTGGGAGCGGCGGCTTAAAGACCTCAAGGCCCTTGGCTGCAACGCAATCCGGATGAGTCATAATCCGCCGTCCTCGGAGTTGCTGCACCTGTGCGACCGGATGGGATTTCTGGTAATGGATGAGGCGTTTGACGAGTTTACGCCGCCTAAAAATAAATGGGTAGCGGGATGGAACGCAGGCACGCCTTCCAAGCAAGGCTATGGCAAGGTATTTGAGGAATGGGCGGTGCGGGATATTCAGGACATGGTACGCCGCGACCGGAACCATCCGAGTATTATTTTCTGGAGCATCGGCAACGAGATTGATTATCCGAATGACCCGTTTTCGCATGAAGTGCTGGGGGGTGGATACAGGCCCGGCAATCCGCCGGCGTCTGAACTGATGCGGCTGGGCAAACCGCTGGTCGAGGCGGTCAAGGCGCTGGATCCCACGCGGCCGGTGACGGCGGCGCTGGCCAGTGCGCCCATGTCCAATGCGGTCGGATTTGCGGATATGCTGGATGTGGTCGGGTACAATTACCAGGAGCGGCAGTATGCGGACGAACACGAAAAATATCCCGACCGTATGATTTACGGCAGCGAGAACTCGCGGGATTACAATGCGTGGCGGGCAGTGGTGGACAATGATTTCATCGCGGGACAGTTTTTGTGGGTGGGATATGATTTTCTGGGCGAGGCCCGCAACTGGCCGGTACGGAATTCTCAGGCGGGGCTGTTCGATCTGTGCGGGTTCAAAAAGCCCATCGGGTGGTTCCGTCAGGCCCTGTGGAGCGATACGCCGATGATCTATGTGATGGCCCGACGGATCGGCGAGGGCGAGCGGGCGGGCACGCGAGGCGGCGACAGGGGCGGCTTTTCTCACTGGAATGGGTCGGATGGCGACCGCATGGCGATCACGGCGTACAGCAATTGTGCCGAGACGGAGCTGTTCTTAAACGGTCGTTCGCTGGGGGCCGGACGGCCGCAGCCGTCACAGGGGCCGGTGTTTGTCTGGGAGACGCCGTTTGAGACGGGCCAGCTCAAGGCGGTTGGCAAGAAGGAGGGTGCGGTAGTCTGTGAGTACGTGCTGAATACTGCCGGCCCGGCAAAGAAGGTTGTCCTGAAAGCCGATGCCGGGACGCTGCGGGCCAATGGGGACGATGTCTGTCATATTGAATTTTATATTGCCGATGAAAAGGGCGTCGTTGTGCCGGATGCCGAACATCGGGTGCGGTTTTTGGTGAGCGGTCCGGCCCGTGTGCTGGCGGTGGGCAACGGCAATCCCGCCAACCATGAGGATGAGACCGACGCGGAGCACAATGCCTGGCAGGGGCAGGGCTTGGCGGTGGTGCAGGCCCTAAAAGAGGCCGGCAGTGTCACCATTTCGGCGTCGTCGCCGGGACTGGACGGCATGGAACTCAACCTCGGCGTGAAATGAGCATCGGAATGCTATGCGAATAATCGCCGGGACAAAACGCGGGATGAAACTGCTGCCGCCGCCGGGGCGGGATACGCGGCCGATTACCGACCGTGTCAAGGAGTCGCTGTTTAATATCCTGTTCAACCACGGTCTGCCCGAAGGGGCGGTCGCGGCGGACTTGTTCTGCGGGACGGGGTCGATGGGACTGGAGGCGCTCAGTCGCGGGGCGGCGTGGGTGACGTTTTTTGACAAAGACCGGCGGGTCATCGAGATTCTCAAGAAGAATATCGCCCGGGCGGCGTTCGGCGACCGCTGCAAGGCGATCTCGGCCAATATCCTGTCGGTGGGGGCGGCCCCGACGGTCGAGCAGGGGCTGTACGATCTGGTGTTTGTCGATCCGCCGTATATCATGAGTGCCCACTCCGGCGAAGGGTCGAAGACGGCGGCGCTGATGGTTTTAATCGCCGAACAGGTCAAGCCCGGCGCGGTGGTCATTCTGCGAACGCACGAAGATGCGATGACGCTGGAACACTACGGAACACTGGAAGCGTTCGATACCCGGCAGTGGGGGACGATGAAACTGGGATTTTACCGAAAAACACCCTGATCGAATTCGACGGCTACAAATGCTCGGCTGCGTCCTGAAAGGCGGCGATGGAAACGCCCAGAATCAGTGCGTTTGCCCCGGCCGCGGCCGGAAGGATTCCAATGCTGCGCAGCGTACTGTCATACACCTGCGTCGCCATCGGCGCCTGAATGGCCGCGGCGTAATACGCCGGGAAATGCCGCAGGACATAGCCGGCCAGAATGATCACATCCGGGTCATAGCAGTTGATCGCCGCCGCGGCGATACGGCCGAGATGATCGGCGACAAAATCCCGCAGGGCGAGTGCATACGCGTGCCCGCTTTCGACCAGTTGTGTCCAGACCGAAAGGATTTGCTCGGCCGATCGCGCCGCCCCCTCATGAACAGCCGCATCAAACCCGACGGCAATCCCGGCCAGTTGATCGTGCTGAATCTTCCGTACCAGGGCCTGCCCCGAAATCAAGGCCTCGACGCAGCCGCGGTTTCCGCAGCCGCAGGTCGGCCCGTTTGGGTCAACGACAATGTGTCCGATCTCGCCGTATCGACCGCCGGCCCCGTACATCATCGTCCCATTCATCGACACCGTTGAACCGACGCCGTCGGCGACATTCAGATACAGAACATGTTTATGCTTGAGGTCGGGATTCAGGTCAAACTCCGTCAGCAGGCGTACCCGATTGCTATAGACAAAAGCCGGCATTTCCAGACGTGATTCAAGGGCGTTTCGCAAGGGTATATTATGCCAGCCGAGCGGGCTGGACAGCGACACCAGACCCTTTGAGGAGACCGAGCCGCTTAACGTCACGCCGACGCCGAGCATTTTTTGTCCGGCGATGCGGTGCTTTTGGGCCAGTCCTTGGATCTGCCGCTGGAGAAGCTCAAGCACACACTCTACGGAGTGGTCTGCCCCCAGCGAGACCTGAACGTTGTCCTGCATCTGCCCGACAAAGTCAAACAGGCCGACGAACACATAGCTCGGATTGATCTCGACCGCAAAAAGATATCGACAGTCGGGGTTCAGTTCAATCAGCGTCGGCTTCGGACCCCGGTCGGTGCTGGTGCCGGGCGTTTCGAGAACAAGCTGTTTTTCGCGCAGACGGGCGACAATTGTGCTGGCGGTCGAGCTGCCGATACCGGCCAGCCGGCACAATTGCGACTGGGAGAGACGCTGGTGCTGACGCAGCATCGACAGAATCATCCGCTCGTTGCGACGTCCGGCAAATTTTGAGTCAATCGGGCTTTTCATAGCAATAAGAGAGTATAATTCGGTTCGCCACTAAAATAGCTCACGGCATGGAATTTTTCAAGTGTTTTTATCAGGCTGCCATTCCGCGCCACCGGACATGCGGTTGATCGCCTGAGTACCCGCCGCCAGCGCCTGCGCCTTGTTGAGCGTTTCCTCCCACTCGGCCTGCGGGTCGGAATCGGCTACGATGCCGCCGCCGACCTGAAGATGGGCGGTGTTGTTGTGGACGATGACTGTGCGGATGGCGATGTTCAAGCACACGTCATAATTCAGTCCAATCCAGCCGATGCCGCCGGTATAAACCCCGCGAGCGGTTGGTTCAAGGGCGTCGATGATTTCCATTGCCCGAATCTTCGGAGCGCCCGTAATCGATCCGCCCGGAAACGTCGCCCGCAGGATCGCTTCAACCCGTTCGGGCGTCGGCGGCATGGCAAGCATCCCCTCGACCGTCGCCACGGCGTGATACACCGTTGGGAAAGCCTCAATCCGCCGTGCACAGGCGACGTGCCGCGTGCCGGGCAGGCAGATTCGCGCCAAGTCGTTACGCTCCAGATCGATGATCATCGCCAGCTCGGCCTGTTCTTTTTCGCTTTCGAACAATGCGGCAAACTGCGCGCGATTGGCGGGGGCGTCATCCGGCAGGGCGGCGTTGCGCGGGCGTGTGCCTTTGATGGGACAGGTGGAAATACGCTGTCTGCGAACCTCCAGAAACAGCTCCGGCGAGGCACTGACGATGGCGGTCTTGTCCCAGGCCAGATAGGCGGCAAAGGGACTGGGATTATAGCGATTCTGCCAGTTGAATAAGGCCAGCGGGTCTTTGCGATAGGGGGTCGAAAATCGCTGCGAGAAGTTTATTTGATAGACATCTCCGTCAATGATGTGCCGGTGTGTCCTCTTCAGTGCCGCAAAATAGTCCGCCTGTGTGATCGTGCTGTTCATCGCCGACGGGTCAAACGCTTCCATCGACGGCGACGGCGGCAGGGGGGTTGACCGCTCTTTTGCCTCATCGAGCCAGGCGTGCAGCGTCGCGAATTTGGCCTCTGCGGAGCTGTCGCCGTCCATTTCGACCGCGACCAGTGAGAAGCGGTCATGCCGAGGGTCATAGATAATGGCCTTGTCGTAAAACCCCAGCCGAATGACCGGCAGGCCGAGGTCGTCAGCCGCTCGTCCCGGCAGCGTTTCTATAAACCGTCCCAGTTCATAACCCAAACAGCCGATCCAGCCGCCGCAAAAGCCTTCCGGTGCGGGATGATTATTGTTCAGTTGATATTGGTTGAGGAATCGTAGCAGTTGTTCAAACGGTGCGCTTTCGTGGAGATGAAACTCAAGCACCTCGACCGGCTCGGCGGCAAATATACTGATGCCCCGTACGGCCGGATTGCCGCCTATAATGGCCGGCTGGCGACGGGCGGCGATGACCTCTGCCAGTGCCGCAAGGTCAAGGCACGCTTCCGTTGCTTGAATATGCGGACGGCACGATACGGCGGTTTCAGTCTGTTGCGCCATCGTGTTGTCCGAACTGTTCGACAATTTGAACCGACGCCGAGGCTCCGATGCGCAGAGCGCCCGCCTCGATCATCGCCAGCGTCTGCTCAAGCGTCTTGATGCCCCCGGCGGCCTTGATGTTGCATCGCGGTGCGGCCTCGGCCATGAGCCGCACATCCTCGGCCCGTGCGCCGCCGGCCGGATGAAAGCCGGTACTGGTTTTGAGAAAATCCACACCCGTTTCCTGGGCGACGCCGCACACGAAACGAATCTGCTCTTTGGTCAATGCCGCCGATTCGATGATGACTTTGAGGGCAACCGGCGGGTGCATCTTTCGGCAGACCTTCAAGACCGCCGTAAACTCCCGCCGCAGGTACGCCGCATCCGCCGCCAGAATCGCCGCCAGATCGGCGACGATATCAACCTCATCGGCCCCGTCCCGAATGACCGCCTCGGCCTCAAACGCCTTGACCTTTGCCGTTTCGGTGCCAAACGGAAACCCCGCGACGGACACGACTTTAACTTCTGTTTGATGCAGGATGTCCGCACACAGCGCCACCCATCGCGGCTGCACACAGACGGCGTAAAATCCGTACATGACCGCCTCGTCGCAAAGCCGCCGGACGTCCGCCTCTGTAGCCGTGGCAGTCAACCGCGTATGATCAAAATATTTCGCCAGTGCGTTTCGTGTCTTGGGTATCATGGGTGAATAAGTTCCTTGTCGATTGCGAACATAAACCGTTTTTCTTCACCGGCTTTTACCATGAAAAATTAAAAAAAGCAAAAAATATCCCTCCATTTTCGATTGACTATTGACCAATGGGCATTGATTATGGGGTGGAATATTCTTGTTTTCGGACAGACTCGCAGGTCTGCCCCTTCGGGATGCGTGGAGGCTATTGGGGTGCGTATTTGTCCGGTATTACGGGAAAAATGCGTTGACTTGCGCCGCCGCTTTGGATACAGTATAGGTTTAGCTATTCCGATACAACAATCACGAGGCCTTATGAGAGATAAAAAAGAAGAATGCGGGATATTTGGTATTTACGGAGATCCGCAGGCGGTTCATAAAACCTATTTTGCGATGCACAGTCTTCAGCATCGCGGGCAGGAATCGGCGGGTATCGCCACCAGCGACGGAGACTACATCAATTGTTTTTCCGGGATGGGACAAGTCAGCCGTGTGTTTCGGGCCGGGCGCGGGATTCTGGAACGTCTGGAGAATCCGGTGGCCATCGGGCATGTGCGGTATTCGACGAGCGGGTCGAGCAACCTGTGCAACGCTCAGCCGTTTTTGAGCGAGTATTCGCGCGGGCAGGTGGCGGTCGCGCACAACGGCAACCTCATTAATGCCTCGCTGCTGCGGGATGAATATGAGGCTTACGGCGCGATCTTTAAAACCACCAACGACATCGAGATCATTGTACACCTGATGGCCAAGCCTTCGCACGTCAGCAAGCCGGATCCGCTGGGGCACGTCTTGAACCATTTGCAGGGGGCGTATTCGCTGCTGTTTTTGTTTCCGGACAGGATCGAGGCGGCGCGCGACCCCTACGGAATACGGCCGCTGTGCATCGGGCAAACACCGGAAGGGGCGTACTGCTTGGCCAGCGAGACCTGTGCCCTGGACGCCATTGACGCCGTGTATCTGCGCGACGTGGAGCCGGGCGAGATCGTGACGCTGGATCGCAACGGCCTGTCGAGTCGATTTTTTGTAACGCCGGGCACGATTACGCCGGGGCATTGCATCTTTGAGCATGTGTATTTTGCCAAGCAGAGCAGCACGATCTTCGGTGACAACGTCCACGAGGTACGCAAACGCTGCGGGGCGCAACTGGCGCGGGAGCATTTTATTGACGCCGACGTGGTGATCCCTGTGCCGGACTCGGGGACATCGGCGGCCATCGGATACGCGGCGCAAAGCGGCATCCCGTTTGATATGGGGTTTGTCCGAAGCCATTACATCGGGCGGACGTTTATTGCGCCGTCGCAGATGATGCGTGATCTTGCGGTGCGGCTCAAGCTGACGGTGGTCAAGAATGCGGTCAAGGGAAAACGGGTCGTCGTGGTTGACGATTCGGTCGTGCGCGGAACAACCACACGCGGAAAGATTCGTTCGCTGCGGCAGGCGGGCGCCAAAGAGGTGCACATGCGAGTGGCCTGTCCGCCGGTCAAACATCCGTGTTTTTACGGGGTGGATTTTCCGACGTATGGCGAGTTGCTGGCCAATCAGAAAAAGACGATGCCTGAAATTCGGGATTTTCTGGAAGTGGACAGCATCGGGTACTTGTCGATAGAGGGGATGCTGGCGTCGGCGTCGCTGCCGCCGGATCATTACTGTACGGCCTGCTGGAGCGGACAATATAAGATTCCCGTCAGTTCGGTCGCGAACAAGTTTTCGATGGAACGACACCAAATGCAACTGTTTGATGATGTAGAGCTGTAAGCGATGGCCGACAAACAAACTCTCAGCTACGAGCAGACGGGCGTCAGCATTGACGCCAACGATGAAATGGTCGGGCGGATCAGCCGAAGCCTCAAATCCACGCACGGGCCGCGGGCCATTGGGCTTGAAAACGGGTTTGCGGGGCTGTTTCGGCTGGACTACGACGAAAAGCTGTTCAAGAAAAACTATCGGCACCCGGTGCTGGTGGCTTGTACCGATGGCGTGGGGACGAAGATTCTGATCGCCCAGCAGGCCGGGCGCTTCGGGACACTGGGCATCGATCTGGTGGCGATGAGCGTCAACGATATGATCGTGCAGGGGGCCGAGCCGCTGTTTTTCCTGGATTATCTGGCGATAAACAAGCTGGAGCCGGCCAAGATCGCCGAGATGGTCGAGAGCATTGCCGCCGGCTGCCGGATGGCGGATTGTGCCCTGATCGGCGGCGAGACGGCGGAGATGCCGGATATTTACGGCCGGGACGAGTACGATTTGGCGGGGTTTGCCGTCGGGGTGGTCGAGCGCGACCGCATTATTACCGGCAAAGACGTGCGGCCCGGCGACGTGGTGCTTGGACTGGCCTCCAGCGGGATTCACAGCAACGGCTATTCGCTGGTACGGCATATTTGTTTTAAGAAGGAAAAACTCGCAATCGACGCGACGTTCAAGGAACTGGGCGATGCGACGATGGGGGAGGTGCTGCTGGAGCCGACGCGGATTTATGTGCGTCCTGTCATTCGTCTGCTGGGCGGCTACAAACGCAAAAAGGTCGTTCACGCGATGGCGCACATCACCGGCGGGGGGTTGGTGGGCAATATTCCGCGGGTGCTGCCGTCGGATTGCGATGCGGTGCTCAAGCCGTCAAGCTGGAAAACGCCGCCGATTTTTGATTTTTTGCAGCGTCGCGGGCCGGTGGATAAGGCGGAAATGTATCGCGTCTTCAATATGGGCATCGGGTTTGTGCTGGTAGTGGCAGAGGATTTTGCCGACGCCATACAAGACAAGCTGACCCGTTACGGCGAAACGGTCTATCGTATCGGCTCAGTCGTGTCGGGGACAGGGAAAGTTCTCCTGAAATAACATCACCTTCCCCAAAACGGAGTGGCGGGTATGGGTATTGATCGCAGGTTGCGTATTGGGCCGCGTTTGGGTTTTGTCCTGGCGGCCGGGCTTTACGGGGGGTGGGCGTTTGCACTCTTTTCGCCTTATGCGGGCGGTATGTCTTCGGGGTTTAAGCTGCTGCATGCCTTAAACCCGGCGGTGGGCGCGCTGGGGGTGTTTGTGCTGAGCCGACGCTGGCTGGCAGGCTGGACGCCGGCGGCGCTGGCGGGGCTGCTGTATGGCTTCGGGCCGTTCGGCTTGAGCTTTTTGGGGTTTCACCCGCTTACGGGCATCACGTTTGCGGCGGTGCCGTGGCTGCTGCTGCCGGCGACGTATTGGCAGCGGGGACGCGAGCCTTCGCTGTATCGCGTTGCAGTGCGGACGGGGCTGTGTCTGCTGCCGTTTGGGTTTATTATCGCATTTTTCTGGGTGTTCAGGCAGCACTGGGCCGGGCCGGTGTTTCTGCTCCCCAAGCAAACACTTCTGTCAAGATATGACCTTGTCGGGATTGTGCTGCCGTTGTCGATGACAGCCCGGCCGGTGATCCTTGGCGTGTATCATGCGGGGGCACTGGCGGCCTTGATGGGGTTGTTTGTATATCTGTCGGTGCAGAGGGTGATGGTAGTGATTCCGGCGGCGGTTGGGCTTGTGTTGGCGTTTTTTGACCCGATTTTGCATGTCAATCCGGTCATCTGGACGGCACTTCCGATGGTGTTTTTGTCGATTTTGACGGGGCTTGGGGTTCAGACGCTGCTTTGGGCCGGAAAATCGGACAGCAAATGGGTGATGATGTGTACAGTTGCGGGACTTTTATTGGGGGCTGTCAGTTTGGTCTTATATCTGCCTGAACGATCCGATATTTATGCAAATCCGGCTCTCTTTTACCTTTCAATGACGGGTGTGCTGGGCGGTGTTTGGCTGTTGAGCCGTGTTGGAATGCGCCAGTTCGCAATCCGATGGCTTATTATTGTCGCGGTTTTGGGGGCGGACTGTTTTTTGGGTTCCCGATGGCTGATTGGAAGGCTTATTTGAGACTTTCCATGTAACCCAAAAGACCCTTTTTCTCCTCAATCTGGCTTTCCAAAAAAAGTGGCGAGGAATGCGGTCCCGTCTGGGGGGGGAAACGGATAACCACTAAGCCTCGCCGAGGATTATAAAAAGCAATTATCTTGCCTTATCATCTCTTTTTAATATATCGACATGTTAGCCGGTTGTCAACAAGGTTTTTCAAAAAAATTGGGATGGGCAGGGAACATCGTATCCCCCTCAAGCGGATACGGTGTATGACTGTACAGCGGTATCAGGAGTTAAAGCAGGTGTGGGCTGGGGGCATGCCCCCAGCGGATTAAATGTATCCAGA
>JAAYCR010000018.1 GCA_012729675.1 Phycisphaerae bacterium | reverse complement strand
TTTCTGATCAAATGGCCGAAATCGTACAGGCAAATTCAAATCGTTTGTAGTTGTTTTTTTGTTCAACATATTGTAAATTATGAAGTTACAAGAAAATCAAAATTCAATAACCGGACAGTAGTGATATCATAATTATCTTTGTCATCAGTTTTTTTTAGAATTAACCCTGCCATTTCAATTGAATTATATAAGAAAAAATCATTATGTTTCCAGCGGTCAATCCAGCCCTCGGGTGCCTCAGAAATACAATCGCTCGCGCTGCATATCATTTTAACATTGGGAGCATTTAAGGTTTCCGGCTTTGCCGCCGTTTTTTTCGGGAAGTACCCAATGAGTATTGATTTCATAATTCCTCCCTCATCTTCTCAATCGCCTCACCCTTATTCACCGCCGTCAGCACCCGGTAGTCGTTAATCTGCCAGTCAAACCGGCACACGCTTTGGTAGTCGCAATACCCGCAGGGCGAGGTCTTGCCGATGCGGTACGGTTCCGCCGCGATAAGCCCGCTCTTGACCCCCGCGGCCAGTTCCCCGATCTTGCGCCGCCCGTACGCCAGCAGCGTCTCGAAATCCTCCGGCCGCAACGCCCCGCTGTTGCCATAATAGCTGTAGGGCTGCCCCTCCTTGTCATACGCAAAATTGTAATACCCGCTCCGCCCGCAGGCCGTCCCATCCAGCGCCGCCGCAAAATCCCCGTCAAAGACCCCCTTGGCCTTATACGCAAACGTCTCACGTTTCGCCTCCACCGCATCCGGCGACACAGTCGTCCCCGCCGCCTCAATCGGCACATAAAACGCCCCCGCCACCACCTCGGCCTCCAGTTCCTTCGGCAGCGACGGAATAGCCAGCAGATAAATCACCAACTGCACATCCAGCCCGTGATACACCTTCGTCCAGTTCACCGACCGATCCGTCCGCTTAAAATCAAAAATCGCCGCCGCCTTTTTGCCCCCTACCTCGGCCGTATCCACCCGGTCAATCCGCCCGTACAGCACAACCCCCCTGCCCAATTCAAACGAAAAATCAAACTCCGACCCCGCCTGCCGAAACACCCCCGCCCGCTCCAGTTCCGCCAGCGCCGGCACAAACCGCCGCACGCCCTCACACGCCGCCTCCACAATCGCCCGATGATGCCGCTGCCGCCGCAAATACGCCGCAATCGTCGCATCACTTTCCATCCTCTCGGCGATCACCGCCTCACACAGCGCCGCCAACGCCTCCGCGTCCGCCGTCCCCCACGACAGCCCCCGCTCGCGCAGCCGTCCGAACAGCACCTCCACAACCTTATGATAAAACAACCCCACATCCAGCGGCTCAAACCGCAGGATCGGCCGCCGCTCAAGCCCCAGCCCGTACCGGGCAAAATGCTGATACGGACAGGCCGCAAACATCCCCAGCCGTGACGCCGAAAACCGCTCCACCCGCCCCAGCCGCGAAAGCGCCTCGTTGCCCGCAATCTCTGCCGCATTCGTATAGCCCAGCCCGTCCATCACTCGCGCCGCCGCCGCACGAATCGCCGACGACGACGACCTGCCCGCCGCATCCAGCACATACGCCGCCGCATCCGTCTGCGCCCCCGGCGTCCTGTCCTTTCCGCACGCCGCCGCCAGCCGCTCGGCCAACTGCTGCACGCAGCCGCTCGTCCACACTCCCTGCCCGCTGCCAACCGCCCGCCGCCGCACATCCGCAAACACCGACTCAACCCGCTCGACCCACACCGAAGGCGCGGTGGCCGCCCCCTTCTCATCCTGCTGCGGAAAGCTGATCCCCACATATTCCGACGCCCGCGTCATCGCGATATACGCCAGATACTGCCGCTTGGAAAGCTGCTGCGTCATCGGCTCGGCCAGTTCCAGCCCCGCCGCCCGCGCCGCCTCGCGCTCGCGCCGCCCCAGCACATCCGTCGTCGAAAGCGGCGTCGGAAACTGCTTCTGCGTCGCCCCCGCCAAAAAAATCGCCCGAATCTCCGGATGCCGACTCCGCTCAATCGACCCGACCAGCACCTGATCCAGCGTTGGCGGAATCAGCTTGATCGTCAGCGACCCCAGCGCATCGGCCAGCGTCGAAACAAACACCCCCGCCCGCTCGCGCCGCGGCCCGAACACCCGCACCATCTCATCCAGCACCGCCGCGACCTGCGCCCACGTCTGCCGATGTCCGCGCGTATCCGCCGCATCCTGGGCCGCCCACGCCGCCAGCGTCTGCCGCGCCCCGATCCGCTCCAAAAACCCCCACACCCCCCGCACAAACGCCGCCGCCTCAATCGCCTCGCCGCCAAAGACCGCCGCCTGCATCTCGGCCAGCGGCCCGACAATCCGCCGCCGCAACGCCTCCATCGCCGCATTCTGGGCCGCATCCTCGGCAAACCCCCACGCCGTCTCGCTCGTCCAATCATCCCCGTCCACCCCATACCGCAGGCAATACTGCTCCAGCCGACTGACCGCCTCCGCCGCAACCCCCATCAGCCCGCTCTTAAGACAGCACAGCACATCCAGCGTCCCGAACCCGTCCGCCGCCGCCAGTGCCGCCTGCAAGGTCTCGGCCACCGGATGATGCCGCACCCCCGCCGGCCGGTCCAAAAAGTACGGAATCCCATACCGCGCAAACGCCGGCTCAATGTACGGCCCATACCCCTCCATATCCGGCACGGCCACCCCCACCTGCCGATAGCGCACGCCGCCCTGCCGCACCCATTCGCAAATCCGCCCCGCAATCCACTCCGCCTCCGCCCGCGCATCGGCACAGCACACCACCTCCACCGCCCCGTCCGCCTTCGCATCCCCCGCAACCGTCTCGGCCGCCAACTGCGCCTCCAGATGCCCCAACCCCGGCGCGGCCGCATACCGATGCGCCGCGCCCAAAATCACTGGCGGCTCAATCGTAAACGAACACTTGCCAAACACCCCCAAAAGCTCCGCGTAGGTCTGCTCCGTCGTAAAAAACAGCCCCGCCGGGTCCAGCGTCTCCACATCCGTACTCGCAAGATCGATCCGCCCCGCATCCAGACACAACGCAATCTCCATCCGCTCGGCGTGCCGCGCCATCTCCACCACAAGCTGCCGCTCCTGCACCGTAAACCCCGAAAACCCATCGACCCAAATCTGCGCCCCCTGCAAAAACCCCGCCTTGGCAATCTCGCCCCGCGCCTGCGTCAGCAGCGCATCCGGATTGGAAAGTTCCGTGTTCTGCTCAAAAAACGCCGTGTACGCCGCAAAGATTTTCTCGATATCCGCCCACTTCCGCGCCGCCGCGCCGCCCGCCTGATGCCGGGCCACCTGCTGCGCCAAGGCCGCAACCTGCTCCGCCCCGCAGTCGGCCTCCTGAAGCTCGGTCAGCAGCCCGCTCATCCTCGCCGCCAGCCCAGTATGCCGCGCCGCGTCCCGATACAGCGTCAGTTCATCGGCCGTCTCCAAAATCGCCCGATGCACGGCCATCTGCCGGCCCAGCCGCGACAACTCCGCCCCCGCCCCCAGCCGCCGACTCAGCCAAAACCCCAACCGGTTAAACGACAGCACCCGCAGCCGGCTAAACCCCCGCACCCCCGGCCGCGACAGCACCGCCAGCTCCATCTGATACGTCGCCTGCTCCGGCGTCAGCAAGACCAGCGGCGCATCGCCCCCCGCACGCAGCGCATCCGCCGCCGCATCCACACACCGCGTCGTCTTGCCCGTCCCCGCGCGACCCAAAATAAACCGTATCCGTCCCATCATTTCTCCCCCGCATTTCTACCACACCCCCGCCCGTACTTCAAGCACCACCTTGTTTTTAAGCCCGTCCATCGTCCATCGTCCCTCGTCAATTAAAAATCCCGCCTGTCCATACCCCGTAGGGGCGAACCTGCGTGTTCGCCCATAAAAACAAGAAAAATTCCACCTTAATATTCAATATACAATAATCAATAATCAATTGAAAACCCCCTTGCCCTGTCCACCATTTGCCGATATAATCCGCCCGTATTCTTAACCGACACAGAATATAAGGAGTCACCATGACAAGATACCAAAGAGCAAGCCGGATTTGGGCGTCGGGTGGCACCTTCAAGCGCAGCTTGTGGGTGCGTAAAAACAGGAAAATTCGCAACCGGCCTGAAAGGCCAAAATACCTTAGCCCAGCCCGACGGGCTGGGTAAAAAATCGCCCACCCCCTCCGTCTCGCCCCGCAGGGGCAGTATAGTATGTTGCTCTTTGGGTGCGGCCAGTCGGGCGCTGCAAGCGTGACAAATAGTCAATCGTCAAATAAAATGGAATAGAAGACAACCAAACGGATAATAATGCAAGGGATTGGGATTAAAAAACGGATCGGCAAATTTCGAAAACGCAAGACCGCCGTAAACGCCTTCCTGTTGAGCATTGCCTGTTTTGCTGCGTTGATTGCGGCCGACGTTTATGTTGCCTCATTCTCAAAAGGACGGCTCTATGACAACCCCGCCGACATTCCGCACCGCCGGGCGGCCGTGGTTTTGGGCTGCGGCAAATACACCCAGGGCCGACCCAACCTGTTCTATCTCTATCGGCTCAATGCCGCCGCCGACCTGTGGCACGCGGGCAAAATCGACGCCATCCTGGTCTCCGGCGACAACTCCCGCAAAGACTACGACGAACCGACCGTCATGAAAGCGGATCTGGTCGAAAGGGGAATACCGCCCGAGTTCATCGCCGTCGATTATGCCGGCTTTCGAACACTGGATTCGGTGATCCGGGCCGGCGAGGTGTTCGCCCTGGACGACTACGTCGTCATCTCCCAGCCGTTCCACTGCCGCCGGGCCATCTATCTGGCAACCCGACAAGGCCAGTCCGTCATCGGCTATGCCGCCGCCGATGTCGGGGGCCGCCACGGCCTCAAGGTACGGCTGCGCGAAACCCTCGCCCGCGCCGCTGCCGTAGCGGACATCCTCACCTCCAAACAACCCCGCTACCTCGGCCCGCAGGAACAGATGCTTTATAGAAATCCAATGCAAACCCCGGAAAACACTTCCCCCGCCGAGCGATCCACGCTGACGAATAACCCGCCTCCGTCGCGATAACAGGAACTCTTCTCACAATGACACAACCGACATCCCATTCAACGCGAATCTTTCAAACACTGGGCGTCGTCTCCCCCTATCTGGCGGTATGCCTGGGCGTCTTCCTCCTGAAGAATGGCTTCCTGACGATCCTGGTGTATCACCTCGTCTTGCTGCTCTGCATCGTCGAAATCGACGGTGTCAAACCCTTTCGCCTGCTCTTCAAAGGATGGAACCGCGTCCTCGGCCCGCTGATTTGCCTCGGCGGAGTGGTGCCGGGCGTCGTCATCCTGTATCTTTGGCCCATCGCTCGGCAGGAGCACGCCGATCTTGCGCAGCTCTTTGCCCTCCTCAATCTGGACGACCGATGGTTCGCGGCCTTTGCGGTCTATGCCTGTCTGGTCAACCCCTTCCTCGAAGAATCCTTCTGGAGAGGCTGTTTCAATAACCGTTCATGGCTGCCCGCCCCGATCGACGCCCTCTTTTCAGGCTACCACTCCCTGATCGTCATCCCGGTGCTCAGTGCCCCCTTTGTCGTGCTGCTCTTTCTGGCCATGCTTGTCGTCGGCTGGCTCTTGCGAACGCTCCGCCGGCTAACCGGAGGCTTGCTCATCCCCCTCCTGACCCACCTCATCGCAGACATCGCCATCCTGTATGCCGTCTGGAAGCTCATCTGAAAAAAACAGAAAATTCCAAAACCATAAACAGTTCACTGCCGACTGCCGACAGAAATCCGCCCCTTCCCCGCCTCACACGGGCGGGTGGCCGCCGTAAGCGTGACACATAGTCAATCGTCAATAATCAATGGTCAATCGACCTAACAGCTTATTAAATAGCTATCACCGAGGGGGAGTACCCGCGCAGCGGGGGAGGGGGTATAAAACAGCAAAATTCCATCCCAACTCAACACTCAAAACTAACCCAATCTGTTGCCCCGCACATCACAGCAAGTTGTCCATCTGACACAATAGCGCGGCCGTATCATCCGGACAGGGAGCTTCAAATCCCCCGGCCTGTGCATCGAAAACCATTACCGCCGGGCCAAGCGGGCGGTAAAATATCGGATCGGTCGGGCCGAATATCACAACGGCCTTTTTGCCCATTGCCCCCGCCAGATGACTGACGCCGCTGTCGTTACCGATAAACACATCCGACTGTGAAATAACCTGCGCTGCGTCGGTCAATGTCAGCCCCCTCAAAACCGGGGCCGCCGCCTCGAACTGCCGCTGAACGGACGCCCCCAACCGTTCTTCTTCCGCCGGCCCGAGCAGGAATATCGGCTGTATCTGACGGTCTTTAAGATGCTTGGCCAGGCATATAAAATTCTCATAATGCCAGCATTTATGCCGTCCGCCGCTGCCGGGATGGAGGATCGCAATCGTCGTGTCCGGATTGACCCCGGCCGTCGCCAGTATATCTCGCCCCGCCAATAGATCCTCCGGCGTCGGGTTCAGCCATACGGCCGCCACATCCACCTCGCCGGCGTCAATTCCAATCTGCTCGGCAAACGAGCGGACATAAAACTGACTGATGTGCTCTTGCCTCTCGCTTGACGGCGCCATGGGCAGCAACGTGACATCCGCCGAATGACTGCAATGCACCGTCATCAGCAGGTTACGCTCAAACTCGGAATGCCCGGCTCCCAAAAAGCTAACGATCTGCTCATAGCCGACAAACGCCGTGATCAGCCGGTCGGGGTCGTCCAGTACAAACTCCGCCAGCGGCGCAAACAGCCGATGCAGCGGCACGCTTTCCATTGGCTTGACAAAATCAATACAGCTTCGCCTCAGATAAAAGCCCACTGCCTCTAACCGCCCCATAAAATGCACCTGCGTCAGCCCGCATGCCCGCTTCATAAACGCCGCCAGCGGCAGTGTCAGCAGACAATCGCCGATCGCGCCGGAGTGCAAGATCAGGCCTTTTCGCGGTTCACAGCAGGACATTTTCAGTGCCGTCGGTGCTCTCGATCATTGATACTATTCTTCTCTTCTCTGGAACAGGCCGCGAATGGCTTCGGTAGCCCCCCTGCCGACATCCTCAACGCCTTCAAGAACACCTTTGCCCAGATCCGTCCCCTGCTGCAAAATATCCTGACTGACGCCCAACAGTCCATCGCCGAGATTATTGATCATATCCAGCGGCAGGAGGTCTTTGCCTTGTTCCATCACGCCTTGGGCAATCGCCACCAAAATCACGCCGGTCAGTTCTGCCACATCAATCTCTTCATCCGACCCGATATCGGTCAGCGTAATGGGCGCGACACGCAACTTGACCGTATCGGCCCGTCCCGGTACCGGCAGCAGTTTGGCGTTGACCTCCACGCCATTGATCTGCAATTCTCTGATATGGAGTTTTTTGCCCGGCTTGTCGCTCGGCGCCGCCGGCGCGTCGGATTTCGGCAGATTGTTCAGGATTTCCTGCAGGTTGTTGCTCAGCCCCTTCTGCTCAATCGTCAGACTCACGTTGTCAAGCTGTATCCGCTCGATCTGAACCGTATCGCTCAAAAGGCTGCGGGGATCGGCCGCCACAAACGCATTACCCAGCGTCATCAACTGCGGGTTCTGGTAACCCTGCGGATTATCGACTTGCAGCCCGTTGAGGTTCAGCTTGCCGCCGAAGATCGACAATGTCGCATCGTTCAGACGCACCCCCACCTTCAACGCATGTTCGGCGCCGCGTTCAATCCCCACCTTCAACGCACGATCACCAAACACATTGATCAACACTGCCACCACTGCGATCAATACAACAAGCACAACGACAAAAGACACCAGAATTCTTTTTCCTGTCTTCATAGCAATTTCTCCCATTAGGGTTAACGTTTGTTTTGCAGCAACGCGTCTTGCACCTCAACGCCGAGCGATTTGGCCTTGACGGCGGCTGCATACGCCTGTGCATAGTCTTCAAGCCGATAATACGATATCGCCATTCCATTATACGCCGCCCCGTTGCGCGGTTCAAGCACAATCGCTTTTTGGAAGGTCTCAACAGCCGCGTCATGCCGGTTCAGCCGGGCCAGCGCAACGCCCAGATTGTAATACAAGGCCGCATTGCCCGGATCGCTTTCAATCGCTCGCTCATACAGGTCGGCGGCCTTCTCAAATCGTTCCATCCTCATCTGGGCGTTCCCCAGATTCTGAAGTGCCGCCGTCATACCCGGCTCGATCCTCAGTGCCTGTTCATACGCCCGAATCTCCTCTTCGGTCTGTCCCTGGGCGTGATAGGCCTGCGCCATGCCGAAATAAGCCAGCGCATTCACAGGTGAGCACGTCAAAACCGCCTGAAACTGCGCAATCGCCTGCTGCGTCGCCCCTCGCTCCAGTTGAATCGCCCCCAGTCCCATGCGCGCCTCGACAAGAGCATCGTCCATCGTCAGCGCCATCTCAAATTGCTGTTGCGCCGCGTCCATCTGGTCGGCCTGCCGATAAATCTGCCCCAGCAGCAAATACCCGTCCGCCTCGCGCGGCTTAATAGAAATCGCCGTTTTGACCTGAGTAACGGCCTTTTCGGTTTCTCCCTGCGCCAGATACACCAGCCCCAGATTTCGCCACGCCTCAACATATTCGCCGTCAATGTTCAGCGCCGCCCGAAGGCTTGATTCGGCCTTTTGATAGTCCTTCAACTCCAGATACGCCGTGCCCATATTGTTCAAGGTTATCACATCCTGCCCTAATAGCGCCATGGCCTGCTCATACTCGGCCAGCGCCCGATGATGCATCTTGCGGCGGAGGTACATATTGCCCAGATTGGTGCGCGCCTCGGCCAGTTGAGGAGCCAACTGCACCGCCCGCTCCAACGCGGCAAACGCTTCATCCAGCATCCCCACCTGACTGTAGCTGTTGCCCAGATTGTTAAAAAAGCAGCCCAGCGTCTGCCGCTGCGTGAGGTTCTTCATATACAGGCTTAGCGGACGGGTCGGTGGCTTGAACTTTTCGATATAGTGTGAATCCGGAACAATCGCCCCCTTCGAGGTGGTCTCCACGTTGAACTGCTGCCGCCCGTCGTCGTACCGCACAAAAAAATGCCCCGGTACGACCACCCCGAACATCGGCAGGCCCAGCCGCTCGGCAATCGCCAGATACAATATCGACAGGCTCAGGCAATACCCCCGCTTGCGGTCAAGGACGACGTGCAAAAACAAATCCTCCGGGTCGTCAGCCGTCTCGACCGCCCGAAACCCCATCTCCTCAAACAGATACGCATTGATCACCGGCAAAGCGCGATAATCGACCGGCAGGCGTTTTTCTCTGAGGGTCTTGAGAATTTCCTCGGCCATATCGTCGATCCTGCCCCGATACGAATGCAGCGTCTGCGTCGTGCCCCAGTCCCGCGACAAAATCAGCGCCGCGGTGCCCATATCGATCTCATCTTCCACCAGCCGCAGCACGCCGTCGATGGTGAAGGCTCTCAGGCCGCGTTTATTCTGGTTGGCCAGCGCCGCCGAGGCCTGCGCCGTCGCCAGCAACAGGACCGACAACACCAGTGCCGCCGTCATCGGCCGTATCGCGTCAGGCCATCTGAAAACGCTCAAAACACGCTTTAACATAGTCGCTCTCAATCCCTTCGACGCTAATCTGTTTCACCGGGCTGGTCTGCCCCGATACGATGCTCACCGCAGTTTTCTTAACCGCCAGCACACCGGCCAGATAATCGACCAACGCCGTGTTGGCCTTGCCCTTTTCCGGCGGCGCGGCCACTTTGATCTTGACCATCCCGCCATACATCCCGCAATACGCCGTGCGGCTGCTGCCCGGAACAACCTTGACGGTGAACTCACACGTTTTCACGGATATTCTGCCCGACAGCATTCTGTATATAACGTTCGACCTGCTGGGCCAGTTCGTTGAGCGAGTCCAGTTGAAAATCCTGATAATGTCCCTGCACAAAATCCCCGTTAAGCGTCTTTTTATAGATTTTCACCCGTATCCCCGGAGTCGTTTGCTTGAGCAGCCCGAAAGACGTGTTGCGATGCTCCCACAACTCGACCTTCGACTCCTCGCTGATAAACACCAGACACTGCCCCGTATTCACCGCGGTCGGGAAATAGTCATACAACAACCGTAATATATCAGAATTTGCCATCATTCCATCCATCGTTAAAATATCGTCATTCGACAAGCGGAATTTTACCCCCAATCCCACAAAATGTAAAGACGCCATAATCCTATTGAATTAACGACACATTCACACGACAATGGCCGCCCGCCCAATCCCCCCCCTATAAAGGCGAGGAACTTATACCTATCCCACTAAATAAATGCGCTTTCAATGTATTTTGCCCGGCAGATGGATTTGATTTTTTCAGGTTTTAGACAGATGGCGTGCCACGCTGCGGTTGTCCCCCTTTAAGGCCCATTGCCGGCTTAGTGTACCCTGCTGCCCGAATCTGGCCTCATCCTGAAACCACACCTGGACCTTTATCCCAGGATGATCAAGACGGAATTGCCGGATCTGATCACAGACTTTTTTTTAAAGGTTTCACGCCTCTGCGGATCACCTTTGGGGTGTTCCGGCCGTGAGGAGACATTACTGTAGCCCAACCGGTGCAATAGTTTATAGATGGCACTGAGGCTGTAATGGACCTTGAACTGCTGACGAACAATCTGCTGAATCTCCTTGCCGCGCAGGACACAGACGCCGTCTTCGGGACGCGGAACTTCATCGATTCGCTGCCGGAGCCATTGGAGCTGATCGGTATTCAGCTTGCCGCGTGTGCCTCGACCGGCGCATCCTTTAAGCCGTCCAGGCCCTTTTGGTTGTAAGCATATATCCAGTCCTGAACCTGTCGGCGGCTGTAGCCCAGCAACGTGGCAATCTCCGGTGCCGTTTTCTGCTTCAGGGCCAGATAGACCGCCCGAACGCGGGTAGCCAGGCGAATACCCTTTTCTTGGCGAAACAATCGCTTCAGTTCGGTGCTTGTGTGATACAGTTCGACCTTCATAATAGACTCCTCAAATTGACCTTGGTGTGCCTATTATGACGTCTATTCAGGATGGCGCAAGTGCAAAATCAAAATGCGCGCATTTTTTGGGTGCGATTGGTTTTAACACAAGCGAGGGCCCGATAGGGCGTGGTACTGTAAGGAGAGAAGTTTCAGAACCAAATAGTCGAAAGGAAGTATGAAGTTTATCGCAGGGTTCCGGTCAGTTCAGCGACAGATCGGATGCCTTTACGTGTGCAGTACTGCCGGATGCCGTCGATAATGTGCAGGGCGGTATTGGGCTGGATGAAGGTTGCCGTGCCGATGGTGACTGCGCTAGCGCCGGCGATCATGAATTCGACCGCGTCGGTCGCGTTGCGGATGCCGCCGCCGCCGAGAATCGGGATGCCCGCCGGTTTGGCGACTTCCTGATAGACACGATTGACCAGATAAACGGCAATCGGCTTGATGGCCGGGCCGCTTAGACCTCCCGTTCGATTGGCCAGCACGGGCCGCCGCGTCTCGATGTCGATGACCATTGCCGTGAAGGTATTGACCATGCTCAGTGCATCGGCTCCGGCCTCGACCGCCGCCCGCGCCGTCGCACTAATATCCGTAACCGTCGGCGTCAGCTTGACAATCAGCGGCTTATCGCCGCAGACTTTTTTGACCGCGCCGATAATCTCACGGATCAATGTCGGATCTGTGCCGAAACTGATGCCGCCTTGTTTGACATTGGGACAACTGATGTTCAGTTCCAGCCCTGAAACGACCTTTTCCTGCGCCAGCCGCTCGGCCACCGCGACATAATCTTCGATCATCTGCCCGGCCACATTGACGAACACCGCCGTCCCCAGCCGCTGGAGCACCGGAATCTTTTCGCTGACGAACCGCTCCAGCCCGATATTGGCCAGCCCGATGGCGTTAAGCATCCCCGCATCCGTCTCGACGATACGCGGCGTCGGATTGCCCTTGCGCGGCGCAAGGGTAATGCTCTTGGTCACCACCCCCCCCAGACCCGCCACATCCATAAACTCCGTAAGTTCATCGGCGTAGCCGCACGTCCCGGAGGCCGTCAGCACCGGGTTGGCCAGCATAATGCCGGCAAAATCCACCGTCAAATCAATCTGCTCGGTCATGGCTGCACCTGAAAAATGACGTTTCGACTGTCAAACACCGGCCCATCCTTGCAGCACAGCTTATATTCCGTCTCGTCGGCCTTGCCTTTGTTGACCTCAATCGCACAGCTCTGGCACAGCCCGATGCCGCAGGCCATCATCCGCTCCATGCTCACCTGGCAGGCCAGCCCGAAATCCGCCGCCAGCCGCGCCGCCCCGGCCAGCATCGGCTCCGGACCGCACGCAAAAATCATTGTCTCTTCAGGCTTTATGGTATGATTCTCCAGCCAGTGCCGTACACAATCAGTCACAAATCCCTTAAACCCCGCCGAACCGTCGTCCGTGGCGACCTGCGAGGCGACCCCCAGCGTATCAAACTCATCCACCACCAGCCCTGTCAAATTGCCAATCTTCAGCGTAAACGGCAAATCCTCACAGCTTCTGGCCCCCGCAAAGCAGATCGTCTCCACGGCCGGAAAATGCCGTCGCAGATACCCGCCCAGATGCAGCAGCGGCGGTGCCCCCATCCCGCCGGCGATCAACACCGCCAGCTTGAGCGTTTGGAAAATCTTAAATCCGTTGCCCAACGGCCCGATCAGGCTCAGCACATCGCCGCTCTTGAGCGTCATCATTCGCAGAGTCGCCGGCCCCAGCACACAATACACAATCTCCAGCTTTACGCACGGTCCATCCTGTGTCGGGGTCGTCACCACATCTGAAAAGCTGAACGGCCGGCGTAACAGCACCTGTCTGGCCGCAATATCGCGCAATTCAGCGGGAATGTGCCGCTCCGGCGGAAGCGAAAGCCCGGACAGGTCAATCTCAAGGAATTGGCCCGGCACCACATGCTCAAAAAAGCGGCTGCCGATGGGGTCCAAGACTAGATTCAGGCGATAATAGCATTCGCGGATTTGCTGATTGCTCAACACCTCAGCCGTGAAAACCCCCTTATGTCTGACGGCGACCCCATTTTCCATCGTGTTTTCCCTAAAGGACTTATGTAAAAAAAGCTTCCGGAACATTCATCCACTGACATTCCGGAAGCCCGCCACGGCAAAGAAAGCCGACAAAATCATGCTCGTTTTATCACTCCCTTACAGATTAGACTATATCAGTCTGGCCGGACGCTGTCAAGACGGCTTGTTTAAGAAAAACAAGACTTTTTCATGCGCCTATTTGAATTAAACATAATTCATTTATTAAAAATGACTTATCGTTTATTTTCAGCGTTGTATATTTTTTACTAAAATGTTTGATAATCGATATTGAAATTTGCCGAAAAATGCAATATCTTGTTCCAAGGAAACGTTTATCAGGCAACATAACGATCCTACAAAATAAAGGGCTTTGATATGAGCACCCAAGCAATGATTCTGGTTGCCGAAGATGATGACGGGCATTTTGCTTTGATCGAGCGTAATCTCCTCAGGGGTGGTATTACCGAACCCATCATGCGTTTCCGAGACGGCCAGGAAGTTCTGGATTTTCTCGAAAACGGCAAGTCCTGCGAATCCGAAAATGTCCACCGTCCTCTGCTGATTCTGCTGGATATTCGAATGCCGAAAATGGACGGCATTACGGTGCTGGAAAAGATCAAATCCCATCCCATCCTTAAAAGAATTCCCATTTTTATGCTCACCACCACCGACGATCCGAGCGAGATCAATCACTGTTATCAAGTCGGGTGTAATTGCTACATCGTCAAGCCCTCGAACTATGAAAAATTTATGCAAACAATGGAGCGGCTTGGCGCTTTTTTGACCACACCGGGACTAACCATACCCGAAATCGCCCCGAAAAAATTCAATTGATTTTGAATTTTTTCGGCTTCGGCTTGAATCTCCCGCTGCAATATGTTAAAAAATCCGCATGATGAAACGCATATACCTACAACTCATTATTCTTCTGTCGCTTTACGCGGCGGGACAAGCCAATACGATTTCGCAGATCATCAACCGCGCTGATCAGCGAAACGCCGAGTTTGCCATCCTTGCGGTCAGCGCTGACGACGGCAAAATCCTCTACCACCGGAATGCGGATAAGCCGATGATTCCCGCCTCAAATATGAAGCTGACCGCATCCGCATCGGCGCTGCATTATCTCGGCCCCGATTACCAATTCAAGACGCGCATCGCCCTTCTCGGCAATAACCTTGTCGTTATCGGCGGCGGTGATCCCGTCCTCGGCGATCCACAGATCGACCAGCGTCACGACCGCAACCCCGGCTGGATATTTGAACACATCGTCCAACTGCTCAAAGATCGTGGTTTGACCCGCTTCGACGATGTCATCATCGACAGCTTTTTCTTCGATCTCAACCGCGTCCATCCCTCATGGCCCGCCGACCAACTTAATCAGTGGTATGCCTGTGAGACCAGCGGCCTTAATTACAACCGCAACTGCGTTCGCATCACCGCCTCCCGACAGGCCAGCGCCGCCGTTTTGCGAATGGATCCCGACAACAACTATCTGACTCTTATCAACCAACTCCAACTCATCACCAGCGGCAACAGCGCCATCGGCGGGTATCGCACCACAACGGCCAATCGCATCTCTATCCGCGGCAATCTCAATCAATCCGCCGGCTTTGACTTGGCCATCGAACGGCCTGCTGGTCTGTTTGCCAATCTGCTGGTACGGCATCTGCGAGATGCCGGCATCACCATCAGCGGTCAAATCGTCCAGAAGTACATCCAACAGGAAACCGACCTCAAGATAGTGCACACCTTCTCGAATTCCATCTGGGATGTTCTCGACCGTTGCAATAAAGACAGCCTCGGCTTGGCCGCCGAAAGCCTGATTAAAACCATCTCCGCTGAACACACACAAGGCCGCATCAACGGTGAATGGCCGCACGGTCTTAAGCTTGTTGAGCGTTATCTGAATGCCCTCGGTGTGGACGATGCACAATTCACGCTGGATGACGGCAGCGGGTTGAGCCGAAATAACCGCCTCTCCTGTAATGTCCTCGTCGCCGTTCTGCAGGATATATACCAAAAGCCCTACGCCGACCGCTATCTGGCAACTTTAGCGGAGGCGGGAAACGACGGAACGATCCAGCGATTCTTCCAGCACCCCCCCTACCGCGGCAAAATTAATGGCAAAACCGGTTACATTGCCAACGTCCGCACTTTCTCTGGCATCTGTCGAACCCTTCGCGGCGACATCATTTTTTCCATCCTGACAGAAGGCGGTAATTCCGAAACCAGAACCGCCATCAATGACATCACAAAGGCCATCTTCGACGGAACCTTCTAAAACGAATGTCAAAAACACACTGTACAGTGCTTTTCACGAAGTCCACGCAGAATAAAAAAACCACCGTTGTCAATATTTGCATTGAATTCCGCCGGGCGGATGGTATAATTTTTTGTGGGAAATGTGTAATCAATAATTAATAAAAGACATAGACGTTCAAGAACTCAAAAACGAACCGTGATCTCGTGAAAAAGATCATAACATATATTGATTATCCGTACTCTTCAAATAAATTGGAACCGCAGAAATCAGGAACACGACAATGATCAGCTTCAATAATGTGAATCGTCGAGCTTTTTTGTCAAGTGCCGTGGCGGTATCTCTTAGCCCGTCTCTGCTGCGCGCGAGTTTGGCCAACGCCAAAAAAATATCGGCCAATGAGAAAATCAACTTGGCCTGTGTGGGCCTTGGCAACAGGGGCGGCGATATCGCAAGAGCCATCGGCGGCTCTGAACATACCAATGTTGTTGCGGTCTGCGATGTGGATATGGGAAGCCGATTGACTGCTCAGACACTTGAACAATTTCCCGACGCCAGGCGATTTCAGGATTTCCGGAAGATGTTCGACGCAATGGGCAGCCAGATCGACGCGGTGACCATCGGCACGCCGGATCATTCCCATTTTCCGATTGCGATGATGGCAATGGCCCTCGGTAAGCATATCTACATTGAAAAGCCGCTGGCCAATACGTTTCAGGAATGTGAGCTTCTGATGGCGGCGGCGAAAAAGCATAACGTCGTCGCACAAATGGGCAACCAGGGACATTCCGGCGCCAATTACCATCAATTTAAGGCTTGGACGGAGGCCGGTATCATTAAAGATGTCACCCGGGTAGTGGCCTTTATGAACAGCCCGCGGCGATGGCATGGCTGGAAGATTGAAAGCTATCCCGACGGCGAACCGGTGCCGCAAACACTGGATTGGGACCTCTGGCATGCCGGCCTCGAAATGAAGCCGTTCAGCCGTTTGTATCATCCGGCCGAGTGGCGCAGTTGGTTCTACTACGGCAACGGCGCGTTGGGCGACTGGGGGGCGCATATTCTGGATACGGCTCACCGCTTCCTCGATCTGGGGTTGCCGACAAAAGTCGAGCCGGAGCGGGTGGACGGTCACAGTGAATTTATTTTCCCGCAGGCCACGACGCTTCGTTTTGACTTTCCCGCGCGCGGCGACAAGCCCCCGGTCGAAGTCTTCTGGTACGATGGAACGGAGAATCGCCCTGAAACGCCGCCGGAGCTGGAAGGACGCCGTCTCCAGACCAACGGCAAGCTGATATATTCCAAAAATCTGACGTTTTACGGCGGTACGCACCACGACCCATTGCGGATTATTCCCGAAAGTAAACGCGTCGAACTGCAACCCGATCTTCCCCGGCTCTCACTGGACGCATCAGATCATCACATCAATTTCCTGTTGTCGGTTAAGGGGCAGGAAGAATGCCGTTCGTCGCTGGATGTGGCCGGGCCGCTGACCCAGATGTTCTGCTTGGGGAAAATTGCCCAGCAAACCGCCGAGACGCTGATCTTCGACCCGGAAAGCAAACAGATTACCAACGATAAGGCCGCCAATGCCTTGCTGGCCGGGCCGCCTCCACGAAAAGAGTGGGAACAGTATTATCGTCTCTAACCGACGCACAAAAAACACACAAGCTCTGTCTATTAGGCAGAGAAGTCGCCATAAACCACGGATACCGCAAGGCTTAATTCTGCCCTTTGCATATCCTTATTGTGTGCTAATTAGAAATATTCAACCGAACAACCCAATAATGACGATAAGAGAGGACGAGCGGCACAAGTCGCACCACGGTTGTTCTGTTTGGAGATGATCTATGACTGAAAATCAAGTACTCGATTGGATGCGTCACAAGATTCGCGAGAACGGCTTTACGAATGCCACATCCCTGGCGGAAAGTTTCTTGCAGGAACACCAAATAAATGACGAATTAGACCCTGTTTTTTCGCTTTCGCTCGATGCGGGATTTAAGATCGCACAGGAAATCCGCGACCAACAGATGTATGCCCTGACCGCGTAACGACAAAAAATCTGCTCTATAGTCGGGCCGTCTCAAGTCTGGTTTATATGTTGCTTTTCTGTTTACAAGGGTCCTATTCTTCACACCTTGGGTAGATTTCCGACGGCACCAAGTTTGTCCCGGTACCCAATTCTCCATTATTGCTAAAAACACAATATATTGTAGTTTCACCCGAAATTGCCACTATTTCAGCAGAAAAAAACTTGACGTTAAGTGCCGGTGCGCCTACTCTATTGTAGGTTTTGTGTCTGTCAAGCGGCGGCACTCCTGGCTTGAAAGGGCTAATACAATGAAAAAAATCCTGTGGGTTATGGCGATGGCTTCTTTAGTCGGTGTGCTGTCTTCTTGTGCCTCTGCCCCTGAACCGGAACAGCCGACACCGGTCAATTTTGACAACACCGTTGGCGATTTGGCTCGTGTGGTCGATTCGCCCGCGGTCGCGGTGCGCGGTTTCGGGATTGTCGCCGGCCTGTTCGGCACCGGCTCGGCCGAATGCCCCCCGGCGTTGCGTCAGGAACTGGAAAAATACATCTGGCAGCAGCTTCCCGACGCCGGCACGATCAACCCCCGTCAATTCATCGACAGCCTCGATACGGCGGTCGTCGAAGTGCTGGGCGTGATCCCGCCGATGGCCGCAGCCGGACAGAGCTTTGATGTGGTGGTGCGTCCGCTGTCCAGCACGCAGACCACCTCGCTGACCGGCGGCCATCTTTATACGACCGATCTGAAAGAGTTGAGCCGTTTTACGCAGTTCAACCAATACGCCAAAACCATCGCCCGGGCGCAGGGGCCGATTTTTGCCGACCGCAGCCGCCCGGCTGATGCGCCAAACTGGTACATTCTCGGCGGCGGTCATCCGCTCAGCAGTACCAATGTCTCATTGCTGCTGAATCAGCCGGACTTTGTCGCCGCCAGCACCATTCGCAATCGCATTAATGAACGCTTCGGGGCAAAAACGGCCAATGCCGTTTCACCCGGCGAGATTCTGCTGTCGATCCCTGAAAAACACCGCACCGACCAAGTCCGTTTTGTGACGATGATTCGTCAATTGTATCTGGCTGATCAACCCGCGCTCCAAAAGCAGCGTATTGCCGAGTTAATTGACAGGCTCCGGAATCTGCCTGATAAACTTCTCCCTGAAACAGCACTGGAGGCCATCGGCAAGGCGGCGTTGGACAAGTTGGCCCCCCTGCTGAAATCCGACGACGACGCCGTGCGTTTTCACGCCGCGAGATGTATGTTCAACCTCGACGACAATCGCGCACTGCCGATTTTGCGCGACCTTGTTCTTGACCCGCACTCGCCCTGGCGAAGCGACGCCCTGCGAACGATCGGTCGAAATGCGCGTCGCAATGTCGCCGAACCCATCCTGCTCCATGCCCTCGCACAGGACGATTTCAATCTTCGGCTGGTCGCATACGAAACGGCGCTTGCCTCAAAAAGCGAATTTGTCTCCAGATCGCTGGTGGGAGGTTATTTTTTTGTGGACAGGGTCAATTGTGCCGGCCCCAAAGCAATCTATGCGCTCCGTAGCGACAGACCCGGTATTGTGATTTTCGGGGCGCCTGTCCGCTGTGCCGAAAATATTTTTTTCCGGTCGGATAACGGGGAGGTTACGGTCAACGTCCGTCCCGGCGACCGGTTTATCTCGATTTCCAGAACCCATCCCATTCGGCCGCGTGTCATCGGTCCGATTCCCAGCGGGTTTGATATCTCGCAATTCATACGGGCGATGGGCGAATCGCCCGAAACTCCGAAAGGGACCACGACACTGCCCGGGCTTGCGCTTCCGTATTGCCAGATTATTGATATCCTTGAAAAGATGTGTAAACAGAAGGCTATTGATGCGGTCTATCTGCAAGGGCCGATAACGACGGCAAGTGCGATTTTTCAAGATTTGTAATAAATAGTGTGCTTTTTGGCCAATCCCTGTTGAGAAAAACCTCTCGACAGACCGATAATACTGAAATGATTCATATAAATGTTAATGCAGCCGAGCTTCGCTGAGGAAGAGGAATGAAACTCGAAAAAATCGTTATCAACGGCTTTAAGAGCTTTGCGGACAAGACGGAACTGAAAATCAGCCACCCGATTACGGCGATTGTCGGGCCGAACGGGTGTGGAAAAAGCAATGTTGTGGATGCACTAAAGTGGGTTTTAGGCAACCAAAGCCCCAAAAGCCTCCGCAGCGGCGCAATGGCCGATGTGATCTTTAGCGGTTCCGGCAGTCGAAAACCCAGCGGGATGGCCGAGGTCAGCCTGCATTTTTCGGACGTGCGCGGGCTGGGGCTTCAAGAGGATGACCTGCTCATTTCGCGGCGGTTGTTTCGCAGCGGCGAAAGCGACTACCAAATTAACGGAAAAAGCTGCCGGCTGCGCGATATTCGCGAGATGTTTATGGATACCGGCGTCGGCGTCAGCGCCTATTCGATCATCGAGCAGGGACAGATCGACCAACTCCTGAAGGCCTCAACGGCGGACCGCCGCTTCATTTTTGAAGAAGCCGCCGGCATCAGCAAATTCAAGGCCCACAAAAAAGAGGCCTTGCGCAAACTCGAGCGCACCGAGCAAAACCTGCTGCGTCTGGCCGACATTGTCAACGAGGTGCAAAAACAGCTCCGCAGCATCAAGCTTCAGGCTGGCAAGGCCCGCAACTATCTTGAATACAGCCACCAACTCAAAGAGCTTCGCGTCAATTTCTCGCTGTCGGAATACAACAAGATCATCACCGGACGAAAAGGCAAACAGTCTGATCTGGCCGGTTGGCAGGATCGATTCAGCGCCGTCGCCGCCAATGTGTCGCGCTGCGATGCGGCGATGAGCCAGTTGACCGGCGGCATCATGGAAACCGAAAGTCAAATCAATCATTGGGACGGCACGCTGATCTCGGCGCGCAGCCGAATCGAACAGCAATTGGAGCGCATCGGCTTTTTGAAAAGCCGCATTGACGAACTGACAGACCGCAAAAAAAACGCATCCGAACAGATTCGCAAGCTCACGGCCCAAACGCGCCAACTCTCGGCCGAGATGGGCGCCTGCCGGAACGACCTGCTGGGCAATCAGCAGCAGCATAAAGAGCAAGCCGCTCAATTGGAGCACTTGCAGGCGAGCCTTGCGGACATCAACGCCCGCTGCGCCGATTTACAGACGGAGTTGGAAGATGAAAAATCCGGCATCATCGACATTGTCCGCCGCACCGCCCAGCTTCATAATGAAATTCAGAGCCTCGGAAATTATCGCAACAATCTTTCGGGACAAAAGACACGACTGAGCGGCAAGGCGTCGCAAACCGAGCAGCAGCTCGCCGGCTGGCTGACCGAAAAAGCGCAGTACCAGTCGCGGCTTGAAGAGATTCTTTCTGTGCTGTCAAGGCTTCAGCAGAGTCTGAATGAAAAGCGTGCCGAGATGGACGCAGTCGGCGATGAACGCCTTCGGCTGACCGACCGCATCGCCGCCACCAAAGAACAACGCAGCGCGGTGATGCGGGAACTGAACGTGCTGCGCGATATGGAAACACGCCGACAGGGGCTGAGCCAGTCGCTCAAAGACATTTTGGCCGTTCAGGACGCCGGACGCGCGTATCTGGACGGGATCGTTGCCGACGCCGTCGTGGCACAAACCGAATACGCTCAGGCCGTTGAGGCGGCGTTGGAGGGATTTGCCGATGCGCTGCTGGTCAACAGCACCGGGGCGTTTTTGCAGGACGCCGCGATTCAGGCGACACTGGACAGCCGGATTCGTGTGATTTGTATGGACAAGCTGAAGCCGTTTGCAGACAGCGCCGATTTGTCCGATTGTCCCGGCGTGCTGGGACGGCTGGCGGAGTTTATCCGATGTGACGGCCGATTTGCACCGCTGTTCTGGAGCCTTCTGGGAAAAACACTGCTGGTGCAGTCGCTGGATACGGCCATGGAACTGGCCGGACGACTCGGCCCGGCGTATCGCTTTGTCACGCCGGACGGACAAGTCTTCGGCGGCGGCTGCACATTGACCATCGGCCCGGTGGGCAAAACCGACGGACTGATCTCCAGAAAAAGCCGCATCCTTCAGCTTGAAGAGGAGTTGGAAGGGCTGAATCAGACCATTCACAACGCCGAGTCGGCGCTGGGTGAGACCGAACATAAAAATGACCATCTGGCCGGGCTATGCAAGGAACTGCGGACGAGTATTTATGAGGCCAACACTGAAAAAGTGGATGCCGAATCTCAGTTGCGTATCCTTGAGACCAATATCAAACGGCTCACGGACGAGCAGCCTCTCATTGCCGAAGAAATTCGGGTACTCGAAGAAGAAATCCGGGAATCGGTGCAAAAAGAGCATCTCTCCCGTCAAAAACTCGACGAACTGGAAGAAATCAACCGCCAGCGCAACGCCCACATCGAATCGCTGCAGGCGCGTTTCGACCAGGAGTGCCAAATCCGACACGCCCGCAACGCCGAGTTGACCGAGGCACGCATCCGCCTGAGCCAAATTCAGGAACAGCAAAAATCCATCAATCAGCGGATCAGCGCCGTCCAAAGCCAGCTTCAGCACGGCCGCACGGCCATCGAATCGGCCCGCACCGAGGCGCTCGGCAGCGATGAGCAGATTTTGCAGGCCGAACGCACGATTCTGGCGACGGAGGCCTCGGTGTCGGAGCTTTTCGGCGACAAAGAAACGGCCCAAACAAACAGCCGCCGGCTTCACCGGGAAATCGAACAACTCACCGCCGAACGCAAACAGATGGAGATTCACTTACGGCAGTTTCGCGAAGAGCAGGCGACCGTCGAAGAAAATGTCCGCAAGCTGGAACTGGAGTTGGGACAGCTTCAGGTCAAAGAAGAAGACCTGCTCGTGCGTGTACAGGAAGAATTGCAGATTGATTTGGCAACCGCGTATGAATCGTTCCGCGACGATGACGTGGATTGGGATTTGGTGCGTCAGGAAATCGCCGACCTGCGCGGCAAAATCGAGCGGCTGGGCAACGTCAACGTGGACGCCATCGACCAGCAGGAAGACCTCGAAAAACGCTATGAATTCCTGGCCGCACAGGTGGAGGACCTGAACCAAAGCAAGACCCAACTGGAACAGTTGATTGCCCGCATCAATAAGGAAAGCAAGGAAAAATTCGAGCTTACCTTTGAGCAGGTGCGGATGAACTTCCAGTTGCTTTTCCGCAAGCTGTTCGGCGGCGGCAAGGCGGATGTGATTCTGGAAAACCCGGAGGACATCCTCGAAAGCGGTATCGAAATCGTCGCACGCCCGCCCGGCAAAGAGACGCGCACGATCAGCCTGCTCAGCGGCGGCGAAAAGACGATGACCGCCATCGCCCTGCTGTTTGCGGTCTTCAAAAGCAAGCCCTCGCCGTTCTGTGTGCTGGACGAGGTGGACGCGGCCCTGGACGAAGCCAATAACGAACGATTTAACCTGATTGTCAAGGAGTTTCAGGCCCAGTCGCAGTTTATCGTTATCACGCACTCCAAGCGGACGATGGGCATCGCCAATGTACTTTACGGCATCACGATGCAGACACAGGGCGTCAGCAAGAAGATCAGCGTGCAGTTTGAGGAGGCGGGCAATGAAACCGAAACGGCTGTGGCGTGAGTGTGAGAAGAAAATAGATGATAGGTAATAGAAGGTAGAGAGTCGTCAATGACCAAACTTGATTTTTATCAACTTGAAAACGGCCTGACATTGGTGGGCGAACGCATGGAGTATGTTCAATCCGCGTCCTTCCACCTGTTGACGCCGGGCGGGGCGGCGTGGCTGCCGAATGGCTGCTGCGGGGCGGCGGCGGTGCTGGCCGACTGGCTGTTTCGCGGGGCCGGCAGTCGCAACAGCCGTCAACTCATCGACGCGCTGGACAGCCTCGGTATCCACCATAACACCACCGTCAATGCCGATCACCTGACCCTCAATGCGGCGATGGAAGCGGGCAATCTGGCCGCGGCCATCAATCTCTTCGCCGATATTCTGCTCACGCCGCGGCTGGAACCTGATCAGTTCGAGCTGTCTCGCAAACTGGCCATTCAGGAATTGCAAGGCCTGGATGACGACCCGCGCGGCAAGGTGATGCTCATGCTGTATGAACAGTACTACCCCGACCCTTACGGGCGGCCCGGCCTGGGAAAAGAAGCCGAACTGGAAGCGCTGACCGCAGCACAAGGCGCTCAGATCGCCGCACAGTTGGCGGATCCCTCGCGGATGATTTTTTCCATTGCCGGACGTTACGATTTTGACGCCGTCTGCCGTCTGGTCGAAACGCGATTCGGCGCATGCGGCAAACGGGCAACCACCGCGCTTGAGCCGACACCCAAGCCGCGCAGCTATGTACACCATCCCAACGAAGGCGCTCAGGTGCATATCGGGCTGATGACCGAAATTCCGCCGATCAGCGCGGGGGCGTATTATCAAACAATGGCCGCGGTGTCGGTGCTGTCGGGCAGTATGAGCAGCCGCTTGTTCACCGAGGTGCGCGAAAAACGCGGCCTGTGCTACGCCGTCGGCGCCAAGTACCACACACTCAAAGATTATGCCGGTGTTTCCTGCTACGCCGGCACCACGCCCGACAAAGCCCAGCAAACGCTGGATGTCACCTGGGAGCAGTTTCAACGGCTCAAAGACGGTGTGACCGAAGATGAATTGCAGCGGGCCAAAGTCGGGCTTAAAAGCTCGCTGATTATGCAAAGCGAATCGTCCGTCGCCCGCTCGGCGGGCATCGCCGGCGATTTTTTTCTGCTCGGCCGCGTCCGCCCGCTCGAAGAAATTCGCGACGCCATCGAAGGCCTGACCACCGGCTCGGTCGGCAACTTTCTGCAGCGGCATCCTTTTGAAACCTTTACGGCCGTCACCATCGGCCCCAAAGAAATACGAGTCTGACACAATGGAATTCAAACACAGACAACTTGACAACGGCCTGACGATTGTCGGCGAAATCAATGGCGACGCCCAGTCGGCGGCGGTCGGTTTTTTTGTCCGCACCGGCTCGCGCGACGAAACGCCCCAGATCAGCGGCGTGTCCCACTTTCTGGAACACATGCTGTTTAAGGGCACCGAAACACTGTCGCCGCTGGAGGTCAATGAGGCGTTCGACCGGCTCGGCGCCAAGTTCAATGCCTTTACCAGCGAAGAAAACACCGTCTATTACGCCGCGGTGCTGCCGGAATATCTGGAGGCGGTTGCTGATTTATGGGCACAACTGATGCGGCCGACGCTGCGTCAGGATGATTTCGATATGGAAAAACAGGTCATCCTCGAAGAGATCGCGATGTATCTGGATATGCCGGATTTTCTGGTGTTTGACCGCGGGCGGGAATTGTTCTTCGAAGGGCACCCGTGCGGCAACAGCGTCCTCGGCACAGTGGACAGCATCACCGGTCTGACCGCCGAACAAATGCGGGCGTACTTTAACAAACGCTACGCGCCGAACAATATGACGCTGGCCTGCTGCGGCAACTTTGATTTTGACCGGCTTTGTCAGTTAGTCCAGCGGCAATGCGGAGCGTGGACACGGCAGGAAACGAGCCGTCTGACGCCTCCCTGTTGCGGCGCCATCCAAAAAGTCTATGAGCAAAAGACCGGCCTGAATCGTCGCCATCTGGCGATGTACAGTGATTCGGTCTCGATGCAGGACGACCGCTGGTACGCCGCCAAACTGCTGAGCGTCATTCTGGGCGATCACAGCGGATCGCGGTATTTCTGGTCGCTGGTCGATCCGGCCATTGCCGATACCGCCTTTATGGAACTGGCGGCGATGGATGCGACGGGGGCGTTTTGCAGCTATGTCTGCTGCGATCCGGAAAACGCCGCACAGGTCGAGGACATCCTCAACACCCTTTTTGCGACAGTGGCCTCCAACGGCATCGAACCGGCCGAGCTGGAAGCGGCTCGCAACAAAGTCCTCAGCTCCGTTGCCCTCAAAAGCGAGCAGCCGATGGGCCGTTTGATCAACCTCGGCTTTAACTGGGTGTATCGACAGGAATATTTCGCGGTCGAGCAGGATATCGCCCGTCTCCGTGCCGTAACGCTTGAGGATGTACACAGCGTCTTGAAGGCGTTTAATCCGGCAGATTATACGCTCTACTCCCTCGGCCCGTCACGCTGATCGTTTCCGAAGCGACTTTGCGGTTGAGTTTGACCGCAGGTTGACGTACAATTTGCCCTATGATGAGTCAAGGAACAAAATCCATTCTGACACGGCACCTGGAATTGGATGCTTTTTATACGGGCGATTTCAGCGTTCGCGGCCCACATCCGATTGCCGAGACCCCTATGCCTATTTCGGACGAAGAGACGATGAAACCAACTGCCGCCGCAACCGAAACGTATGCCACCCTCGACGAAATCGCCGCCGTCGTCCGCCAATGCCAGAAATGCCGCTTGGGCGCAACCCGCACCCACGCCGTACCCGGACAGGGACATCCGAAGGCCAGGCTGGTCTTCATCGGCGAAGGGCCGGGAGCGGACGAGGACGCCCAAGGACTGGCGTTTGTCGGCCGGGCAGGCAAGCTGCTGACCGATATGATTACCGCAATGGGGCTGACGCGGGATGATGTCTTTATCGGCAATATCGTCAAGTGCCGCCCGCCGGAAAACCGCGACCCCAAACCCGATGAAATCCAGGCGTGCAGCCCCTATCTCAAACGTCAGCTTGAACTGCTCGCCCCGCAGGTGATTGTGGCGCTGGGCGCCCACGCCGCACGCACACTGCTGGCAACCGACGAGCCAATCGGCAAACTCCGCGGCCAATTCATCGAATACCGCTTCTCCCCGACCTGCCCGCCTGCCAAGCTGATGCCCACCTATCACCCGGCGTACCTCCTGCGCAGCTACACCCTCGAAAACCGCCGCCGCGTCTGGGACGATATGCAGAAGGTGATGAAAGAACTCGGCCTGACCCCGCCGAAAAAGAAAGCGTAACAGCTTATTCCGGATACAGAGATTACACAGATTTCACAGATTTTTTCTGTGTAATCTGCGAAATCTGTGATTTCAGTTTCCACTTTATTGCCCGGTGATTTGGATATAGACGGTGCGGGAGCGCGGGCCGTCAAATTCACAGAAAAACACCGACTGCCACGTCCCCAGCGTCAACCTGCCGTCCTGAATCATCACAAGTTCGCTGGTGCCGACCAGTGAGGTCTTGACGTGGGCGTCGCTGTTGCCTTCGCAGTGGCGATAGCCGGGGCGGTTTTTCGGCAGCAGTTCCTCCAGCGTCAGCAGGAGATCGTGCTGCACGTCCGGATCGGCGTTTTCATTGATGGTAATCGCCGCGGTAGTGTGCGGACAGAAGACCATCGCCGTCCCGTTTTGAATACCGCTTTCGCTGACCACCTCGGCCACCTGCGAGGTGATGTCAATCATCTGACACCGCCGGTTCGTCCGAACCGAAATTGTTTTGTGTGTAATCTGCATTTTTCTTCCCTTCTATCAATAATCCGCGAAAATCCGCGCAATCCGCGGTTAAAAAATTACATTTGCTCAACAACTTCAATGCCTAATAGTTCGCTCATGCCGTGGCGGATGGTGCGGGCGGTCAGATCGCACAACAGCAGCCGGGCCGGGCGGCTTTCGGGGTCGGCCGTCAGTACCGGGCAGGTCGTATAGAAACGGCTGAACGCCTGTGCGACATCGTACAGATAGCCGGTCAGGTAATTCGGGCGGCACTCCGCCATCGCCGCGGCAATCGCCTGATCATACCGCACCAGCAGCTTGGCCAAATCTTTCTCCGCCGGCTCGGCCAGTGTCATGGACGCAATCCCGGCCAGTTCCTTTTCAATATCCACGTCCTTGCCCGTAGCCTTGCGCTCGATGGATTTGATGCGGGCGTAGGCGTACTGCATATACGGGGCGGTGTTGCCCTCCATCGCCAGCATCTTGTCGAAGCTAAAGACATAATCGCTGTTGCGGTTGTTGGCATAATCGGCATATTTGACCGCACCGACGCCGACGGCCTTGGCGATATTTACCTTTTGCTCGGCGGGCAGGTCAGGGTTTTTTTTCTCAACCACCGCCGTCGCCCGCTCGATGGCCTCGTCCAGCAGGTCTTTAAGCTTGACCGTCCCGCCCGTCCGCGTCTTAAACGGCCTGCCGTCTTCACCCAGCATCGTCCCGAACGTCACATGCTCGAGCACAACGCCGTCCTTGACCCACCCAGCCAGCTTGGCCGTGGCAAACAGCATCTGAAAATGCAGCGCCTGCCGCGCATCGGTCACATAAATCACCCTATCAGCTTGGTAATTTTGACCTTGATATTCGATTCCATGAAGGCGATATCTTAGCGCAGCCAAATCCGTCGTCGCATACAAAAACGCCCCATCACTCTTTTGAATAATAAACGGCAGCGGATCGCCTTCCTTGTTCTTAAACCCTTCCGGAAACACACAAATCGCACCATCCGACTCTGTCGCCAGTCCTCTCGCCTTCAGATCGATTACAATCTGTGGAAGTTTGTCATTGTAATCGCTTTCTCCACGAGTGTCACGAGGATGTTCAAGTGTAGCATTGAGAAGCTTGTAAATTTCAGCGCAATGCTGCATCGTAATTTCTTTTACACAACTCCATGCTTTTCGTTCCTGTTCATTATCTTGTCCCCCTTGTTGAAGCATATAAGTTATGTAACGTGAAAGCGACTCATAAGAAATTTCTTTATAGACAAATTGACCATTTTCAATCTTCTCACGGGTTTTAATAGTACGCTTCATTCCCTTAAAAGCTTCGTCGAGTAAATTTACATATTGATACGCCTTCAAAAGAACTGGCCAAAGAGTTTTACTTCTCAGAGAAAATTCGTCCAAAAATGGGCGGAAATATAGTTCGCCATCCCCTTCGACAAATTTTGAATCTGCACACCAATCGTTCTGATGACGATTTACTATTTGATTAAAGAAAACAGTTGCATTTTGGTCGTCAGGCAGATTGAGATCGTAATATGGTTTCTCTGTTTTGTGTAGATTCTCTGCCATACAAATATGCCATAAGGCAAGAATTACTTTGCCGAATTGCGTGCCCCAGTCGCCGATGTGGTTTTGGCGGATAACGGTGTGTCCGGCATACTCGTATAGTCGTGCAATGCAGTCGCCGATGATGGTGCTGCGCAGGTGGCCAACGTGCATCTCTTTGGCAATATTCGGCCCGGAATAGTCCACGACAACGGTTTTCGGCGTCTCGGCCTTATCGATGCCCAGCCGCGCCGCGTCCCGGTGCATCCCCAGCAGCCGCTCGGCCAAAAAGCTATCCTTAAGCCGCAGGTTGATAAACCCCGGCCCGGCCACTTCCGGCGGCTCACAGAGGTCGGCAATCTCCATCGCCGCCACCACCCGCTCGGCCAGTTGCCGCGGGTTGGACTTGACCGCCTTGGCCGCCGCCATCACCCCGTTGGCCTGATAATCCCCGAACCGCCCATCCGCCGCCGCCCGCACCATCGCCGGATACGCTTGCCCGCAGACTTCTTTGATAGCCTGCGAGACCCTTTCTTCCAATATGTCCGTCAGTTTCTTCATAGACTTTGTATTCGCTTTATTTCTTGTTGGATTTCCGCGATGACATCCGTATTTTGAATGATCTTGACGTTTCCCTGTTTCAACGAAAAGACATAAAACACCTTGCCTCCGTAATTTTTTGTGAATTTTTCGTGGGTTTTTAGCTGGAGGGTTCGCTCTTTGAAAATTTGCGAAATTTGAGAGACGTTGCTGGCCGGCTTGATCTGCAATCCGATATATGAGGCATTTATTTTGATGAAGAAATCGACATTAAACAGTCTGTCCCATTCATCCGGCGCCGGCTCGATGGCGACGCCCAGCCGTTCCTGCAATTGGCCGTAGATCGTGGTAATTTCCGTCATATACCCGTCGTAGGTCCGGTGAATCACAAGATTGCGCATATACTCAATGCAGTCCAGCTCGGTAATTTGTTCGATTTCGGCAACGATGACCTCGGTGATCTTGATATAAAGTTTGCGCCCCAACTCCTCAATGTGGTCTTGTGGACGAACGTGTGCGAAATAGTACTCCTGCCACTGTTCTACGGTTTTCGGCTGGCATTGACGAATCGCCTCAGAAACGGCGCCCACGTTGCGTTTGAAGTTCAACTGGAAACGATTCATCACGCTATTGAGAATCCATTCCTTAGCCATTCTGATCTCCGGCATAGCCCAAAAAGCGATTCTTATGTCGAAATTCCATCGTGGTGTCCACAACTGCCATCTTATATTTTAATAGATGGGCGTTGATAAACGTCTTGTTTTTCAAATACAGATAACAAAGCAGGTTGTTGTCGTCGTCATATTTAAGATCGTCGTATTTCAGGAAGACCTGTTGTCCATGCAGTTTTTCCCTCAAGAAATCGACGGCCTTTCCGTTTTTTTGAAGACTTTGTTTAATCCCGATCAAGCGAATCGCAACATCGTTATTCAAGATCATTTTTTCAGGTGAAATCACCTGCTTGACAGTAAAATATTCTTGTCGGTCTTTTTTCTCATGATCAATGCGCGAGCCGAATTGGAGCGTTTTAGGGTCAATCTTTTTATCAAACTTGACCGGGTCTTTGAATTGATAGGGCAGACTCTTGATGTGCTCCGTGTAATCGCTGCCCTTATTACCTTGTGCAAAAACGAATTCCATATCGTCAAAGAAGCACTCTTTTTCAGCGCCGACTTTCTTGCGAATCAAGGGGATAAACGACTCGTTTATTTCATACCCCACAGAATTCCTGTCCAGATGTTTGGCGGCCAGCGTCGTGGTGCCGCTGCCCAAAAACGGATCCAGTACGGTATCGCCGACAAACGTGAACATCCGAATCAGACGCGAGGGAAGCTCTTCGGGAAACATCGCAAGGTGCTTGTCCTGTTTTTCTCCGGCGAAATTCCAATGCCCCGAAAAAAAGGTATTCCATTCCTCTGTCGTCATGCGAGACGCTTCTTTGATAGGGTGTGAAACAGGTTTCGATTTCCCCGGTTTCTTAAACAACAGGATAAATTCATAGTCGAGTTTGAGGATGCCGTTACGCGGATAAGGGAATGACCCCATAATCGTCGCACCGCCAGTGGTGTTGCAGGTTGTCACCTTTTGCCAGATAATCGCCCCCATATAATCAAATCCGATGGTTTCACAGAACTTGATGATTTCCGTGCGGATCGGGATGATTTTATAGCGGCCGTAATACACAGAACGCGCGAACTGGTCGCCGATGTTGACACACAGACGGCAGCCGTCCTCAAGGGCGCGATGACATTCCTTCCACACAAGATTGAGATTGTTGATGTATTCTTCGTAGGTATCGTTGAAACCGATTTGATTTTCCGAGCCGTAATCTTTAAGCTGCCAATAGGGCGGAGACGTTACAATCAGTTGCACACTCCGATCGGAGACGTGTGACATCTCTCTTGCATCACCACAGATAATATTGTGTTTGGTCTTCATCCTAATAGTCAATAGTCAATCTTCTTCGCGTCGCCCCAGAGCATTTCGAGGTTGTAATAATCGCGGTACTTGTCGGCGAAAATATGCACCACGACCGTCACAAAATCCAGCAGTATCCACTGGCCCTGCTCGTAGCCGGCCGTACCGAAGCACTTGAGATTGTACTCCTTCTTGGCCAGCATCGTGATCTCGTCGGCCACAGTACGGCCCTGGCGGTCGCTGGTGCCGGTGGCGATCAAAAAATAATCCGTCGCCGGACTTAACCCCGTCAAATCCAGCAGCACAATATCCCGACAGTGCAGGTCGCGGGCGATCTGTGCCGCGGCTGTGGCAAACGCCTTATCGCTCGGCAGCGGTGCGGCCTTCTTTTTGACGGCCTTCTTGACAGCGATTTGGGGGGGCGTTTCGCCCTCCGGTTTTCGGGTTGTCGTTTTTTTTACAGCTTTTTTTACCGTCTTTTTGACGGTTTTCTTTGCTGCCGAAGCTGCTTTCTTCGTTGTTTTTTTCTGCATATAGGTTTGGATCCGATTGTCGTCTGAACGCTAAAAGAACAGGGGCGCCCCGACAGGAGCGCCCCTTTAACATACTCTAAATCCAGCCCTGCGTCAACCGCACGGATTAATTTCCGAGGCCACCAAGCCAGTTGCTGACGATCGGTGCAAACTTGACGATCACGCCGCTGAAGACCACGCTGACCATCGACATCAGCTTGATGAGGATGTTCAGGCTGGGGCCGGAGGTGTCCTTGAACGGATCGCCGACGGTGTCGCCAACGACAGCAGCGCCGTGGACGGGGTTCTTGGTGCCATCGGGCAGCTTCTTGCCGCCGTGGGCGCCTTTTTCAATGTACTTCTTGGCGTTGTCCCATGCGCCGCCGGCATTGTTGAGGGTGATGGCCAGCACGAATCCAGCCGTCAGGCCGCCGACCAGCAGTCCCATCACACCCGCAACGTCCAGCAGCAAACCGGTGATGACCGGAACGATAATGGCCATGGCCGAAGGCACAATCATTTCCCGCTGTGCGCCTGCGGTGGAAATGGCCACGCAACTGGCATAATCCGGCTTGCCTTTGCCTTCCATGATACCCGGAATCTCGCGGAACTGGCGACGCACTTCGTTGACCATTGCGCCGGCCGCACGACCGACGGCCTTCATCGTCATCGCACAGAACACAAACGCCATCATCGCGCCGATGAACAGGCCGCAGATGAGTTTGGGGTTCATAATCGTCAGGTCATACACATCGACAAACTGTGAAAAGGGAGCCACTTTTGCCTGGGCTTCTGTGAATCCCAAATAAACGCCATCCGCGCTTTCGTGGGCCAGACGGCCGATCCAGATGCGGATTTCTTCGATATAGGCGGCCAACAGAGCCATCGCGGTCAGGGCGGCGGAACCAATGGCAAAGCCCTTGCCGGTGGCGGCTGTGGTGTTGCCCAAAGAGTCCAGTGCATCGGTGCGTTTGCGGACTTCGGCGCCGAGGCCGGCCATTTCCGCGTTGCCGCCGGCATTGTCAGCGATGGGACCATAGGCGTCTGTTGCCAGAGTGATGCCCAGTGTCGAAAGCATGCCAACCGCGGCAAAGCCGATGCCGTACAGGCCCATGGACACATCGTTGAAGCCTCCCGCGAAGGTGTAGGCGCAAACAATACCGATGACGATGGTTACTACGGACGGCCCTGTTGAGAACATGCCTACCGCCAGACCATCGATGATCGTCGTTGCCGGGCCCATCTTGGCCTGATCGGCGATACCCTGTGTGGGCTTGTATTCATCTGAGGTATAGCGTTCGGTGATTTGACCGATGATTACGCCTGCGGCCAGACCGGAGATCACGGCCCAGAAAATGCCCCAGGTAATCATGCCCAAAAAGGCCATGATCGCCAGCGCGACAACGATCAGCACGGAACTGCCGAGCGTTCCTTTTAACAGGGCAGCCAGCAGATTCTTCTGTGAGGCGCCTTCTTTGCACTTGACCATAAAGATACCCGCGATGGACAGCAGGATACCAATCCCGGCAACGATCATCGGAGCCAGTACCGCCATGGTCGGGTCAATTCCTCTTTTTTCCATTGCAGCCATCGGCAGGGCGGCGCCCAGCGCGGCGGTTGCAAGGATTGAACCGCAATAGCTTTCGTACAGGTCGGCGCCCATACCGGCGACATCGCCCACGTTATCGCCGACGTTGTCGGCAATCGTAGCGGGGTTGCGCGGATCGTCTTCGGGGATGCCGGCTTCAACTTTACCGACCAGATCGGCGCCGACGTCTGCGGCCTTGGTATAGATACCGCCGCCGACACGGGCAAACAAGGCCTGAGTTGAAGCGCCCATGCCGAAGGTAATCATTGTGGTGGTAATTTCCACCAACTTATGTCCGGCATCCATACCGGGTTTGACCAACTGAAGCCCGAGTAAGTCCAGGCCGTTCTGCATGTGTCCGGCCGTATATACGAATTTGTCAAGAATGATGTACCACAGGGCGATATCCAGCAGACCAAAACCCACCACGACCAGGCCCATGACGGCACCGGAACGGAAGGCGACCTGCAGGCCGCGGTTAAGTCCCTCGCTGGCTCCCTGAGCCGTACGCGAGGAGGCGTTGGTTGCGGTCTTCATCCCGAGGAAGCCGCAGAGACCGCTGAAGATACCGCCGGTCAGGAACGCTACGGGTACGAAGGGGTTTTGTACGCCTTTGTAGGCCAGAAATGCAAAAATCACCACCAAAATAATGAAGACCACGGCGACGACTTTGTACTGCCGGTAGAGATAGGCATAAGCGCCTTCGCGGACGTAATTGGCGATTTCGATCATTTTATCATTGCCGGCCGGAGCCGCAATGACCTTTTTATAAAAGTAGAGGGCCATAATCAATGCCACCACTGCACACCCCATCGCCAGGAAGGGGGCCGCCGGGGCAAATTTTGCTGATGCCGATGCCGTTGCGCCAGCCTCTGCCATGGCGGTTGCCGAAATCGCCAGCACCGGCAAACCAATGCTCAGAGTTTTTCCTAAACCTTTCACTGTAAACCATCCTTTCAAAAAGCGTTAATTGTATCAAAACTGCGGTTAAATTAAAATTTAGGACAGTATAGCGGGTTGTCCATCGATTTCAAGCATTTTCCGACTGAAATCCGCATAGGTAAGCGAGAATATTTCCCGGCACAATTGATTTGACTCCTTTGGGTTCTTTCGAAAACCTCTGAGAGACCTCATCTGGGAGCCACAGGCAACAAGCCGGGGGTTCAAGAAGTGTGATATTATTCCAAAAGCGCATGCACCGGGCGACGCAAATCCAATATTGAATGTGTTTTATGTCTATTGCGTCCATAAAATAATTGTCCCGTATTTTTACTATTTTCCCACCCTCACTATCTACCCTCTATCCTCTACGCTCTGCCTCCTGCTTTCTGTCAATCAGTAATAATTAGTGTTAATCTGTGGCTATAAAGCAAAACTCGACCTGCTGACTCCTGTCCTCTGGCGGTTGGAAGCTGAACTTGAACAAACAAACCCAAATTATCTCTTTTGCAAAACACGTAAACTCTTATTCCAAAACTGTTTACTGATAACTGACAACTGATGTCTGTAAAAAAACATAGCCAATCCAAACCCAAAATGTTCTGCCGGATACTATTCTCACACACTCCCGCGGTCAAGCCATATTTTTTGCTTGCATCGCAGTTTGGGCCGTTTTATAGTGTCGAAAAATAACTTTTCGAGGGAGATACAAAAATGAAGGGATATCCACTGTGGTTGATTTTGTGTGCGGCTGTTGCGGTCGCCGCTGCGACGCCGTCAATACCCGCGTCCACATCTAAAAAGGATGCTGTACCAAAGACTTACGGCTCAATCGCCGTCTCGCGTGTGGTGCAGATCGCCCCGGATTGCACAATTTACTGCGATATCGATGAATTCCCGTCCGTGATCGGCCAAAACATCCCCGTCGTTCTCGAAGGGATCGAGCCGGCCGCCGCCGAAAGCGTGGACAAAAACGTGATTGCCTTTCTTGAACAAACCCTCAAACCCCAATCACAAGAGGCCGCACCGTCCATTGCCCTGAACAATCTCCGTCGCGGCCGGACATTTGGCCTGGTCGCGGATATCGAAATCGACGGCAAAGACCTGGCCCAGTTGCTCATCGAACAGGGCCTGGCTCGCCGCATTATACGTCTGGAAACCGCCGAGGGCGCCTCTTCGCCCGCCGTCACCGAAAAACCGCAAGTCAAACCTCAGGCCGCACCCGCTGTCTCTTACGTGGCCGCCAAAAACAGCAAGGTCTTTCATCTCTCCACCTGTTCGCACGCCAAACGCCTTAATCCAGAAACAACGTTGACATTTGGAACACGACAAGAGGCCGAACAAAACGGACGGCGCCCCTGCAAGACCTGCAATCCGTAGTCACTCACTTCGCTGAACGAAAGATGCCGGAGTTGAGTATTCCCCACGGAGTAAAACCGCTTTTTCGGCAAAGCCGGATGCCAAGCAAAACGGTGATCGCCGTTCCGGTGAAGATGGCGATCATAATAGCGATCTGGAAAAGAATGGCGGTCATCGGCGTTGCGCCGCCGAGGATCACGCCGGTCAACGCCCAGGTTATCGGTCTGGATTACCGCCATAGGCCGCCTCAGCCATAGACATTGCCTTTTTCATCGACATAAATGTCCGTTTGTGCCGTGCCGAGCAGAGATATCGCGTCGCGCAGGGCATCGGTATCGGGCACATAGTACAGTCGCCCGCATCGGGGACACCGCTTTCGCCGGTCGGCGTCGGCAATCGACAGCTCGATGGGGATGCTGCAACCGGGACATTTTGTCAACAACCGCATAATCGCCTCATATCAGGAGTCGAATTCTCAAAAAATTATTATCCGAACGAAGCAATTCTGACAAGCAGAATCTTGACAGAGTGCGATTTTTCAAACGTACCGGCGATCTTTATCGGAAGCGGACTATTCAGATGCCGCGTCCGATTGAATCAATATCTCGATTTTGGTATAATCCCTTTCGTGAGAGCAGCGTTGTAATAAAACTGTTTTCTATGGGGGTCGTGATGAAAAAATATGTCGTATGCCGAGTCGTAGAACCGGCGCCGCCGAGACCGGCGGACAGGAAGCGTCCTTCCTGTTCGTCCGGCACAAAAAAAATGGACGCCGAACCGTTGCCGCTCTTGATCGCTCTGAAGTCATTGATCGACCGGACGTATTGCGCCGCCTGTCAAACACCCGGCAGGGAGAGTGGACGCCTCCTGAATATGGCCGTATGAACAGACCGATGCCAGTTTGCCCGATAAATTCTTTATTATTAGGGGTATTATTACTGATTTCATTTATTCTCTTTTTTTTTATTAATAAATTATAGAATTCGCTTGATTTTTGTGAAATTTATTTGTATAATCCATCCTAACATCGAGGATTAGGTATGAAATAACAATAGGCGTGCGGGGACAAATGCACGCCATGTCGGGGGAGAGGGGAGAAAAGGAGTGTTCTGTTGATTTCGGATTTTTTTGGTTTTTTTCAGGGAGGTTATTGTGGACAATCGCTTGATTTTTTGGGGAGTTAGTTTCGTTGCGTTTATTTTGTGTCCACATTGGGTCTATGCAAGCACTCATATCATGCCGGAACCCAAGACGGACGAGCAGCTTCGTTTTGAGCAAATGGAAGCAGAGGCCGCTGTTAAGGCTCCGCCGCTGCGATGGGGTCGAACCGACCTTGCCCGACTGATCGCCCTTTTGCCGGAAGATACCACACCTCGGTTCACGATAAGCCATGTACAGATTTCAGGCAACAGCCTGATTTCCACCGATAGTCTGCTGGACAATATCCCCGCCGTCTTTGACGCATCGCCGGACAAAGAAACTCTCGGAATGTTCCTGTACGACTTTCGACCGCTGCAAGCGGTTGTCGCCCAGCCCGGATCGGCCGTAGAGGTTTCGGCGCGTTCGATTCAGGGGTTTCCCCAGTATCTGCTGAGTCTTTATCAAAAACGCGGGTATGCGGGCATCTATATCTATGTCCCCGCCGACGCCTTCGAACCCGGCAAAGAACTGTCGCAGGGCATTCTGCCGATTCGCATTCTGGAAGCTTCGGTTTCATCGGTCGGCTCCTCGTTTTATGATGTCAACAATCAGCCGGCCGAGAGAAGCTATCTGCGGCAAGGACTGGTTGAAGAATGGTCGCCGGTCAAAGCCGGTCAAGTCGCCAACCGCCGTGCGATGGACGAGTACCTGAATCTGCTCAATCGCAATCCCGACCGCTATGTCTCGGCGATGGTGACACAGGGCGAAGAGCCGAACAGCCTGGCAATGGAATATCGCGTCTATGAGGCCAACCCCTGGCATTTCTTCGTTCAGGTCGATAACTCCGGAACGGAGGATATTCAATGGCGGCCGCGTTTGGGGATGATTAACACCAACCTGCTCGGCTTTGACGACCGGCTGACCGTCATCTGGCAAACCACACCGGATAAGACGTGGCTTGATGATTACGCCATCTTTGGCAGCTATGATTTTCCGCTCTTTACGCCGCGCGTGCGGCTGAATATCTTTGCCGGCCATAATGAGTTCAGCATCGCCGAAACAGGCGGTATCAGTTTCCTCGGTCGCGGCAGTTTTGTCGGCAGCACGTTACGGCTGAATGTCTTCCAGCATGAAAAGTGGTTCTTCGACCTCACCGGCACGCTGACCCATCAACAAAGCAAGATCACCCCGTCGCTGTTTCCGGAATTTCTCACCAGCGACGTGCACTTGACGATGTGGGGCTGGGGAGCGGAACTGACGCGATCCGACGACAGATCCGACACCCTGTTCAGCATCCGGCGGATGAGTACGCTGGACGGCTCGCATCGGGATGACTTCGGTCTGACACGCTCCGGCGCCAACCGCGATGTGGCCATTTATACCGCCACCGCGCGCCACAGCCGGTATCTGGATATCAATAACGTGCAGCGTCTCAGCGCCGCCTTCCAGTGGATCATTCCAAACAAGCGGCTGGCCCCAGTCTCAATGACCTCGTTCGGCGGAATGTACACCGTTCGCGGCTATGATGAATTTGAGATGGTCGTTGACGGGGGCATTCTCGCCTCGCTGCAATACGAGTATGACATCATCCGTAAGGCACGCGTCGATGAATATGCCGCCGGCGGCGCCAACGAAGACCTGCGGAATCCGTTTATCCGCAAGATCGCCCCGCTGGTCTTTGCGGACTACGGACAGGCCCGCATCGAAGAGCCTCTGTCAACTGAACACCGGGATCGTGAAATGGCCTCGGTCGGCGGCGGCGCCATCGTCGAACTGGGCGAAAACTTTACGGGAACCGTGTATTACGGCTATCCACTGATTGCAACCGAAAACACCCGCTCCGGCAAAGGGCGGTTAAACGTGGGTTTTTTATTGAGATGGTAAATATTAACTTTTTTGAGGGGATACATTAATATGAAAAAAATGATGAAAAGCTCAACCCGGCAATTGCTTCGAACGACAATTGCTTGCCTGACGGCCTTTTTGATTATCAATGGGCCGGTCTGGGCAATCTCCGAGACGGACGTACTCAATAAAATCAACACCGAAGTAAACACATCAGGCAATACCACAACCGTTGATGTGCTGGGCAATCGCAGCATTATTGACTGGTCAAATTTCAACACCGACAATGGCGAAGTCCTTGAGTTCATTCGAGACGGGGGCGCAAATTTTGCCGTGCTCAACCGCATCCTCAGCGGCTCACAAACGCAGTTTGACGGCAAGCTCCTCGGCAACCAGGGGCATATCATCGTCATCAACCAGCACGGCATTGTGTTTGGCCCGACTGCCGAGGTGTCGGCCCATCGCTTTACCGCTTCGACGCTGGGACTGGACATGACCGACGCCGATTTCTTGGACGGCAGCGAAAACTTCGCTTTCAAAACAGGCGATGCACGCGGCCGGATTTCACTGGCCGCCGGAGCCGAAATCACCGCCGACCAAATTGAACTGCTGGCACATCAAATCTCCAACAGCGGCCTTGTTGTCGGGTCGGGCAATATTGTCCTGCTGGCCACAGGCGATGAGATTTATCTGGCCTCCGAAAGCGATGATATCGTCGTAGAAATCGCCACGCCCAACGTCAACGGCTTCAATTACACCATCACCAACGAAGCGGCGGGCACGATTCAGAATGACACCGGAAAAGTCGTTTTGGCCGCAGGCGATACCTTTGCACAGGCACTGACCGGCATTCAGAATCTCGCCTACGCCGTCGGCGATTACAACGTCGAACAACGCGGCTCCATCCAGGCCGCCGAACTGGAGGCCGGAGCCGCCCAGCAAATCGCCCTGCGTCCCGGCGGCTCGACCGCGGCGGACACCGTTAAGCTGGCGGCCCAGAAGGTTGAACTCCGCCACGCATTGGACATCCCCGGCGATCTGACGGTGGATTCGGATTATCACATTACGGCCACTGACAACCTCCACAGCGGCGGGGATATGAGCCTGACCGGTCACCTGTCATCGGTTGTACTCCAGGGACAGGCTGCCTCGGACGGCGCAATGACCGTTGATGCCGGTACAAACATCCTGATGCTTCAGGGCGCATCGTCGCAGGACGCCATGACCTTGACTGCCGGAAACTTGATTGTCACGTATGCCAATCTTGAAAGTCAGGCGAACATCACAGCCACGGCCGCAGAGACCCGAAGCAACGCCGATATTCTGGCCGCCGACGACCTGACCGTTAACAGCGATCTGATCCTGTTCGGCAGCGCCGACCAGACCGTTGCCTCAGAAACCGCAAACGTCCACGCCGCCGGTAAGATTTCCAAGTCCACCGACGGCAGCATCTATATCGCGGCCCAAAATAACGTCCGCCTCGACGGCGACATTACCGCCGACTTGGGAGGCGTGTCGGTGATTGCTGAAACCGGAACAATCCACACCGGCGAAGGCGACGCCCTCAACATCGCCATCAGCGGCTACTCGGATGACGTATGGGACAATACCGGCGCCGACCTGCCCTATAAAGGGTCTGAAGGCGAATCGCTCAGCAAAGCCGCCATCGTCCTGCAGAGCGGACAAGACCTGACCATCGGACCCGATGCAAAACTGAATGCAGAAGGCCGATACGTCGCTCCGGAAGAAGTCAGCGGCGAATTTCCCTATGGCGTTGATGACCGCCCCGCCGTCAACTTTCTGGCACAGGACGCACTCATCGGCGGCTATGTCCGCGATAAGGGCGTTCCCAGCGACATCGCCATCTATGCGGCCAGCACAGAGGGCAATGTGACCGTACAAACCCCGGCCATCTATGTCTCGAACAACGTCAAAGCCGGCGATGCCACGGTGGTCTTTGACGCTTACGATACGGTCTCAATGCCGTTTTTGGCCGACGTTGTCGCCACATCTGAAATAGAATTCGGCGGATTCCGCCTGGAAGTCGCATCGCGTCAGTGTGAATGGCTCGAGGACGCCATCAACGGCGGCAAACTGCCTTTTGCCGACAATCCCGAAGCGATCGAGGCCGTTCTCGGCGAAGGCAATTATGTGCTTCGCGGGGCCGGGCAGAACAATTCGTCCATCTCGGATGGAAGACAATGGGTTCTTGAAAATCCGAAGGCCTTCGCCGCCCCGCTGGCCGTGCTGGAGATTCCCGAATTGATGGGTTGTCCGGTCGAGATGCAGGCGGCGGCCATCGAATTGGGTATCTCCGACGATACGCTCCAGATGACCATTCGCAATTCGCTGGCAATGAATCCGAACATTCAGCCGTGTGACGCCTGTGCGAGTTTGGTCACAGCCGCGACGATTCTCAACGACGCCGACGGCGTGCGTTTGGCCGCAATGAATCAGATATTCAACACACTGGCCCCGGCCGATGCCCCGTTCACACCGGAAGTCTCCGCGTCGGTCGTCACTGCTTTTGCTCAACTGGGCGATCAGGATCGGCAGTATGCACTGGCCGCCGAATACATTGACGCCTTCGCCCGCTATGTCGCGATTCTCGATACGGAACTGAAGGCGCCTATCGGTGACCCGGTGGTCTTTGCCCTTGAAAAACACGGCGACACGCTGATGGGCGAGCAGGCAAATCCGAACATCGCCGCGTATATTCTCTCACAAGTAATGCCCGAAGGTATCTAACATAAAAACAAAACTTCATATAATTACAGGAATGAGGTGTTTATGATGAAAACGTTTATGACATTGGCAATACTGATCGGGTTAACACTCGGCGGCACAACATCCGCAATGCTGGATATGGATATCCTGTTTGACACGTATGTGGACGCGGGAAGCCCTGACGCCTCGTATGGCGAACTGGACGTGCTGCGCATTCAGGAAGAAGGGACGGACCGTCTCACGCTGCAAGATTATAATGTGCAGCGGATTTTCATTCAGTTTGACCTGTCGGTGATTCCGGAAGAGGCGGTCATGACATACGCCGAATTCGGTATCTGGCTGAATAATGACTCGGATACTCCCAAACCTGTGATGCAGTTGTGGAATTTGAACAACTATGACGCATGGGATAACACACTGACCTGGAACGAAAGCCTATCCCTCCTTGGCGGCCAAACAAAGCTTGATATCTCACAGTCCGCGGATTCTACCGGCCGGTACTATTTCTGGAATCTTATGGGTGTTTGGGACTATGCTGCCGACCTGAGCAACGGGAAAGTAACATTTCTGCTGACCGTGGATCCGGAAGATGATTTTAGCTTCGCCGCGTTTAACAGCAGCCGAAATGCGGAAAATCAGCCGTATCTGAAACTGGAATACGACGCCATCCCCGAACCGGCCACGCTTGCGCTGCTGGCAATGGGAATGGGCGGCATCGGCGTGTTTCGTAAAAAACGCTGAACGTCCGCTTGATGTTAGACTTTCCGCCTGACCTCTTGACTGTGTCCCCCCGCAGTTGACGAGGTCAGGCGTACTTGTGTTTCTATATCGATGACTGGCCCAGCGATGCGGTATAAACGCCTTCGCGGCGAATCGCTCCGACCTCTTCATGGATGCGGGCCAATGTCACCACATTATTGCCCTGTCGCGCGGCGGCAATCGCCTTGTGCAGCAGCGTCTCGGATGCTCCAATCGCCCCGCACGCCCGCTCGATGCGCGCCTGCACCAGCCAGCCGGCGATCATCTGCTGCGAGCCGTCTCCATAAAAGCGTTGCTGAAGCTGCATCGATTGGTCGATCTGCTCGCGGGCTTCCTGCAAGTCACCGCAGGCCAGCAATACTTCCGCCATCCCCTGCATGACTTGCGCGGTATAGAGATGGTCAGTCCCATACGTAACCAGCAGCATTTGCTGCGCGGTGTCGTAGGTCTGCCGCGCTTGGTCGTATCGCCCTGCCGCGGCCGCAAGCTGCGCCGAGGCAATGATAAAAGGCGTCATCTCACGACTTTGCAGCCGTGTGTGCTTGAGCATCACCGAAAACGCCTCGCCCAGTGCCGCTTCTGCCGCCTCAAGTTTGTCCTGCCGCCGATACACATCGCCGAGCATCCGCAGGGTGTGTGCCGTATAAGGATGCGTTTCTCCGAGCGCCGCCTTTTGAAGCTCCAGCCCGGCCTCAAATTTCGCCGCAGCGTCGTCCAGCATATTTTGATACCCATAAACCGTCGCCAGGTCAATCAGGCACAACGCCTGCTCGCCAATCTCGGCATTACCCCGTCGCGCCTGCGCTGCCGCCCGCTCGGCCTGCACGCGGGCCTTTTCATACTGACCGTACGCCAGATACGCCCGTGACATGGTCCGCAGGGTTCGCGTGGAGAGGGTTTGCGTTGCAGCAGAGCCCACACTCCCGAAAAGTATCAGCAGACCGATCAAATAGATCGCCGTGTGCAACCGAATTGTTCCATTTGTATGTCTCATTTGTCCGTTCCTTTAAGGTCCGATAAGCCAACGATACGCAAAGAATCGCATAGCGTTCAGTCATACAAAAGATAAGAAACCATTACAGGAACGGCAAATTCAGGGAATGACTTAACCAAAATCACAAAAAACGGGGTATTACGTAAACACGCAGGGTTAGATGCAGTGCTGCACGCTGTGAAAAACCGGAAATTTCTTACTCATGCCGCAGGGCGACAATCGGATCAACGCGGGCGGCGTTGGCCGCCGGGTACAGCCCGAAGACAATACCGATACTAATGCTTATAAACATCGGCAGAAATATACTCATTGGTGTCAGAACTGTCGGCATCCCTGAAAAATAAGTAATCAACAGCGGCGTCAAGACCCCCAAGGCGATCCCCACAAGCCCCCCCAACGTCGAAAGCACCACTGTCTCGATCAGGAACTGGCCGATGATCTGTCGGCGTTTGGCCCCGATGGCCCGCCGAATGCCGATCTCCCGCGTCCGCTCGGTAACCGAAGCCAGCATAATATTCATAATCCCAATGCCGCCGACCAAGAGACTGATGCCCGCAATCGACCCTAATACGATATTAAACGTCCGCTTGGTTGCCTCCGCCTGACGCAGCAACGCCAGCGGCACACTCATCTGATATTCGCGGCGCCGATGAAACCGCTCCAGCATCCGCTCAATCGCCTCGGCCGTCGCCTCGACATTTTTAATATCATCGATCTGCGCAATGATCTGATGCAATTCAACACGCTCGCGAATCTGTGTCCCGGCACTGCGCGTGACATTAATGTCGCCGAAATACTGCTGCAAAACCCGCATCGGAATATACACGTCCACATCCTGATCGGGAATCTGCATATTGCCGGCCTGGCCCGACTCGCTCTTGACGATCCCGACAACCTCGAACGAATCGCTGCCGATCCGGATGCTCTGTCCGATGGTATTCTGGGTCGCCAGGATACGCCGCGCCCCGAATTCCGTCAGCACGGCCACCGCGTTGAAATTGTCCTGATCCTCGCGGCGCAGCACGCGACCGGCCACAATCTCTCGCGGAACCAGTTCAAACCACGCCTCCGTCGTACCCACAATTCGAAGCTCCATCGCACGCGACCCCAGACGCGTTTCCTTTCGCATCAGCTTGACCGGCGCGATTTGCTGAACTGCCGGAAAGGTTTCGCGAAGCCGTTCGTAATCGTGATACGTCAGGCCAAACATACTCAGCATCGCCTCTGTCGTCACCGTGGAATCCTCTTCGACGGGCTTGATCGACGATATAATAATGTTGTTACTGCCCAGCATCCGGATCTGCTCCATTGCTTCCTTGCTGGCCCCTTCGCCCACCGACAGCATCGCCACCACACTGCCGACGCCGAACACCACCCCCAGCATCGTCAAAAACGACCGCAGCTTGTGCAGCAGCAGATTCTCGATTCCCAATCCGATATTTCGTATAACTCGACTTTGATGCATCTTATCGCTCTTCGACCCGGTCGATTTGACCGTCTTTCATATGAAGTCGGTATTGCGCATGGGCCGCAATATCCGGCTCATGCGTTACCATGATAATCGTCTTGCCCTCGGAATGAAGCTCCTCCAGCAGTTTCATGATCTGAACGCCCGTTGCGCTGTCCAGGTTCCCCGTTGGTTCGTCCGCCAGCAGCAGATGCGGATCGTTAACCAGCGCCCGCGCGATCGCCACCCGCTGCATCTGGCCGCCCGACAACTCCGTCGGCCGGTGATTGAGACGCTCTTCCAGCCCCACACGCCGCGCCAGTTCTCGGGCGCGATCGGAGCTGGCGGCCGCCTCCCATCCCAAATAGTACAGCGGGAGTTCGATGTTGCGCTGAACCGTCAACTGAGGAATCAGATTAAAGCTCTGGAAGATAAACCCGATATGCCGAAGCCGCCGCTCGCTGAGCCGGTCATCGTCGAGCGTGAAAACATCTTGCCCCTCCAGCAGATACTGCCCGCTGGTGAGCCGATCCAGACACCCAATGACGTTCATCATCGTACTCTTACCTGACCCGCTGGCGCCCATGATCGCCCAAAAACTGCCGCGCTCGAACGCGATATCCACGCCATCCAGCGCATGGACAGACTCAGTACCCATCCGATACGTCTTACGGGCTTTACACAGCCGTACAATCGCGCCGTTTGTGTCACTCATTGAGCATTCTCCGGCTGACGACGCGGACGCCCATTGAGACCGGCGCCCCCTTGCCGCATCTGTTCGCGCTGCTCCGGCGTCATTTGCTCGAAACGCCGACGCATCTGCTCCATCTGCTCAGCCGAAGGAGCGTCGCCGCCAGGACCCGTCATAGGCGATTCACCTGGCCCCTGCGGAGCAGGCATCCCGCCAGCCGGCTGAAAATTATTGTTATTCAGCCGTTCCAGAACCCGCTGCTGCATCACCTGACGCTCGGTTTGATCGCCTTCGTCCGAATCCACTGTACCGGCCTGAAGCGGCGGCGCCAACAGCACCTCTTCGCCTTCTGAAAGACCGTTGATGACATGCACCATCCGATTGTTGTCCAGGCCGATTTCGACCTGCCGCTCTTCAATCGTATTGCCCTTGGCCACAAACACCGTCGGACGTCCGCCGGAACGGATCACCGACTGCACCGGCACATACAGCACACTCTCGTGTTTGGCCACAATGATCTCCGCCTGACAGCCCATCCCCGTCCGCAGCGCCTCATCGTTATCCTCAAGGAAAATATCTGTGTTATACACCTTCAGGTCCGGGTTCATCCACATGCTCTGTGCATCCGGAAGGGGGGCTATGTTCATCACCGTGCCCAGGTACGTCCGGCCCGGCAGTGCGTCAATCGTAATGACCGCAGGCAGTCCCATGCTGATCTTTTCAAGATTCGACTCGTGAATGCTCACCTCCGCTTTGGCGAACGCCGTCGTCGGCAGGTAGAACAAATCCTCACGCTCACGAACTTCGCGTCCCTCAATCAGCGGCTCAATATTGTAACGCCGCCCACCCGTCATCGCGCTGGTCGCATAGATCACAAGACCCGCCGATGGGGCGCGAATGGTCGCCTTTTGAATCTGCTCTTCGATCTTCTGCAAGCGGTCATTCTGCCGATTGTACTCCGACTCCTTGGCTACCAGATCCGCCTCGGCCTGCACCACGTCGGCACGCGCCTTGCGTGTAATGCGCTCCAGTGCCATCTCCGCCTGACTGACGTCGCTTTCAAGCTGGGTCAGATTTCGCTTGTAGGTAAACTCCGTCAATAGATTGAGATTATTCTGCGCCAACTCAAGATCCAGCGCGCATCTCTTTTCATTCAGTTCGTCGGCCTGAAGCTCCGTCTGAGAAATAAAATTCTCCTCAAACAGCCGACGCGACCACTCCATCGTTTCGCGTACCCGCGTCAGTTCTTCCTGAGCTAGGGTAATGTTCGCTTCGGCACGCCTCAATTCATTGGGATATTCGCCATCAATATACTTCTGAAGGTCTTCCCTCGCAAACTGCAGGCTCAATTGAGCTTTATCCACATCGCTTTGAGCCTGATTGCGAACCACTTCCAGATTTTCTTTAGAACCAACATACGACGCCTCGGCGTTCTGGACGCGAATCTCTTGGTCCAGACGGCTGTCGATCAGCGTGCTGACATCCAGTTGAGCCAGCACGTCCCCTGCCTCAACGCGCGTCCCTTCGGGAATAAGCGTAATGATTTGCGTACGCCCTTCCACCTCGTTTTTGATGATCAACATATCGCGGGCCTTGATCGTCCCGGACTGCATAACGCTGATCGTCAGCGGTCCACGTTCCACACGAAACGTCGCCTGTTCTGTCGTCGCTTTCGCCGATGCCGCACCCTGCCAAAACAGAAAAACCCCGGCCGCCAACAAAAAAATGGTTAAACCTATCCAGAATACTTTATTTTTGAGCATAAATCAACTCCTCGGGCAGAGCTTCCTGCCATAAACCACGTTCGTCCACTTCAAGCAATCCCAAATTCTGCTGCAATTCCAACTCGGCAACTCTATATCCTACGGCTGCCGAGGTCAATCCGTTCTGTGCACTTAACAAATCGTCCTGGGCTTCCAGCAAATCACGCATGGCCGCACGCCCAGCCTCAAGAAACAGCGTCACGCTGCGAACACGCTTTTCGGCAATAATGACCGCTTGCGTCTGAATATACAAATTCTCCCGCGCCTGCCGTAATGTGCTGAGGGTATTGCTGATCGACAATTTGATCGAGTCTTCCTGACTCTGCACCGAACGGACAGCACGCTCCAGATTGATCAAACTGTTGCGGTAGGCAACGCGTTCCGAAGTCCGCTCAAATGGCAAATTTAGCGTCAGAATTCCCGAATAAGCTCCCTGGTCCAGCCGCAGTTGGGCGTCATCAGACGCGGCGCTGCCCACACTGCCCCGGCTCGAACCGAATGCCGCCGAACCGCCAAGCGTCAACTCCGCTCCCAGTCGGTCCGCCGCCACCACCACTCTGCGCTGCGCATCATAGACCTGTTCGACCAATTTGCGAAAATCAAGGCGATTAGCCAGTGCAAGCTGTGAGGCAAATACCTCATCCAGTTCCCACGGCCCTGCATCATCGAGGCTCGGTGCATCCAACTCGATCGGCGCATTGGCAGGCAGCGCAGGCTGCAGAGATTGTGACTGCTCCTCGGCCAAGAAATCCTCACGCAGCGCCAACGTCGGCGCCACCAACTCCGTCAGATCCTCTGCATCAAGCTCAATATCCGCATCCGGCGGAAGACCGATCAGCGACTTGAATGAATTCAGCGAATTCTGATACGATTCCATCGCCGATATCCACCCCTGCCGTGCGCGAAGTTCGCTCTGCGTTGCCTGGTCCACATCGATCTCTTTAAGCCGCCCCGCGTCCGCAAGCCGCCGACTCCGACGCGCCGATGCGATTACGCTGCGATAATTCTCGCGGCTATTGTCCACCGCATCCAATCGCTGCAAAACGTTTAGATAGTTGTCCGCCACACGCACCGCAAACTCTTTCTTGAACTGCTCAAAATCCCACATCGCATAGATGACATTCCGCTCGGCCTGCGTCAGCGATTCGGTGACAATATGCCGCCCCGAACCCCGCAAGAGCGGAATTGACACCGTCGCATCGCCGGCCAGTCCCAGCGAGGACGCCATGCCGCCGGTCAGCAGATTTGCCAAATCCACCGCCAGCCCCGCGCCAACCTCGGCACCGTTATAAAACCGCTGACTGGCCGAGAGCGTGCCGCTCTGCACCGTCCCGATGACCGTTTGGTCGCCGGTGGTGTTGATCGACATCATACTCCGCGCCTGGCCCTGAAAAATCGTACGAAAATCATTACGTTCCAGGTCCAGCGAAAGCGCCTCGCCAAAAACATTTTCCTTCTGATCTTGATACTGAGAACTGTTCCGCGCCCCGATCTGGAGCGCATCAAGCATCGTAAGCTTCAGCGTCTGGCCCGCCGGAATCTGTACAAACGCATCGGCAGATTCCATATCCGACGACAAATACTCGTCGTCCGGCCAGTGGTCAATTCGTTCCAGCCGGTCGCTGCCCAGAGATGCCGGCCCGGACACAACCAAATCCTGCTCTTCCAGCAACCGGCGACGTAAAATCGTACTCGGCCGCTCAATCGTGACCGTCCCTTCACGTCCCAGCGCTTCCAGATGTTTCTCGGCTAAAATGTCCTGCGCCGTCCGGTCTGCCTTTTGCCGATGCTCAGTCGGATTCATGCACCCGCCTGCCCACACGACCACCGCGCATACCGTCACTCCGAGAAACCCTTGGGCCAGACCTTTAAACAAGGACGTTTTTAACTTTAATCGCATTCTCAACTCTTTAATTCCGCTTCAACTGGTAATATTTAATAATTACTCGTGATTGAAAAGGTGATGTTGCGGCTTAAACTGACAAAGACAGCAATGCTCTGCTTTCACCATTGAATAAATATAGTCGATTTTGCCGCCAATAATATTTCATAAATCGTAAAAATTTAATACTCATTCACTGGCAAACCCTGATCACGACCAAGGTGAGTTATCATATACAACAAATGACCCTGTTGTCAAGACAGTTTCTTGGCGGCCAAATCGGCATTTATCGCTTTGGCGGCAATACGGCCCTGACCCATGGCCAAAATAATGGTGGCGGCGCCGAGGACGATGTCGCCGCCGGCATAGACGCCTTTCATTGACGTGCGGCACCCTTCATCGACGACGATATTGCCCCATTTGTTGAATTCCAGACCCGGCGTGGTCTGTTCGATCAGCGGGTTGGGGCCGTTGCCGATAGCAACAATGACCGTATCGACGTCGAGGACAAACGCGCTGCCCTTGATCGCGACGGGGCGGCGGCGGCCGGACTCGTCCGGCTCACCCAACTCGTACCGCAGGCACTCCATCCCGACGACATGGCCGTCCTCGCTGCCAAGGATGCGCTGCGGGTTTTGCAGGGTGCAGAAAATGACGCCTTCCTCTTTGGCATGGTGGACTTCTTCGATACGGGCGGGCATCTCGACCTCGCTGCGGCGATAAACAAGATAGACTTTCTCTGCCCCCAGCCGCACGGCCATGCGGGCGGCGTCCATCGCGACGTTGCCGCCGCCGAGAACGGCAACTTTTTTGCCGGCGGCGATGGGCGTGTCGGCCCCCTGCCCAAAGGCGTAGGCCTTCATCAGGTTGGTGCGGGTCAGATATTCGTTGGCACTATAGACCCCGACGAGATATTCGCCTTCGATGTTCATAAATTTGGGCAATCCCGCCCCGACGCCGACATAGACCGCGTCGAAGCCGTCTTCCTGCATCAATTGTTCGATGGTGCGGGTGCGACCGACAATGTAGTTGCAGACGATCTTGACGCCCATTTTCTCAAGGACATCGATCTCTTCCTGCACGATCTTTTTGGGCAGGCGAAACTCCGGAATGCCATAGACCTTCACGCCGCCGGGCTTGTGAAACGCCTCGAACATCGTCACTTCATGGCCAGCGCGTCGCGTATCGGCGGCCACGACGATGCCGCCGGGGCCGGAACCAATGACCGCCACTTTCTTGCCGGTAGACGGGGCCACCTGCGGCGTTTGACCGCCAGCGCTGGCCAAATCGGCGACAAACCGCTCAAGCCTGCCGATGGAGACGCTCATATTCGGGTCTTTGAATTTCTTGCCGACGGTGCAGCGTTCCTGACACTGCACCTCCTGCGGACAGACCCGGCCGCAGACGGCCGGAAGCAGAGAGTTTTCCTTGATAATCGCCAGGGCGTGGTCAAACCGCCCTGCCGCTATTTCGGCCACAAAATCTTTAATGCGGATGCGTACCGGACACCCCTCGACACACGGCGCATTGGCGCAGCCCAGACAACGCATCGCCTCCAGTCGCGCCTGCAGTGCGGTATAGCCCAGCGCGACTTCGGACATATTACTGCGCCGCTCAACGCCGTCCTGCACAGGCATATCCTGCGGGGGGATGGCATAGCGGTCTTTGGCCTTCAACTCGCCCCTGGCCTGCTTATCCAGCAATTCCTGCAAATATCTTTCCTGTGAATCCACTATCATATTCTCCACTTTGGAAATTCAACGACCAAAAACCCGATAATTCCGAATGTTAAACGCTTTGTTTTTGTCATTTGAACATTAGAATTTCGAATTTGTTTAGAATTTAGTGCTTAGAATTTAATTCATTTGAGTCCAATTTTACATCGATGTTTCTGATACTGCTCCATCTCGCGTTTTTCAAGCTCTTTGTAGGCGGTCATCCGGCGCATCATCTGGTCGAAGTTGACCTGGTGGCCATCAAATTCGGGGCCATCGACACAGACGAATTTTGTCTTGCCGCCGACTTCGACCCGGCAGCCGCCGCACATCCCCGTCCCATCGACCATAATGGTATTCAGCGAAACCTGTGTCGGCACCTCAAACTGTTTCGTGACCTCACAGCAGAATTTCATCATAATCGTCGGCCCGATGACCACTGCCAAATTCGGCCTGGGGTCGCGCGAGCAGATTTCCTTGAGCGGCTCGGTCACCAGTGCCTTGCGGCCGTGCGAACCGTCGTCGGTCACGACGATGATGTCGTCGCTGAGGCCCGCAAACTCGTCTTCGAGAATCACCAATTCCTGTGTGCGAGCACCCAGAATCGTAATCACTCGGTTGCCCGCCTCTTTCATCGCCGTCGCGATAGCCAGCAGCGGCGCATTGCCGATGCCCCCGCCGACACAGACGACCGTGCCGAATTTTTCGATGTGCGTCGGACGTCCCAGCGGCCCGGCCACGTATCCCAGTGCCCCGCCTACGGGGATATCGGCCATCGCAGCAGTGGTCTTGCCGACACGCTGGAAGATCAGACGGATCGTCCCCGCCTCCGGATCGGCCCCGGCAACCGTCAGCGGAATCCGCTCGCCGCTCGCTGCGTCAGACGAGACAATGACAAACTGCCCGGCCTTGCGCGCTCGCGCCACCAGCGGTGCGTCCACATCAATCTGAAATACGTTGTCCGAAAGCTGCTTGTGAGCCACAATGCGATACAGCATCCTGCACACTCCAAAATAATTCGATTCGCAACAATACTACACTACTTATAAACAAAATTAGTAAAACTTCTGATTTGATTAGACAAGATAATATAACAGATTGAGCGTAAATTCCCAGAAAAATCCTGAAAAGTCGGTCATTTTGACATCTTTGGGGAATATCAGGGTTATTGACAGGGTATTTTCCCGTCAGCGAGCAGGTTTCTGCATTTCGAACAACGCCACCACCAGCCGCTCCATGGCCACCGGCGCAGTCGTCCGCCCGGTCTTGATGCCGTGGTCGATGCGACCCAATTCGCCCAACACCCACCCCAGATGCTCCAGCGAAAGCCGTGAAAGCTGAGCGATAAACGATTGTTTTTGCTTCCAAAACACCCTCACGCTTTCGGCGGCTTGTTGAGCGGTCTTGCCTTTGGTCATCATCACCCGCGCCGAAAACAGCTTGCGAAAGTGGAAGCCGAACGCCCCGACCACGGTGTAATGGGTGTCCTTGTCCGAAGCAAACATATTGGCCAGCCGTGACAGTGCCTGACCGGCATTATTGCTCATGATGCCGTCAATCACATCAAAGGCGTCAAACATCCGGTTGCGCCCGACCAACTGCTCAATCGCTTTAAACGTAACCGTTTTTGGGGGATAGACCAACAGGGCCAATTTGTCCATCTCACGACACAGCCGCCCGGGGTCGTCGCCGGTCAACTCCACCAGCAACTGGCTGCACCGCCCATCCATCGCAATTCCGTGTTCCTGTCGGGCATACTGTTCGACGTACTGCGGCAGCTTATCAGGCCATATCTTACCCACCTCGACAGCGCCGCCGAGCTTGCTCAAAGTTTTGTAAAATCGCGTCCGTTTATCAACATTGAGCAACGTCATCAGCAAAACGCCCGTCGGGCTGGGCGATTCGAGATAGGCCTCGATCTGTTCGGCGTAATTTTTTACAAACGGCTCGGCGTCCTTGATAAAGACCACACGCCGCGGGGCCAGAAACGGCACGGTACGCAGCTCATCCAATACATCGGCGATTTGCGCCTCGGACGCCTTCGGCTCGGACAGTCCCGTCATCCGCTCGTCTTCGCCAAGCAATGCGTCCAGACGTTTTTCAGCCTCTTTGGCAACCAGAAAGGCGTCCTCCCCGAAGACCACGCAGATTGCCCCCGTCGTCTGCGGCGATGCGTGAGCGGTGGGTGTTCGTTTGGCCATCATATCAATCCTGCAAAGCGGCTTAGGCCTCGGTCGCCCCGGCGTCGCCTTCCTCACTCTCATCCACAATCAGCCGCGCGACAGCCACGAGCTTGTCGCCCTCACGGAGCGAAATCATCCGCACGCCGGCGGTGTTGCGTCCGATGGCTCGCAGTTGACTCAACCCGGTGCGAACGATCATCCCGTTAGCCGTAATCATCATCAGTTCATCGTCGTCGTGCACGGCCTTGAGCGCAACGACCCTGCCGTTCCGCTCGGTGGTCTTGATATTGATCAGCCCCAGCCCCCCGCGGCTCTGCACGCGATAATCGTCCAGGTCCGTGCGTTTGCCAAAGCCTCGCTCGCAGACCGTCAACAACGAAGCGCCCGACTCGACGACGACCATATCGACCACCTCATCGCCGTCGCGGAGCTTGATGCCGCGAACACCCATGCTGACGCGGCCCATCGGACGCACGTCGGATTCCTCAAACCGAATCGCCATCCCGTCATGCGTGCCAAGGATAATCTGATCGCTGCCCGACGTGATAGACGCGCCGATCAAGTCATCGCCTTCGTCCAGCTTCAGCGCGATCAGACCAGTGCTGCGCGGATTGCCGTAGGCGCTGAGGGCGGTCTTCTTGACGATGCCTTTTTTCGTGGCGGTCATCAGAAACCGGTTGTCGTCAAACTCGCGGACATTGATGATGGACATCACCTTCTCGTCCGGCGGCAGACTGAGCAGATTGACGATATTGCGCCCCTTGCTCTGACGGCTCATCTCCGGAATGCTATAGACCTTCAGCCAGTGGCAAATGCCCTTGCTGGTGAAAAACAGCAGATAGTCGTGCGTCGAGGCGACAAACAGATGCTCCAGAAAATCGCCTTCCTTCATATTCGAGCCGATCACACCTTTGCCGCCGCGCCCCTGCTTGCGATACGTATCCAGCGGCGACCGCTTGATATAGCCGCTGTGCGTAATCATCACCAGCGTCTCTTCTTCGGCGATGAGGTCTTCGATCTCAAACGCATCGGCCTCATCCTGCAAAATCTCGGTGCGGCGTTTGCTTTTGTATTTGTCCTTGATCTCGTGAAGGTCTTCGCGAATCACGTCCAACTGCAAATCGCGGCTGACCAGAAGCGCCTCATAATCGGCGATCTTCTCGGCCAGCTCGGCGTATTCCTTGGCCAGCTTCTCGATCTCCAGCCCCGTCAGCCGCTGAAGCTGCATCGTTAAAATCGCGTCCGCCTGCTGCCCGGTCAGGAACTGATCGTTCTGCGTCCGCTGGTCGATAAACGACGCGGGCAAAAGCTTACGCAGCGTCTCGGCCTCCACCAACCGCAGCGGCTTGGCCATCAGGCGTTCTTTGGCGGTCGGGGCGTCCGGCGAGGCCTTGATCAGCGCGATAATCGCATCGATATCGCTTACCGCCAGAATCAAGCCTTCCAGGATATGCGCCCGGTTGAGGCACTTGCGAAGCAAAAACCGCGTCCGACGACGGATGACATTCAGCCGGTGGCTGATGTACAGTTTGAGCATCTGGCGGATGTTGAGCGTTTCCGGCCGGTTGTTGACCAGCGCGACGTTGTTGGCCGCAAATGTTGTTTGCAGCGGCGTGTAGCGATACAGCTTATTGAGCACGACATTGCTGTCGGCGTCTTTTTTCAGCTCGATGACAATCCGCATCCCCTTGCGGTCAGACTCATCCCGAATATCCGAAATCTCCTCGATCACGCCTTCTTTGACGCAGTCGGCAATCTTTGAGACGATATTGGTCTTGACCACCATATACGGGATTTCGGTGAAGATGATGCTCTCACGACCTTTTTTGCTGGTTTCGATGTGCGACTTGCCCCGCACGCGCAAATGCCCTCGGCCGGTCACATACGCATCCAGAATGCCCTTGCGGCCGCAGATGATACCGCCCGTCGGAAAATCCGGCCCTGGCAGCTTTTCGAGGATATCCTTGAAGCCGCAGTCCGGATCGTCAACCATTAATAACAGCGCATCGCACACCTCGCCGACATTATGCGGCGACAGATTGGTCGCCATCCCCACGGCGATCCCGCTGCCCCCGTTGACCAGCAGGCTGGGAAACTTGCCTGGCAGCACGGTCGGTTCCTGCCGCGTCTCGTCATAGTTCGGCACATAATCGACCGTGTCCATCTTGAGATCTTCGAGCATATCCACCGCCGCCTGCGTCATCCGGGCCTCTGTATAACGCATGGCCGCGGGCGGGTCGGCGTCGATGCTGCCGAAGTTGCCCTGCGGATCAACCAGCATCTCGCGCATACTCCATTCCTGCCCCATCCGGACCAGCGTGCCGTAGGTCGCCTGGTCGCCGTGCGGGTGGTAGTTGCCGCCGGTGTCACCGACGATCTTGGCACACTTTCGATGCTTGGAGCGCGGCCCGAGGTTTAGGTCGTTCATCGCCACCAGAATACGACGCTGCGAGGGCTTTAGCCCGTCCCGCACATCCGGCAGCGCACGCGCCATGATGACGCTCATCGCGTAATTCAGATAAGAATTCTTCAGTTCGTCGAGGATTTGCATATCCTCAAAACGCTCTGCTAAAGAATCTGTTTTTTCTTCATCCATAAACTCTCTCTTTGTCCCGTTTATACCGCAAAAAAAACCTCAAATCCCGCCGAAAATCACACGCGCCTCGGCCCTCTATCTCTCACCGTCCCCCGCCACGATCAGAATACCATAATGTACCCCCGCACCCCTCAAAAGTCAATGTTTCCTTTATGAATTTATGGGTGCTGGAATACCCTCAACCCGCAGACCCGACCCTGCATGTTCGCCCATACAACAAGAAAAATCCGCCTTAATCACCAATAGTCAGTAATCAATCGAAAAGGTTGGGCTTGGCCTTCCCGTCCCATCATGTTTTTCTTGACTGCCCGCGTCGTCTTCTGGTACAACCACCCGGTCATCGGATTGGATGACCTGTGACGTGGAGAAACGGACGGATGGTCAGAAATAGACAATTTGGATTGTGGATATGAACCCATCAGGTCTGACAGCGCGGGCTGTCGGTGGTGGTTTTTTTGTTCAATGGACGAGGAAAACTTTATTGAGAGGACAGGAAAGATGAAAAAGTATACGATTTTGGCAGCAGAGAGTGTGGATGTCGGTGGTATTCTGTAGCCTTCATCGTTTTGTCTCCTGTTTCCCCTTTCGCCCGACCGTCATTTGCCTGCGGCCTTGGGAATTTTCTTTTTACGGGCGAACACGCATGTCCGCCCCTACGGGAATCGTGCGGCTCAATCGCCGCTTGTTGATGGGCTAAAGCCCATTCTACGAAAATCAACCGTATTACTTTCTTCGTGGTAAAAACAAAAATCCGTGCCAATCCGCATAATCCGCGGTTCCCTTTTCTTAAACTCCGAACTAAGAACTAAGAACTAAGAACTAAGAACCACCTCTACCTTCTATTTTCTTTCATCCGGGTCACCTGAGCGGCGACGGCCTCGGCGGCGGTTGCCAGGGGGATGAGCGAGGCCTCTTTTTCGGTACGGGGCTTGACTTCGACGTTGCCCTCGGCCAGCGTCTTTTTGCCGACGGTCACGCGAATCGGAATCCCCAACAAGTCGGCGTCTTTGAACTTGACCCCGGCCCGCAGGTCGCGGTCGTCCAGCAAGACCTCGACGCCCTTCTCGCTCAGCGCCTTGTACAGTTGCTCGGCCGCCTGCATCACCGGCTCATCCGGCGCGGCGGGCGTGATGATGACCTCCCACGGCGCAATCGCAATCGGCAGAATCATCCCGTTCTCGTCGTGGCCGTTCTCGATGGCCGAGGCGATGATACGGTTGATGCCGATGCCGTAACAGCCCATCAGAGCGGGCTTTTCGACACCGTCGGCATCGAGAAAGTTGGCTTCGAGCTTGACGCTGTACTTGGTGCCCAGTTTGAAGACCTGACCGACTTCAATGCCGCGTTTGAAGAGCAGTTTTTTGCCTTCGTACGTATCGCCTTCGACGGCGTTTCGAACATCGACGATACGAATGTTCGGCCCGGCCAGCGGAAAATCCCGCCCCGGCACAACGTTCATAATATGGTAATCAGTCTTGTTGGCTCCGGTTGCTCCGACGGCCATCGCCGCGACGCCGTAATCAATGAATACCTCGGCGGCCTTATCGCACAATCCGACCGGCCCGGCAAATCCGACTGCTGCGCCGGTCAGCGACACAATCGACGCCTCATCGGCCATCTCGATATGGGCGCCGCCCATCAAACGGGTGAGCTTTTCGGTGTTGACCTCATGGTCCCCGCGGACAAGCACAACAATCAGCGCTTCGCCGCTTTTGTAAATCAGGGTCTTGATGAGCTGATAAGGTTTGACCTTCATATACGCGCAGGCATCGTCGATCTTGCCGGCTTTGGGTGTATGGAACAATTCCACTGGTCCGACCTCGACGGGAAGCTGTTTGCTGAGCGCATCGACCGGGGCCTTCTCGATATTCCATGCCAACTGGTTGTCCTGGGTATAGACGATGACGTCCTCGCCGTTATCGCAGGGAACGGTGAACTGGTGAGAGCCTGAACCGCCCATCTCGCCGGACTCGGCCAGCACAATGACATAGTCCAGCCCGCACCTCGAAAAGACGCGGCGATAGGCGTTATACATATCCATATACGTCTTATGCAGACAGTCCTCATTGGCGTGAAAGCTGTATGCGTCCTTCATCATAAACTCGCGCGACCGCAGCACACCGAAGCGCGGGCGAAACTCATCGCGGTACTTGGTGTTGAGTTGGTACAGATTCATCGGGAGCTGCTTGTACGACTTCAACTCGCAGGCTGCCAGATAGGTGAAGCCCTCCTCGGCCGTCGGCGACAGGACATTGCCCCGCCCGTGCCGATCGGTGAATTTGCCCAGCGTCTCGCCGTAGTCGATATCCCGCCCGGTGCGCTGCCACAACTCCATCGGCTGCACCACCGGCATCACGATCTCCTGCGCCCCGGTGGCGTTCATCTCCTCGCGGACGATGGCCATCACCTTTTGCAGCATCCGTAGCCCGGCGGGCAGATAGATATAGGTCCCGCTGGCCAGCTTTCGCATCAGGCCGGCACGAATCATTAGCTGATGACTGATAATCTCCGCATCCGCGGGCACTTCTTTTACCGTCGGTATCAAGGTCTGACTATAACGCATCATTTTTCCAATAGAATGTTGAGTTCACGGTTTTATTCTGGACAAAAATCACTGCCAATAATCAACAAGTGTGTCATTATAACACCCCCCTGCTCCACTTTCCACCGTGTTTTTTGACCGCTTGAGACCCGATGTACCGGTTATTTTCTGTCAGGATAACAGGTTTATACGCAGCGGCCGCTCTATGTGTCTGCCCAAACCAACTGACAAATCAAATCGTGTAATGTTTATCCGATCCATGCCGCAGGGCAAACCCACCCCGCACACAATCCTCGATTTCTCGGAACTTGTCGGAATATCAAAAAAAATGCTTGACGGCGTGTGAAAAAGAGATAAAATCCCGTGCTTCTTGCGGATGTGGCGGAATTGGCAGACGCGCAGGCTTCAGGTGCCTGTGGGCTTACGCTCGTGGAGGTTCGACTCCTCTCATCCGCATTTCTTTATTTTTGGAATTTCATGCCTGTTTTTTCCAGAATTCGCACCTATCGAGACGCCCCTTGGCTCTCAGTTTCTCAAAAAACACTTGAAATCGCCCTATCTTGCTGGTAAATAACACACCATTGCTATTTTGTGAAAAATCGCTCAAAAAAAGACAGGTAAAACAGGCTAACGGAGTCGTTCTATATCGCCATGAATCATCAAAAACTTTCATTACTGCTGGACAATAAAGTCCTTATCGGCGACGGCGCGATGGGGACGATGCTTTATAATAAAGGGATTTTTATCAATACCTGCTTTGATGAGCTAAACCTCACCCGGCCAACCCTGATCAAAGATATTCATCAGCAGTATGTCGCGGCGGGATCGGATTTTATCGAGACCAACAGTTTCGGGGCCAACGCGGTGAAACTGGCGCGATTTGGTCTTGCCGACAAACTGGAGGCGATCAATGCCGCCGCCGTTTCGCTGGCCCGCGAGGCTGCCGGCCAGACTTGCCTGGTGGCCGCGGCAGTGGGTCCGCTGGGGATGACCGGCCAGGGAGACATCGACGACGCCAAGACCCTTGAGCTGTTTGGCCGGCAGATTGCCGCATTGGCAGCGGCGTCACCGGATTTTCTCCTGCTGGAGACCTTCGGCAGTGTATCGGAGATTCTGCTGGCACTGACGGCGGCCGAAAACACGTGCGATCTTGAGGTTGTCGCCCAGTTGACTGTCGATGAGGACTACCAGACCGCTCTGGGCGACAGGCTGGAAGATGCGATTGTAGCCTTGTGTAAGCGCCCGAATGTGGCGGCCGTCGGGCTAAACTGCACGCTGGGGCCGGCGGCGATGCTCGATTGCCTTGATCGGGTCAAAAAAATCGCAACCAAACCTGTGGCGCTTCAGCCCAACGCCGGACTGCCGCAGATGGTCGATGGCCGGACGATGTATATGAGCAGCCCGGAGTATATGGCCGAGTATGCCAAGCGGTATTTTGAGAAAGGAGCCAAGATCATCGGCGCTTGCTGCGGCTCGACGCCGGAACATATTCGACAGATTGCCCGCGCGATCAAACCGATTCAAAAGGCCGTTGCGCCAAGGCCGGTTGCCGCGGCCGTCTCGATGAATGTGGAACAGGCACGCCCACTGGAGCCGCTGTCGCTTGCGAACCGCTCGGCGATGGGGGCCAAACTGGCCTCGGGGCAAAAAGTGATCACAATTGAGATATCTCCGCCGCGCGGGGCGGACTTGACCGGCCTGTTGGAAAAGGGCAAACGCTGCAAAGCGGCGGGCATCGATGCGGTCAATATACCCGACGGCCCGCGGGCAAGCTCGCGCCTCAGCGCAATGATCACGGCCATCAAACTGGAACAGACCTGTGGGATTGAAACGCTGCTGCATATTTGCTGCCGCGACCGGAACATCATCGCGATGCAGTCGGACTTGCTCGGCATCCACACCATCGGCCTGCGGAATGTCCTGATTATCACGGGCGATCCGCCGAAGGTGGGCGAGTATCCCGACGCGACCGGCGTCTTTGATCTCGATTCGGTCGCCCTGACCCGGGTCGTGGCGGAGCTGAATCACGGCCTCGACATCGCCCATAACCGCATTTCGCCGCAGACGGCGTTTGTGGTCGGGGTGGGGGCCAATCCGGCGGCCTCGGATATGAACAGGGAGATCGAGCGGCTCAACCGAAAGATCGAGGCCGGCGCCGAATATATCATCACCCAGCCGGTCTTTGACAGCGCCAGCCTGATACGATTTCTGGAGGCGTCCGGGTGTCGGCTGCCGGTGATCGCCGGGATATGGCCGTTTACCAGTTACAAAAACGCCGAGTTTATGGCCAACGAGGTGCCGGGTGTGGTCGTGCCGCCGTCCCTGCTGGAGCGAATGGCGCGAGCCGCCGACCCGACCCACGCCAGACGGCTCGGCATCGCAATCGCCCAGGAGATGATGGCCGAAATTGAGTCGTCCGTCGCCGGATTCGCCGTCTCAGCCCCAATGGGCAATGTCAACATGGCGCTGGCGGCGGCGGAAAAAATCGGAATCGAGGAGATATAGATATGGATGCTGCGATACAGAGTGCCGAGGTAAAGGTTTCGCTGCTGGCGATCACGCCGGACGCCCAAAAACTCATCGAGGAAGCGGGCCGAACCTGTTATCTGAGCTTCGAAAAGATCGGCGCCGATTCGGCGGAAGACTTCATCACACGGCTGATCAAGATGGGGCACGACTCGCCGCTGGAACACAGTTGCGCGACGTTCCGCATCGAAAACTGCTCGCGGGCGATGACGCATCAATTGGTGCGGCACCGGCTGATGAGCGTCTCGCAGCAATCGCAGCGGTATGTCGATGAGAAAAATTTCAGCTTTGTCATACCCTCCGGCTTGCCGGCCGAGGACGCCGTGGAATTTGCCGCCGATATGGAAACGATACGGCAAATGTATGTCAAATGGCGCAGCAAGGGACTCAAACGCGAAGACGCCCGGTTCGTCCTGCCCAACGCCTGCACCAGCGAGATCGTCGTCACCGCCAACTTCCGCGAGTGGCGGCATATTATCCAACTGCGCATCAGCCCCAAAGCCCAATGGGAAATCCGCGCTGTCTGCCGGCAGATATTGAGCATCCTAAAGCACCACGCCCCCGCCTGTTTTGCCGACATCCAACTTGAATGACCAACCGTTGAGGCACACGAAGGGGTATTTGCCGCACGCCGTCATTTGCTTGTCACAACCGGTCGCTCTGCGCGTTGTTTATGGCTCACTGAAAAATTTTCTGACAAATCGGGAAAACATGACAGGCCTTTCAGAAAAACGGTTCTGAAAGGCCTGTCGGCATTTCGCCTTTACTCGCAAAATCGAATAGGATGAAATACTATTGTATATTTTTCTTTTCCGCTGCCCATCCGGGTCTTTGGGAAAGTCCGCACGGCTGGCCGGTGAACATTTTTCCGGCCTCCTCATCGCCTTTTAACTGCCACTGATACCACGCAGTTGCAACGATGGCAAATTCTCCGCCATGCGGCTGCCGATAGGTACCTCCATGACCGACATCCAGATTGGAAGCGAACACCGGCACATGGTTAATGCGTCGAAAATCGTCCATCCCGTTTTCATACGCAATATCCGACGGCCCTCCCAAGAGATACATGACAGGCGAATGCAACTTCTCAAGATGATTTTTTGCCAACGGCGGCATGCCGGCCATACCGGCGCCCGGATTAGGCAGAATACCGCTGTTGCAAATGATCGCCGTCGTGATACGTGCATCAGGAGCAATCTCCAGTGCCTGCAAACCGCCGCAGGACATGCCGCTGACAGAAATTTTTGTTGTATCGATCTTGTTATAGTAGGGGCTTGTTGTGTCGCTGTTTTGAGCAATGGCCCAGTTAATGGCGTCAGTCAACTGCGACGCTGTCGATCTTCCGCCTCCCCGCTGGCCTTCCTGCGGCATCGGGCCAATCGCGATCACGAGAAAACCGTGCGAGGCCACCTCCGATAAAAAGTTGACGTGTTCCCAGGGCGAATTGGCACAGGCGCCATTGCCCCATGCAATGATCGGCAGCTTATTGCTTCGGCCAAATACACCGAGGTCTTTGGGACGAAAGATGGTATGCGTGGCAAGCGTGCTGTCGCTGACCATGATCGCTTTATACGGGCCTGTGCCGCCGTCTTCCACTGTTCGGACGGCCGTTTCTGTGAGCTTGACTTCAAGATTGGCCGCGTCCGAGATGGGTTCACCGGCGGCGGGTTTAATGATCTGATAGTTGCCGCTTAAGTGCATCAAGCTGAACAGATACAGGAGACCGTCGTAATACGGATCGAAGTAACCGTCTTCATACGGCTCCAGCTTGGCATTCCAGACGCCATCGACAAATTTCCAGCTTTTCGTCTGGGTGCCCATGATTGCGGCGGTGGCCGCGGTACTGACAAATCCCAGGGAATGACGCACGCTGCGGTAGCCGGGCGCCGTCATAATTCGTTGGCGAGGAGAGCCATCGACGCTGTATTGATCGACAAAAGAATTGACGCCCTGGGAATACAGAAAGTCATGAAGTCGTCTGCCGTAGTCTTTCTGCCAGTCCTTATCTTTGGCGTACCACGAATAGTCCATGGCGATGTTCATCGGCACACGCCAGGAATCGAAGCCGAACTCACTCATTCTCCCGGCCTGCGGAGAGCCGTCAAACTCGGCATAATCCGGGGTCAGGCCGCTCACCGGATGACAGGCCTTATGCAGGAACTCGCGAGCCACATTGGCACACTCGCGGTAGAAGTCTTCATGGCCGTCTTTGGCGTATTCGGCCCAGATTTCAAAAAACGCCGGAACGTGATAGGACGGATCCGTCCAATTGTACCCCCTGCCTTCGGGGACAAACGTAATCATTTTGTGTTCCACATTGATGATGTTTCTGACGCCGGCGGTTCCATCCTTGCTCCACATCGCATCCAGAATCCGTCGGGCCTCGGCATAATAGTTGATGCCCGTGTCATTGCCCCACCGATTGGCCGCAAACAGCAGCGCCGTGATGAAATAAAACTCGCCGTCCGAGGCGGAACCGGCCGAGTTCTGTCTGCCGGTCTGGGGGTTGACGGACCAGGCAAAATAGGCCTGGCGCGGGCCGTCCTGATGCTGCATATACTTGACCGTCCATCGCCACAGGCGGTCGAAGACCTCTTTCTTGTCCAACTGCACCGCCACCATCAAGCCGTATGAAAGGCCTTCAGTGCGCGCGTCGCGGTTCTTGACATCGGACACATAGGCCATATCCTCGCCCACTTCAAAATAGACACGATTGGGTCCTTCAAAGAGGTCGTGATAGGCCTTGGCCAGCTTGGCATCGATATCCTCTTGTTTGTAGCCGGCTTCGAGAAAAATATTCCGGTATTTTCCCGTTTCCCACGCGCCGTTTTCCCAAGGCACCATCGTGCCCCGCGGGTCGTCCACATCGTCGGCCATCACCGCAAGGGAACAACAACACACAACACACATCATGAAACATATCCACTGTCTCATCTGCCAAACCCTTTCTTGTTTTGATCATAAGAGATTACAAATCAACAGCATGGCGCCGATCCTTTTTTACCCTATTTAACCTGCGAAGGCAGATTTAACACCGCCTGAAAGGCAGGTTTTGGCCGCCTGTCTCGATCGAACAACAAGGGGTAATTGGTTCTTCTCGGAATCGGATAATCATTCTTCCATGACATTTCGTCATGCACCCCCCAGAGGGCGACCCGATCAATCTTATCGCGGTTGTCATAGAAAATCCGGAATAGTTCCACATACCGATCGGTCAATTGCCGCTGTACACTGTCGGGAAGCCCATTGGGATAGGGATCCAAGAATGCCTTGAATTCTTCCAACTGAAACTGCGGGTCCATCATCCCCTGACCGATGATCTGCCCTTCCTTCGTTAACGGCAGGACATCGATATCCAGCTCGGTAATCATTACTTTAACCCCCAGTGCGGCATACGCATCGATCGCGGCCTCGATATACTCGGTCTTGGGATAATTAAGTCCCCAGTGTCCTTGAATACCAATCCCATCGATCCGGATTCCTTCGGCCTGCAGCATCTTGACCATGCGCACGATGCCGTCTCGTTTGGCCGGTCGCCACGCATTGAAGTCGTTGTAATATAATTCTGTATCCGGGGCATATTCACTGGCGAACTTGAATGCCAGCTTGACCAACTCGTCGCCGCTGCCGATGCTGTTGACCCAGACCGTGGGGCGATATGAACCATCATTGTCGATAACCTCATTGACCACATCCCATGCATCGACACGTCCGGCGTATCGCCCGGCCACTGTCTCGATATATTGACGCATACGCTTAATCTGTGCCTGGGGTGTGTTGGGATTGCCGTCGTCGTCCCGGAAAAACCAATCCGGCGTTTGATTGTGCCAAACCAGGGTATGGCCAATCAGAAACAGGTTGTGTTTTTCAGCGAAGTCCACCATCTGGTCAGCCTGCGTGAAATCGTAAACGCCCGGTCTGGGGTTGATGATTTCGGCCTTCATCTCATTTTCCGCCGTAATCGCGTTAAACTGGGCAATGACGATCTCCTGAGAGGCCCTGTCCCGACCGGAAACGATGTCGTTGTTGACCGCCGTCCCGATACGAAATGCCCCCTCGTAGGCTTCTTTCAGCGTAGCGGGAGTGTCGGCATACGCAACAACTATCCCCACTACAAGGAGGGAAACAACACTGAACAGTATCGTCTTGTTATTCATGAGAGATTTCCTCTTGTCAATAAATTTCCGGGAGATTTCCTATTCGAACCGGATCCAATCAATGTCAACAGTCCTTTGTTCATACGGTCACAGCCCGCAGCGCTCGTGCGCATGACCGCCGGTCATGCGCATGAGCGGTCCGCCGGCGAATCACTTTTGTTCTTTGACGACGTTCACGACGGCGTGAAATGCCTGCTTGGGCTGATAGTTTCTATCGAACAGCAGCGGCGAGCCTCCAATCCATGACGTCGTATCGTACACTCCCCAGAAGGTGACGCGAGGGATATGTTCCTTGTATTGAACCAAGACAGAGAAAATCTCGGCGTATTTGTCGGCAAGTCTCTGCTGAGCTCGGGCCGCTTCGGCTTCCGGATCGGCTGTGCTTTGACGGTCGATCTGGGTGATGTCGGCGCCTCGCGTGCCGCGGTCCTGCATACGAATATCCAACTCCGTCACCATCACTTTCACGCCTGTCGCCGATAACGTTTTGATCGCGTATTCTAGGTCCGCAACACTGGGCCATGTCAGGCCGGCGTGTACCTGCATCCCGACACCGTCGATACGGATGCCTTTGGATTGGAGATGCTTAACAATCGCCGCCGCCCCGTCCGCTTTTCTTCGCGAGGAGGAAAGACTATAATCGTTGTAGTATAATTCGACATCCGGATCCGCCGCATGGGCAAATTCAAATGCCTTGGCGATATGGTCAAACCGCTGCTCCGGTTTTCCTTCACCGATGATCCGCAGCCATTGGCTGTTGCGCATGGTACCGTCATCGTTGAGGGCCTCATTGACAACATCCCAACCTTTAATGCGCCCTTTATAACGGCCGACTACGGCGGTAATGTGCTCTTCCATGCGGGCCAGGAGAGCGTCTCGCGTCAGGGGGTTTCCGGCCTCATCTTGATACACCCACCCCGGCGTCTGGCCGTGCCAGACAAGGGTATGACCAATCGGGACCATGTTATTTTTCTCGCAGAATTCCATGAAACTATCCGCCGGCCCCCAATTAAACCGACCCGGTTGAGGGTGGACGCTTTGCCACTTCATATCATTTTCTGAGGTGGCGGCACTGTAGTGTTTGATCGTAATTTCCGCGGCTCTGGGATCGCGTCCCGTAACCAGATTGCGGTTATACGCCCCCCCGATCAAAAAATAGTCTTTATAGACATCCTTCAATGCCGGCAGTTCGGATGGCGCGGCAGTCGTCTGCTCCTCGCTCTTGACAGGTTGCGGCCGGTCGAGCGTCAACAGACCCAGTTGATATGGAAGCAACTCGTATCGCCCGCCGCTGTCGGCAGCACGCCCCTGAAAGAGGAACTTGAGATTGTCAAGGTCGAGAATCATTTTTTCGTCATACCCGTCGCGAATCAGTTCCCCATGGCTGATGTCCCTGGTCCAGGGAGTAACACCTTCGGCAAACGTGACATTGTTGATCCCGGCAAACGGATTCTGCCATGTATTAGCACCAGGAACGGGCGTCCATTCCCCGTCGAGGCGGTCGGAGATCCAGGCGCGATAGTGCCGTGCCGGACTCATGGCCTCGATCACCGTCAGATAGGTATTGGAACCTTTGATTTTGTAGGTGATGCTGCCCTCGAAAAGGTTGTTTCGATTGTCTCGGATGGCGATCTCCGGATCGCTCATGCCTTTGGGGAAATCCTCGATTTTGGTCCGGCTGCGATAGAAGTTACCGTCGTCGCCGGTGAAGAACAAATAGGCGTGCGTATCGTCACAGATAATGTGATAATCAATCGGAAGCCTCGGCATACTCGCGGGCGTCCTGTCAACAAAGTTCTGCGGCGCACTCCATGTTTCCGGCTTGGAAATATCATCGGTGGTGCAATATTGCGGCTGCTGCGACTGAAAAACCAGGTACCACTTCTTGTGCGGACGGAAATAGAACAAATGCGGAGCGCAGTGGTACCCTCTTAAACCCGGATTAGCATCAATAAAGTGCAGCTTGGCCTTCGGGGCCTCCGACCAGTCTTTAAAGTTCAGATACGCAATTGTCCACGTTCTGGCGGATGTGGAATAGACCGTCGCATAAACGTGCCACAAGTCGTTGTAACGCACAATGGTCGGGTCCTTGATGGACACGATCGTATGCCTGTCGTCCGAAACCGGCCGGATAAGCACATCCGAAGAGACCCACTTCAGCGGCGTCTCAAAGGGCACCTTCAGCCCTTCAGCTGCATGCAAAACACCGCCGGCCAGAAGTACCGCAACAACACTCCATAAAACACATACATTTTTCATCGTTTAACACCTCTCACAATTTACATTAACACTAACAATTCGGCGTCAAGAAGTATGACTAACCTTGACGCAAACTCAAAACTCAAGTTCATCACTCCGGTTTCAGAGAGACCTTACAGGCTGTTCCGCCGATACCGGCCATTCGGGCGGCGAGCTATCGGTCTCTCAGAAGCCAGCCATCAATTTCCCTTTGCCGCGAGTATTTCTATTTCCGCAGCGCCGACGCGCGACAATCCGCCGGGCGCGCGAAGATTTGTCAATTTCACATAACGCGCCGCAGCGTGTTCATCAAACAGAACAATTCTCTGGATTGGGTCATTTCGAATGTTGCCGAAACTGCCCTGATGAATCGCCTGCCAGGTGTCGCCGTCGCGACTGATGTGGACCTCATACGATTCAATGAATCCGCCGGTCGGATGAGGCAGATAGGTAAATCCGGAAATCGAATAGTCCTGTTTCATATCGATCGTCAGGCTTTGCGTGCCGGACTCCGCCTGGCCGGAACTCCAATGGCTCTGCGGATCTCCATCCAATACCCGCAGCGTATCGCGTCTGCCATCGGTATCGCGGGCTGTCCATCCATTGCGAGGTATCCCGAGGCGAATTTCGCTGACTGCGCCGTGGCGACCTCTGACAATGGCTCTGGCCCGGACGTGACCGCCCAGCGGCAACGACACAGGCCCCTCATAACACAGTGAATCGGAGGTCGGCGTACTCCCGTCAAGCGTAAAATAAATGTCCTGAGATTGATCCGGCCGTTGTTGCCCGAGCCATGAAAAAGTACTCCCCACCCCCATCGTCAACAGGCCTTCGGAAGTACGTCCAACGATCACCGGCTTGGGCGGCTCGTCATAGTAATGCGCTGAAACATGGGCAACCGAAGGAGCAAGACGCGATTGAGTAATCGTTACCCTGAACGCGTCGGCATTCACGGACGAAAAACGGAGAATTCGCTTGTAACCGACGGTTTTGCCTTCGGCGACACGCACCCACCTGCCGTCCACGCGGGCTTCCAGATAATGTGCCTCGATCCGTTCGCCCCGATGAGCGATGGCCTCACAAATCATAAAACGATTGACGGTGCGTTTTTCCGGCAAAATGACTTCAAAAGAGGCTTCGTTGGACGGGGCCTGCCACCACGTATCGGTATTCCCGTCCAGAACATGTTCCACCGTGGCCCGGCTATTGGCAAGCAGGTTGGTGCCATACGTGGCGTTTATCCTCCGGCCGACTTCCCGAAGCACTTCCGCATCGCGCGGCGAAAACTTCCCTTCCGTGTTGGGCGGAATATTCAGAAGGAAAACACTGTTTCCCCCGACGGAGCGTTCGTAGATATCAAAGACATCATCGGCGGACCTGACTTGCTGTTCATGGTCATTTCGCCAGAACCATCCGTGACGAATGGAGGTATTGGTCTCGGCAGGATAATAATGAAAATAACGAGTCGTCTCGCCGATCCTGTTGCGTCCTGCAATATTGCCATCGGTTTTGTCCGGCCAGTGATAGTCAGCAGGCGCCACAGGCAGCGGGAGAACATTGTATTCATCGTTCCGTGTAGAGCCGCCTTCGTTGCCGCACCATCGGATATCCGGCCCTTTGCCGAATATCACGGCATCAGGAGCCAGCTTATGTATCAGGTCAAACCAGGCGTCGTAGGTATAGGTCTGGCCGGTCCCCGGCTTGGGATGCGCACCGTCAAACCAGACTTCATACATTGGGCCGTATTCGGTCAGAAGTTCAAACAGTTGATTCAAAAAATATTCGTTATAGTCATCGACCGTATAGGTATAAGTGCGTTGATCCGCAAAAGGACGGCCTTCCACCGGACGGGGGATCACACGCTCGGTGTACTCACTCTTGTTGCCGTAGTTGCCGTTCGGGCTTTCGATCTGATACAGATCGGCCGGCGAAAGATAAACCCCCAGCCGCAACCCGTATTTTTCACACGATTGGGCAAGATCTCGCAGGACATCCCCCCGGCCGTCGCGCCAGGGCGAAGAGGCGACGGAATGATCCGTGTAGCGTGTCTGCCACAGACAATATCCCTCGTGATGCTTAACCACCATCACCACTCTTTTCATACCGGCGGCCTTCATCAACTCACACCATTGGTCGGTATCCAGATCGCCGGGATTAAATACAACGGCGCTTTCCGTACCCGTGCCCCACTCACGGCCGGTATAGGTATTGGGACCGTAATGAATAAAACCAAGAAACTCATCCTCAAACCATTTCAACTGCCGTGGATGAGGAAGAACCCTTCCCGAAAGCTCGACTTTCTGAGCATGAGAAAACCCATCTGGAACTTTCGCGGATTGAATGAAATATGGGTCTGAGTTCCCGAAACAGAAAACAGCTGGCAAGGCAAACAGACATGCAGCAAAGATCAGGCAAATGATTTGTATTTTCATTATGCAATCCTTATATGCATGTAGTGTTTACACTACCGACAAGAAACGAAACCCCATCAAGACGCTCCGTTCTGCGCAAATTGTTGCCAATTTGCGCAGAACAGAGACGATCAAAACAATTAAAAATCACTCGCATTCAGACGGGATGACTGACCGTCACGCAAATTCAGGGTCTTGACCTTGGTTCCATAACGAACCGTGCAGTCCTTGCCGCCGACGCTGGAAATGCGTGCCGACGTCAGTTTCCCATCCCGCCACTCGATATCCACCTCAAAGCCGCCGCGGGCGCGCAGGCCCTTGATATAACCGTTCGCCCAGGCCTTCGGCAGTGCCGGCAGCAGATCGATAACGCCGGCGTGCGACTGCATCAGCATCTCGGCGATACCGCTGGTAGCGCCGAAGTTGCCGTCAATCTGGAAGGGCGGATGATTGTCAAACAGGTTCGGCAGCGTCATTTGCGGCGTCAGTTGGTTGCTGAGCATAGAGAACGCATGGTCGCCGTCCAGCAGGCGCGCCCAGAAGTTGATCTTCCAGCCCATCGACCAGCCGGTTCCGCCGTCACCGCGAATCTCAAGCGACTTGCGGGCGGCCGCAAACAGTTCCGGCGTTGCGTCGCGCGTAATCTCGCTGCCGGGGTGAAGCCCCCACAGGTGCGATACATGGCGATGTCGTTCATTGGGACTGTCTTTGTCTTCCAGCCATTCCTGAAGCTGGCCGAGACGGCCGATCTGGTTGGGGGCGATACGGGCACGCATCGTCGTAAGCGTCCGGCGAAACTCGGCGTCAACGCCCAGGATTTCCGACGCCTTGATGCAGTTGGCAAACAGCTCGCGGATAATCTGATGATCCATCGTCGGACCCATCACCAGACCGCCCAGTTCCGGCGAGTTGGATGGGCCGGAGACCAGCCACTTACGTTCGCTGCGCGGATCTTCAACCAGATAGTGGACAAAAAACTCAGCCGCCTGCTTCATAATCGGGTACGCACGTTCACGCAGGAACGTCTCGTCCAGCGTGTACGCATACCGCCACCACAGGTGCTGGGTCAGCCACGCCCCGCCGGTCGGCCAGATGCCGTGGTCGGAGGCGTTGATCGGCGCGGTTCCTCGCCAGATGTCAGTGTTGTGGTGCAGCACCCAGCCGGGGGCATCGTAAAACGTCTTGGCCGTTTTAGCGCCCGCCTTGCTCAGTTCATCCAGCATCATAAACAGCGGCTCATGGCACTCCGACAGGTTCGTCATCTCCGCCGGCCAGTAGTTCATCTCGGCATTGATGTTGACGGTGTATTTGCTGCCCCACGAGGGCGTCAGCGACTCGTTCCATACTCCCTGCAGATTGGCCGGCTGCGACCCCGGACGGCTGGAAGCAATCAACAGGTAGCGGCCGAACTGAAAATACATCGCCGCTAAGTGCGGATCGTCACCGCCTTTGAAGCGGCGGATCCGTTCGTCGGTGTCCCATTGGGCCGCCTCGGTTTTGCCAAGGTCGATATCCATCCGCCGGAACAGCGATTGATGATCGGCGACATGCCGCTGCTTCAAGGCTTCATACGAGCGGCCTTGAACGGCATTCAGGGTAGCCTGGCTGCGCTGGGCCGGGTCGGCGGAAATATCGGCATAGTTGACAAAACTGGTTGCCGCCGCCAGAACGAGTACGGCACTGTCGGCTCCGGTAACGGTCGCTCCGTCACCTGAAACCGCAACATTACCGCCGTCGGCGAGCACGCGAAGACGCGACTCAAACCGCATCTGGCTTTCCGTTCGGTTTTCGTGCCGCTGGGTGACGCGCCCTTTCAGACCCAGTACATTCGATGCGACCGCAAACTGTTCGCTGCCGCGATGCGGACTGGCCAGCGTCGCCTTAAAGTTCAGAGAGCCGGGCTTGTCGGCGGACAACCGCACGACAATGACCCGATCCGGATAGCTGGCAAACAACTCGCGCGTGTAGCGCACACCGCCGACGGTATAAGTAACGCCGGTCATCGCGGTGTCCAGATCCAGCCACCGACGATAGTCGGTCACGTCGTTATGGCCGTCAAATGCCAGATTCAAATCGCCAAACGTCTGATAGGCACACTGCTGCAAAGGATCGCTCATAAACCGGCCCGACGCCAGTTGCTGGGCCTCTCGCTGCTTGCCTTCAAAAAGCAGCCGCCGCAGTTCGGGCAGCACTTCGGCGGCGCCGGGTTTTTGGTAATCCTGCGGCTGGCCGGTCCAGAGCGTATCCTCATTAAACTGGATGCGCTCCTGTGCGGTGCGACCGAAAACCATCGCACCCATGTGACCGTTGCCGATAGGCATCGCCTCAACCCACCGCTCGGCGGGCTTGTGATACTGCAATATCCAATAATCCGTACGCCCCGCTCGCTGGTCTCCGGCACTTACCGAAGCCGCCGCTTGCGAAAAGATTTCAATGGCATTGATGGCCGGATTTTCATACTTAGGGGTAAATTCGATTCGAAGCTGGCCATCGGTCACCTCCACCGGAACGGTCTCAATATAGGCCTTCTCGTATCCATCAGCCTTGACCCAAATGTCAAAATCCTTGAACTCTTTCCCCTGAACAGTGAATGAAAATACGCGCTGGTTAGGACCGTAAATGCCATCGAACGTCTCGGCAAAGTATAGCTTGACGAGATAGCGACCATTGGGAAGGTTATAAGAAAAGGCGTCCATCGCATACCGCTCGGTCAAAAACAAGGCACTGTCGGAAGTACCGGCAATGACCGTATCCGGATTGCGGTCAATCGTGGACCCGCCCTCAAACCCTTGATCCGCCAGCCAGACGTTGCCGCTTGAATCCGTAAACGGCTCATACGCACCGGCATTGATCCGGATCGCCTCAATGGCAGGTTGCGGGATGATTTCAATGGCATTGACCATCGGATTTTCCACCTGTGCTGTAAAATTAATCCGGAACTCTCCATCGGTCACTTCAACGGGCACGGTTTCGATGTAGGCGCGATTGAAACCGCCGGCCTTTACCCAAATATCAAAGTCCTTAAATTCTTTCCCTTGAACGGTAAAGGAAAACACGCGATCTCCCGGACCGTAAATGCCATCAAACG
>JAAYCR010000002.1 GCA_012729675.1 Phycisphaerae bacterium | reverse complement strand
TCTATCAGCTCAACCCCGAAAGCGGCAAGCCCTTTGTCATTATCAGTTACGGCGCGGACGGCCGGGAAGGCGGCGAAGATTATGACGCCGATTTGTACAGCACAGACGTGGACTAAGCCAATGACGAGTGACGATTCTCAATTGACGAAGATTGGCTATTCTTCGTTACTTCGTCCATCGTCCATCGTCCATCGCCCTTTTCTAAAGGCGATGGTCTTGATCGAGATGCTGATGGTGGTCGGTATCATCGCGCTCATCACCGGCATGGGAATGATCGCTTTCGGCGCGATGTGGGGCAATACACGGTTCAAGACTCGGGCCGACGAGTTGGTCAACACCTTCCAGATGGCCTACGACACCGCCGTCCAGAGCGACCGCCGGTATGCGGTGATTCTGGACCATTACAACAACCGCTACATCCTGCGCCAGTTTGAGGCGCTGGATTTTTCGGTGCTGCCGGACGATGAGGCGATCATCGCCACCGGCTGGTTCGACGAACATTTTCAGTTTGACCACGTACTGTACGACGACTTTGAGAACACGCAGGACAGCGGCGACGATTTCCGCGAGGCACGGTTTTATGCAGGTCGGGCCGGTTGGCAGGTCGGCGGCATCGTCGTGCTGCGCGACCGCGACGGCAACCCCTGGTCGATTGTGATCCATCGCATCGGAAAGCCCGTACAGTTGGTCGAAGGATATGCGGAGATGCTCACGCCGCAGGCGCGTGTGCCGTTTTAGGTCAGAGGTCAGAAGCCAGAGGTCAGAGGTCAGAGGTCAGAATTAAGTATGTAGGCTAAAGCACAGCGAACGATGAACTGCAAAATACAAATAAAAAATCGTCCATCGTCCAACGTCCATCGTCGATGGCGTGCATTCACCCTTGTTGAGGTGGCGGTGGCCATCGTCGTAATCGCGCTGGTCGTCGGAACGGCAACGGTCATCCTCGACAATTTGGTCGGGGCAATGCTCGATATCCGCCTGCATACCGACGCCTTTGAGACGGTGCGGCAGAATATGGAAACACTGCTGTCCCTGCCGCGCGTTCAGGATACGGTCGAATACGGCGTCAGCGAGATATACCCGGAGATTCAGTGGCAAACGGTCATTGAGCCGTTTTACGAGCCGATCACCAATGCGATGTGGTTGCGGGCCATCTGCTCGGCCGGCTATACGGACAGCAAGGGACAGTATCAGGAGGTCGAACTGGAACACTGGCTGACCAATCTGCCGGGCAATGTCGTCCGCCAGATCCTTCAGCAGCAGAGAGCCGAAGAAGAATATCTCGATTTATTGAGCGGTACCGCATCCGGCCAAGCCGAGGCGGCGCTGCAGGAAACAACCATTGCCTATCTGGAGCAGGCGGGATTGAACGTTGACGCTTACACAAGCTTTATCGAACGCCAGCGGCGGCGCAAACTGGACCACATCGCCCAAAAAGGGTTTGACGACGGCTATTTTGATTTTCTCGATGAATTGCGCGAAGAGGAAACCCGTTTTTTGGAGGGACTTGGGATGGATTTTGGAAAATACAACGTGTTTGCTGACACGTATGTACCCGATGGCGCGGGATGGTTTGACCCTGCGGCATCGGATGCCTCAGGTCCGGATGCCTCAGGTCCGGATGCCTCAGGTCCGGATCCGTCCGACTATCCGACCGGCCCTGGCCAGTCGCCTGCTGATGGGGCCGATCCGCACTCTGAACAGCCTAAAAAAATCTATACCCCCGACGATCTTCGCAGAATGGGAGTTCCGGAAGAATATATTTCTGTGTTTTTGCCGTTATTTAATTCGTAGCATGCGATTTCGACCATCACAATCTGTTTTTTCGAAAAAGGGCTTTACGCTGATCGAGACCCTGACGGTACTGGCCCTGACGGCGGTGCTGCTCACCGCGGTCTTGCAGATGTACCATCAGGTTCGCGGCAGCGTTAGCCGAATAACCAGCCATCTGGACGAAAATCGGCTGACCCGAGAGATTCTCCAGAAAATCGCCGAGGACCTCGACCGGTTGGCGGCGCCGGGGTTCGATGCCACGCTTCAGTTTCGCAACAAATATGACAACGGCTATATCTCCGCGCAATTGACGCTGGAAAACAGATACTACGGCAAGAGCACTCCCCCCCGCGCCGAAGTCTATGATCGGGTGGTCTGGCAAACCTCTTACGACCCGTTCACTGAGACGCTGATTCTCTATCGATTGCACGAGGGGTTGAATCTCGAAGACAAGGTCATCCAATCCGGATCGGACGTTTCGCTCAGCGAAAAACCTTATATTCCGATCACCGATGGCCTGACACATTTTCAGATACAATCGCAGCAGGGTGACAATTTCGCACAAGCCTGGACATCTCAGACGCTGCCGAATGCGGTGCGTATCGGGATTTCGTTTGCCCCGCTGGAAGAACTGCCCACCGGCCGGCTCGGTGTGCCGGAAGAGAAAATTATGTACCGGACCGTCGCCATCGACCGAACGCGGTATATCCCCTACCAATTTGTCCCGCGGAAACTGGACGCTGCCGGCATTCGCGACCTGTCCGACCCCAACGACATTGAAACCGATGACGCCAGACCGTTGGATACGGATAACGATGAATCTCGCGGCGAACAGGAACCATAACCTTGGGGTGATCAGACAAATGAAGATACGAAAGAGCCACACAACGCGATGGATCACACGGCGGCCCGCAGGCGCAGCGCTGCTGGTGTCGGTGCTGGTGCTGGTCGTCTTGTCGTCGCTGCTGGCGTCATTGATCCTTCGGATTACGATGGTCAAACGCCGTCAGGCCTATATGGTCGAATATCAGCGGGCCCGGTATGCCCTGGATTCGGCGATGAAATACGCACTCGCGGTGATGCCGAATCGCAGCTTCTCATTGACGTCGCGGGCCGAGATGCCGGACTTTTCAGATTTATTTGTGATGAACAGCGAGGAATACAGGCTGTTCCTGGAGACGTGGATAGAAACCGCATCCGATGATCAAATCGAAAAGATTCTCAAAGAGGACGCCGCAGTGACAGCCGAGCCTCAGTGGAGTACGGAAGAACTGCTCGGCAGGCTGACAAGTATGATCGAAGGACAGACCGATGAGTCACATGATCCGTTCTATGAAACGACGCCGACAGAGACGGCGGAGTTCATGGAATTTGATCCGGACGATGTCCAGGTACCCGGTCCATACGGACCGGCTTGGCCTTATGTGATCGAGCCGATTGAACTGCAAATCGGATCGGCCAAGGTTACGATTACCGTGGAAGATGAAAATGCCAAAATGCCGCTGACGTGGGCGATTACCAATCGCCAGGCGGTCAATAAGCAGGCCGAAGCGGCGCTGGCGATTTTTTGCGACTGGATGGGTATGGATATGATTCAGCGGGAGGCCTTGAAAGATCAGCTTGAAGAAATCTATGATCGCAAGACCTTTGAGCTGAACCCCAGCCCGATCATGCTGCCTTCCCAAACCCGTACGACAACCACTACAACCGCTGCCGTGACCCGGCAGACCGGCCAAGTAACGACCACGCGAACGACCGTACGAACGACGCCGACCCCGCAGCGGGCGGCGTCTCAGCCGCAGCAGCGGGCGGCGATTGCGCACTCTACGGATTTCGCCAAACTCTTTCACAGTTCGCTGCTGGATCGAGAAGCACTGGCACGTCCGGTGACTCATACCGCCCTGCCGGATCAGTCGCCGCTCAAGTATCTGGCCTTATGGGGATCGCAGCGGGTCAATGTCAACACCGCACCGCGGCACGTCCTCGAAGCGGCCCTGAGTTTCGGCGCCGGCGACCCGACCGACCTGGTCGAACAAATCATCCGGAAACGACAACAGGAGCCGATCAAATCAATCAATGAAATGAAAGATCTTTTTTACGGCGACAGCCTTGCGATTGAACGCGCCAAAAACTACCTGACAACCACAAGTAACTTTTTTCTCGTTCGCGTGGTCAGTCAAAGCGGCAATGCACGCGTCTCGGCCGTCGCCACGCTGGTCAAGGAAGGCCGCAATGTCGAACGTCTGGTGATTTTATACGGACTGTAAAACGTACCGATTAATTAATGATGATAAAACTGAAAACGAATATAGCGGAGTATTGAACGTGGAACATACAAGCAGCTTAGGGCTGTATCTGTCGCGCGGCCGGGCAATTGCCGTCTGGCTGTCTGAGAAAGACTCGGAAACGATTACCCGTGCGCAGGCGTTTGTCCCGACCGAAGGAGAGTCGGCGCAGACGATGGCGCTCCAGGCGGCACGCGCCATTGCCCGACACGATAATCCGGTCGAACAGATATTTGTCGCGCTGGATTGCAGTTATTATACCCAATACAGCCTGCACTCGGAATTCAGCGACGTCCGCCAGATCGAAAGTACGATCAAGTTCGACGCCGAAGAAGCGGCCGCCGCCGATGCGATGAACTTGGCCGTAACCTTTACGGTGACCGGCCCCCTGCCGACCGGCGCGGAGGTCATGGCCTTCAGCGCCGACCGCCAGACGATCACGGATATCCTGCTGGATGTGCAGGAAGGCGGGCTGGATCCGGCCATGATCGAGCCGGACGCAGTGTGTCTGGCACGGGCAATGGAGCACATGCTCCACATCGCCGAACAGCCGGACACCCTTTTTGTCCTGACGGCCGAACGCAATTGCTATTTCATTCAGCCCGGAAATAACGGATACGCCCCCAAAATTCGATCGTTTTTGCTTGGTGCACAGGCACAGCGCACGGCGTCCATGATGCGCGAGATTCTACTGGCCATTACCGGCTGGGATGACGAAACCCCGCTAAAAAAAGTCGTCTTTGTCCATCCCCCGGAAGGCGTGGATTGTGAAACTCTCGCACAGCGCACCGCCCTGGAGATCCGCGTCGAATCCGCCGTCGAAAAAGTACGCTCCGATAAGCCGCTGGACCCCGATATTCCCACTGCTGAATTACTGATGGCCGTTGGCGCCGCGTTCGCCCCGCTCGACAAAGCCCGCTCGGCGGATTTCCGACGCGACTTTATGCCCTATCAGGGAAAACGCAAAATATTGGAATCCAGCCTGCGTCTGACCTGCATCTCTCTGGCGGTGCTGTTTGTCGCAATTGGGATATTTTTTCAGTTCCGCACGTGGCGAACGAACGTCTATGCCGCCGACATCAATGAGAAACTGGCCGAAGAATATCGCGGCGCAATGTACGGCGCCAATCCGCCGACCACCGAGGCCATCAACTCGCGTCTACGGCGTACCCTGGTCAATGTCAGGCGGGTACAGGACGGGCTGGGACCGGGCGACGATAAATCCGTCCCGGCCAAACTGACGTTTCTGCTCGAAGCGATCAACAGTTGTCCGCCGGAGGTCGATGTCAAAATTCAGCAGATTATGATCACAGATAACACGATGAGCGTCAAGGGCGACACCAACAGCCGCAGAAGCACGCTGGATCTGTTTGATGCCGTCAAAAAACACCCCCGCCTCAAATTGGGAACCGAGCGGATGTCGATAAGCGGAAATCGTGATACCTTTGATTTTACTGTCGAACCAGCACAATGAGGTTTATATGAAAGAATATCTGAAACAACCGTTTTTTTATTACATCGCAATTCCCGTTGTGTTGGGCGTCTGGGCATTCACGGCCGGGGCCGTGTTATACCCGCGTGCGAAAACCGCATGGGAATTGGGCGAAGAGGATTATGTTAATGCTCAGGATTTGCTGGCCCAGATTGTCGCCATCGAACCTCAGCGACTGACCCATCAGGAAAAAGAAGGGGAAGTCGCCGGCGATTTTGATTTCACGCCAATCGTCAATGAGTTTGCGACGGCGTTAAGGATTCCGCCAGCCAATTTTACGCTCAATACACGCCCCGAAACCCGACGGGCCGGCAAACGGGCGCAATCGGCCACTCTCTCAATTCAGACAATAGACATCGAAAAAACAACAATGTTTCTTTCGACTCTACTCATTCGGTGGCCCGACCTGCAATGCGAGAGACTGACGCTCAACAACCTCCCCCAAGGCAAAGACAATTGGGGGGTTGATATGACGCTGACCTATTATTATTAATTACCGGCGATTGATTATCTGCTGTTACTTCTTATATCGAAAAATCGTTTCTTGACGGGTGAGGGATAATCTGCGATAGTAAGGAGCTATGACAAAAAAAGTTGCAATATTAGGTTCGACCGGTTCAATCGGCCGTAACGCCCTTGAGGTGATCGGGGCGCTGGCGCCGGCCTTTGAAGTGGTGGCGATGACCGCCCACTCCAAAGTGGACCTGTTTTGTCAGCAGGTTCGAGCGGTCAGACCGAAATACGCCGCAATGACCGACTCTGTTGCCGCACAGAGCTGCCGCAAGCGGCTTCAGGGAACGGGCGTAGAAGTCTTGTCCGGCCCGAATAGACTGGTCGAAATTGCCTCGCTGGATGAGGTGGACATCGTGCTGTGTGCCGTCGTCGGGGCAGCCGGTCTGCCCGCGGCGCTCGCTGTGGCCAAGGCCGGCAAGACCGTGGCGATTGCCAACAAAGAACCGCTGGTAATTGCCGGCGAACTCCTAACCGAAGCCGCCCGCCGTAGCGGTGCAACGATTTTGCCGGTGGACAGTGAGCATTCCGCCGTCTTTCAGGCCATGCAGGCTGGCAGCGCCGCCGAGGTTGAAAAAGTGATTCTCACCGCCTCCGGCGGACCGTTTCGCAAGACGGATACTGCCCACATGCAGCGTGCGACGGTCGAGCAGGCACTCAACCATCCGACATGGACGATGGGGCCGAAGATTACTATCGATTCGGCGTCGATGATGAACAAGGCACTGGAGGTCATTGAGGCGGTCTGGCTGTTCAGGCTTTCGGTCGATCAGATTGACGTACTGATTCATCCGGAATCGGTGGTGCATTCGATGGTCGAATTTGTCGATGGCTCCGTCATCGCCCAACTCGGCACACCCGATATGAGACTACCGATTCAATATGCCCTGACATACCCCCGGCGGGTCGCAGGCGTTGCCGACAGGCTGCGTCTGGATCGTTTGGGCAAACTGACATTTGAGCCGCCGGATTTGAAAAAGTTCCGAGCCTTGGCGCTGGGCTTCGAGGTCGCCCGACGCGGCGGCTCGGCGCCCGTGGTCTTCAACGCCGCCAACGAAGCGGCCGTCGAGGCGTTTTTGGCCGGACGTATCCCCTTCGGTGCCATCGTTGAATTGATCGAACACTGTCTCGACGTACATAACGAACGAACGCATCTGTCGCTGGACGACCTGTTGGCGATAGACGACTGGTCGCGACAGGAAGTGGCACGTCGGCTTGCCGACGCGCCCCAAACCGTCGCTCAGAAATAACCGCCTTTTCGAAGGCCTGACCTGTATTGAGGAAATTCATGACCGAAGACAAGAAAATAACGCAGCCGCAAACCGAATTGTCCGGCGCTAAAGAATCAAAACCCTACATACAATTGGCAATCTTTGCGATTGTCGTAATCGTACTGACCGTTTTTGCATTCAAGAAACCCGGACCGGCAAGGGCCATTGCCTTGGTGGCACTGGGTTTCGGCGGCGTGGTGATGATTCACGAACTGGGACACTTTCTTGTCGCCAAGCTGGGCGGCATCAAGGTCGAGACCTTCTCCATCGGCTTTCCGCCGGTGGCCATCGGAATCCGAAAACTGAAAAAAGGTTTTCGATTTCGTTTTCTGCCCCGACCGGGACAGGAACAGATAATCGAAGAAGGCGACAATGAAACCGAGTACCAGATCGGCCTGATTCCGCTGGGCGGCTTTGTCAAGATGATGGGGCAGTCAGATACCGGGGCGGTCGCACAAGACAACGACCCTCGCTCCTTTCTCAATCGTCCAACGTGGATTCGGATCGCTGTTGTCGCTGCGGGCGTTACCTTCAACGCCATCGCCGCAACGCTGCTGTTTATGGCGTTGTTCACACGCGGCATTGATCTGATTCCGGCAGTCGTCGGCGAAGTCGTCCCCAATTCACCTGCCTATGAGGCGGGACTGCAGCCGGGCGACGAGATTGTCGAGGTCAACGGCGAACGATTCGTCGATTATGAAACACTGCTGCTGGCGCCCGCCTTATCAGGCCAAGGACAGCCGATTCTGTTTGTCGTGCGCCGCGAAGGGACACACGAAGAAACGTTTCGCGTCGTGGCTGAGCACCCCGCTCAGGCAAGCGGCGAAGCCGCTGGAATTCGAGCCATCGGTATTTCCCCCGCCCATCAATTGACAATTGAACCAAAGATCGCCCGCGAACCCGATTTGGTGAACAAGATTTTTGAATCCTCCGGTCTGCGTCCGGGCGATGAGATCAAGGCCGTAAACAACCAGCCGGTGGCAACGCCGTGGGAATTTCATCAACTTATTAATGAGGCCCTGCTGCCGGAAGTGACGCTGACGGTCTCTCGCTCATGGCCGCAGGGCAGTCCCCGGACGCTGGAGAACCTCGTATTCCCGATGCGGATCGGGCCGACGGTCAGTAATTTTCGTGAAGAATTTGACTTGACACATTTCTTTGGGATGATTCCGTGTCTGAAAGTCGCGGCACTATCGGAACGTCCGCCGGTCATGGGCTTATTTCGGCGACTGATCAGTCGATTCCAGCCCGATAATCCGGAAGATCAAGATGACCCGGCCGCGCAGCTTCAGGTCGGCGATATCATCATCCACATCGGCCAGACGCCGTACCCGAATTTCAGAGAGCTTCGCGAGCTTACCGAAGCACATAAAAATAAAGACTTGACGCTGATCGTATTGCGTGCCGATGAGGCGGGCAGCTTGAACCGGGTTGAGCTGACCGTCCGCCCCTATGAAATTCCAGGCAGCAAGCGCGTTACCATCGGGTTTGTCCCCGATCTGGCGATGGATGTGCCGTTGGTGGGAAAACTGCTGGAAGGCGCTTTACCGGGGATGATGCCGCAGTTTCCACCCGGCGCCAAAATCATCGCCGTGGACGGCGAGCCTGTGGCAAACTTTTATGAAATCATTCAACAGATGCGGGCCAATCGAGGCCAGCGCATCAGTATCGATTATGAAGCCGATGGAGAGGCCGGCGGAACCGGCATGGCCATCCCCGAACGCGGCGGCCTCAACGCTCAATCCCAACTGGCGCAATACATCCCCTTCCAGGAATTGCGCGTGCCCTTCCAGGCCGACAGCCGCCTCGAAGCCATCTCTATGGGCGTCAAGAAAGTCTCGCAGTTTATCGTGCGCACCCTGATTACGCTGTATCGGCTTATCTTTGGCGATCTGCCCACATCCTCGCTGATGGGACCGGTAGGCATCATCACCGTCAGCTACTCGATTGCCGACGCCTCGCTGATTCATTATCTGTATTTTCTCGGCCTGCTCAGCTCGATTTTGGCGGTGATGAACCTGCTGCCGCTGCCGGTGCTGGACGGCGGCGTGATCGTGATGCTGCTGATTGAAAAAATCATCGGCCGTCCCATCAGCGAAAAAGTCCAGGCCGCCATCACCTATGTCGGCCTTGCCCTGCTGTTGACGCTGATGCTGCTGGTCACCTACAATGATATTATCCGTGTTCTGTTCAGGAAATAATGAAAATCAGCGTGGTCATCCCGGCTTACAACGCCGAGCGGTGTATTGCCCGCGCTATCCGCAGTGTATTGGCACAGACGCGCCCGGCCAAGGAGATCGTCGTCGTCGATGACGGTTCAACCGACGGCACAGCCGAGGCGGTGCGCGCGTTCGGCGACGCCGTGCGGCTGATTCAGCAGCCCAACGCCGGCGCCAGCGTCGCCCGCAACACCGGCATCGAAGCCGCAATCGGCGACTGGATCGCCTTCCTCGACGCCGACGACGAATGGCTGCCGCAAAAACTTCAGCTCCAGGCAGTTTTTCATCAGCAGTATTCCAACCTCAAATGGTCATATACCCGTCTGGAACGGGCGCATCCACAATGGAAAACACATCGTCTGTCACATCCGGATTCTGTGGCGGAATCTCGAGTCTTTGAGGATTACCTCGACGCTTATTGCAAAGGCTTTTATATCTCAACGATTACGGTGATGGTTCATCGTTCGGTGTTTGATATAATCGGGATGTTTGAGCCGGGAATGAAACGCGCTCAGGATTCCGATATGTGGTTCCGGACCGCCTACCGGTTTCCGCAGGTCGGCTACATCCCGCAGTCGTTGGCGGTTTATCACCTCGATACGCCGAACAGCTCAACCAAAATCAACGACCGGGTGGATTTCATGGTTGATCATATCGAACGCCACCGCAAACTGTCGCAGACATTCAACCGCGACAAGGCATTTGCCCCCTGCATAACGATGATGCTCCAAGTCTGGATACGTCAGCTGCTCAAACAAAAACGCAGGCACGACGCCTTGGTGCTGCTGAAACGATACGCGTCCTTTCTGTCCGGCAGATTCCGAAGAGAAATAGCTTTCCGTCTTTCCGTTCCCTGGCTGGGACCGCGTATTGCGGATGCCGTGGAAGAGTTGAAAATACGTCGGCGAAATCAATGGAGTTCGTAACACCCTCATGGCCACCGTTGATATCATCATTCCGCTCTATAACAAGGATCGCACCGTCCGGCGAACGGTTGAATCTGTTCTCGAACAGACCTTTGACGATTGGCGGCTGATCATTGTCAATGACGGCTCGACGGACAACAGCTTGCGGGTTGCAGAACAGTTTTCAGATTCGAGAATCCATCTCGTCAATCAGGATAATCGCGGGCCGGGAGCCGCCCGCAATCGCGGCATACACATGGCCGACGCCCCATATCTGGCGTTCCTTGACGCCGACGACCAATGGCATCCGTGGCATTTGCAGAATGCCGTCGCCGCAATGTCTCAAACGAATGCAACCTTGGTCGCTTCGCTGTATGAAGAGTGGCCTGACAACACTGACATGACCGCCTATTGGGCCAAACGCAAAGTTGTTCCGGGCGTCTATACCTTCAACGGCGACGAACATCCCAAAGACGTGTTATCATTTTTATTCTTCTTTCACGTCGGCAATACAATGGTCAAAACATCCGCGGCGAGGCAATGCGGCGGGTTTTATGATGCGAACAAATGCCTGCTGGGCGAGGATACCGTGTTTTTTGCAAAACTCGTGTTCTGTCACCCCTTTGCGGTTGTCGGCCCTGCTTCGGTCCGCCATAATCGTCAGGACAGTGCGCTTTCCAACAGAGACCAACGTCCGCTCGATATTTTTCTCAAACACCCGAACATCATCACCGACTTCTGCCCGATAAGCAAGCAAGTCTTTATCCGGCGTGTTCTGTCCTGGCACGCCTGGAGAGTCGCTCATTTTCGCGCGCGTCGGGGACAAAAGGCCGACGCATTGTTTCTGCTCGATCAATTTCCCGACATACGGCAATTTCGTCTATTATATGCACGGCTGCGTTTTGAACTCGCGATGGCTCGATGGCTCCCACTGTGGGTCAGATGCAAATGCCGAATCGCGTCGTATCTCAGGCCTGCACGGGAAGGGAAACGCCTGTGATGTCGAATAACGCGCATACAATCAGCTCGGTCATTCCCGCCTTCAACAGCGGTCATACCCTTCGACGAGCAATTGAAAGCGTGCTCAAGCAGACCCGCCCGGCCGATGAAATTATCGTCGTGGACGACGGGTCATCCGACGACACCGCAGAGCAGGCCGCCAAGTTCAGCGACCAGATTCGGCTGATTCGACAGCCCAATGCCGGCGCCAGCGTCGCCCGCAACACCGGCATCGCCGCCGCCACCGGCGACTGGATCGCCTTCCTCGACGCCGACGACGAATGGCTGCCGGACAAGCTCAAACAGCAGGTCGAACATCTTCATCGCAACCCCGAACTGGTCTGGACGATGTCCAATTATTACACCTGCCGATGCGATCACAATCATGAGCAGGCGGTCTATGACCAAGGTCGCAGTACAGCCCTCTTAAACGGTAAGGACTATTTCGACAATTATTTCGATTCCTATCGAAACGGCGTTTGCGGCAACACCAATACCATGCTCATTCAAAAACAAACGCTTCTCGAGGCCGGTCTTTTTCGTCCTGGGCTATTACGGATGAATGATGAGGATATGTGGTTTCGCATCGCCTATCGACACCCCAGGGTGGGATACATCCCTCGCCCTCTGGCTGTGTATCATCGCGGCGTTTTGAACAGTATCGTCAAGCGGCACAATACGCCTGAACTGGTTATCGAGTTTGTAAATCGACACCTCAAACTGGCACATGAGCAAGGATGTTCGGAAATATTTCGCCCCGTTGCCCGCGCGATAACTAAAATGTGGATTCATTGGTCCTGGGATGACGAACGCGTCTTCGAAATACGAAAGATACTTAAAGAATTGGGATTTCTGCTGCCGACCGGCTATAAAACGGCGGTCTATCTGCTAACGGTGTTCCCGGGGCTAACGCTCCGATGCATGCCGACGCTACGTAAACTCAACAAAGTGCTTAAAATTCCGATGTAAACATGACCCCCAAAGAACCAACCATCACCGCCGTCATTCCGGCGTATAACAGCGCAGCCCATATCGAACGGGCAATTGACAGTGCGCTGGCCCAGACCCGCCCCGCCGATGAGATCATCGTCGTGGACGACGGCTCAACCGACGCGACGGCGGCGATTGTCCGCTCCTACGGCGACAAGGTGCATCTGGTTCAACAGGCCAACGCCGGGGCGGCCGCGGCCCGCAACACGGGGATTACCGCTGCGGCCGGCGACTGGATTGCCTTCCTCGACGCCGACGACGAATGGCTGCCGCATCGGCTGGCCGTGCAAACCGAGATACTCAAACACCACCCCGAACTCGTCTGGGTATCGGGCAACGCAATCTCCTGCTCCTGTTCAGAAAACCGACAAGCCCCCGAGATGCCGCCTGAAAAAATACGACAAGAACTTAACGGCGGGATGGTTTTAGATGATTTTTTGATTGGTTACCTGAAAGGTATTCGGGGCAATACAGATACGAAGCTGATACGTCGCGACGTTCTTTGTGATGCCGGGATTTTTGACCCATCGTTGAAAATAGCTGAAGATATCGAACTATGGTGGAAGATTGCCTATCGCTATCCTGCGGTCGGATTTGCCGCCGAACCGCTGGCGATCTATCATCTCGCCACGCCGCAGAGCCTCAACAAAAGTCAAATGCAGGGGCGTTTTTACGCCGACCTGATGCACCGTCATCTGGCGCTGGCCGAACAGTTCGGTCGGCTCGACAGCTTTCGTCCGCTGGCGACCCACCTGCTGCGCGGCTGGATGCGGAGCATGCTCTTTGACGCCCGCGCCGAGGACATCCGCCTGATCCTGAATGAATTCGATTCGCTTTTCCCAATGGAGTATCGCTGCTGGATGCGCCTGCTGACGACATTTCCCGAAACCACCGCCGCCGGATGCCGCGCCCTCTCGAAGATCATCCGCCGCTTCCACCTCCGCCGCCGGGTCGTCCTGCCGCCGGCGACCCAACAGCAATGACGCGACAGTTGCTATTCGCCGCCCTTTTCCATCAAACCGGCGAACATCTCCTTGTACTGCCGAATAATCGTCTCAATGTCGTGATAGTATCGAATGTAATCCTGCCCGTTGCGACCCAACTCGGCGCCCAGAGGTGTGTCCGCCAGTTCACGCAACAGGTCGCAAAAACGCTCCCAATCGCCGTCGGCGCACCGCCCGCAGTGTTGCGCATCCAGAAATCCGTCCGGGTTGACCCGCAGCGATAAAATCGGCGTTCCGCTCTTGGCCGCTTGCACAAACGTATTGGGAAACCCCTCCGAGTCGCTCGTATTGACAAACACCGCCGCCCGCTCAAAATACCGGTCAATCTCCTGATACGGCACGCGGCGGATGAACGTCAGATTCCCGATACGCCCGGCCTCTTTGACAAGCTGCTCGTAGGAGGCATCGCCTGAGCCTTGCTGACAGATCATCACGAATCGCCGGTCGGGAAACGCCCGTGCCAGTTCCAAAAACAGATCCGGCCGTTTGACTCGCAGGCTGCGGCCGGCCCACAGTATGCCCTCTTTTTTTCCAAGCCCCTCTGAAGACACCCGACAGATGTTCCGAATAACCGACACTTCCCGCCCAATGGTTCGCATTGCATTCTCGGCGTCTTGATCATTCTGAACGATCATAACATTCGCCGCGCCAAACGCCCATTTGACAAACATGCCCCGAAACGGCTTATGGCGGAAATATCCGCCGTCCACCTCGCGGCTGGAGGCGGTGCGATACACAAACTTCCGCCCGAACCGCCGGCAAAATATCGCCGCCAGCGTCGTCCCCAGCGAACAGGCCTCATGCATATAAATATCCGCATCCGCTCGCCGCAGCGCCCGCCAGACCTTTGCCCCCTCCAACAACATAAATCGGTCGGTTTTAACGGATTTATACAGCCGCACTCCCTCGCGTACTTCCCCATCCTTCTGGCCGTAATCGCCCACAACAAACGACACCTCGTATCGTTCGTCTTTGGCCAGTTCGGTCGCCAGCAGATACAAATCCACCTCCGCGCCGCCGAAGACCTTTTCGACCACCGGACTGAAGATCGGATAGGCCTTTGGCGCGATAAAGCAGACACGAATTTTTTTCGATTGTTCGCTCACTATATACCTATATGCCTATTTCTTCGCATCCCCTTGCCGCTGCCATCGCCGCAGCATAATGCCCCGCCAAATAATCTGCTTTCGGCCCGCCCAGATGCCCCCACGGCACGGCTTCATCCGGCGCAAACGTCCGCTGTGCCTCGGCATAGACATCCATCCCGCACGCCGCGAACGCCTGCTCCCACCGCGCAAAGTCAAACGTCTCCCTCCACAAGTCAAACGTCGCCCCATCTCGCCACACCCGCTCAATGACCTCACCCATCCGCCGGTCGCCGCGTCCGATTGCCGCCTCCAGCACGCTCTGCTCGATCTCGTGAAACTTAAACCGCACCGACCGCCCGTTCAGCTCGCGTTTGCGATTTAAAATAATCTCCCGCGCGTTCTCAAAATACGCCCGGTCTTTCTGCCCCAGCCGCCCGAACGGCGTGTGCGGCTTGGGCACCAGCCAACTGACCGCTGCGTTCACCGTCGCCCAGTGTCCGTCCACCGCCTTGCGCAGCCGGGCGATCTCGCACGACAAATCCACAATCGCCGCAATATCCGCCTCTGTCTCCCCCGGAAACCCGACCATAAAATACAGCTTGACCTTCTGAAACCCCGCCGCATACGCCGCCCGTATCGCCGCAAACAAATCGGCATTCGAAATCGGCTTATTGATCACCTGCCGCAGCGTCTCGCTGGCCGCCTCCACCGCAATCGTCAGCCCCCCCTTTCGCACCGAAGCCACCATCTTCGGCAGCAGCTCAAGCTGCTTTTGCACCTTCAGGCTCGGCACCGACACCCCCACCCGCAGCGGCTCGAAAGTCGCCCTCAGCTTCTCCAGCAGTTCCTCCAAATACGGATAATCCGCCGTCGAAAGGCTCAGCAGACTGATCGTATCATACCCGGTCGCCTCATACTGCTCCTTGGCAATCTCCACAATCCTGTCCGGACTGCGATACCGCACCGGCCGCCGGCAAAAACTCGCCTGACAAAACCGGCACCGCCCCGGACAGCCCCGCATAATCTCAATGCTGATCCGCTCATGCACCGCCTGCACATACGGCACCACCGGCCGGGTCGGCACCACCGCATTCTCAAAGTCCTGCACCACCGCATTCTCAAACCGTACCGGCAACCCCTCATCGCCCACCCGTAAGGGCGCCCCTATGTGTTCGCCCGCAACCTGAAGCGGCGACAAGCAGCTCTCCCCCTGCAAAGGGCCAGTACCCCGCAGGGTGGAGGGGGTATAAAACCCCGGCACATACACAAACGAAAACCGCCGCCCTGCCTCCAGCAAAAACCCCCGCTTATCCCCCCCGCCGTCTCTGCACTCCTCGTACAACCGCAACACCTCCGGTAGCGCCGCTTCCGCCTCACCCAGCACAAACAGATCCGCAAACGCCGCCAGCGGCTCGCCGCAGTTGGCCGCCTGCCCGCCGACGATAATAATCGGGTCGTCGGCACTGCGCTCCTCTGCCCGCACCTTCAGCCCCGCCAAATCGAGCATATTCAGAAAATTCGTATAGCACAGCTCGTTGGTCAGGCTAAACCCCACCAGATCGAACCCCACCACCGCCGCACACGATTCCATCGAAAACAGCGGCAGCCCCTTTTCCCGCATCACCGCCTCGGCATCCGTCCACGGCGCAAACACCCGCTCGGCCGCCCACCCGTCCACCCGGTTGACCGCCTCATACAGAATCGACAGACCGGTATAGCTCATTCCGATTTCGTATATATCCGGAAAGCACAGCGCCAACCGCACCCGGCAGGCGTCCAGGTCTTTTCGCACCTGGTTTATCTCGCCGCCAATATACCGCCCCGGCTTGCGCACATACGGCAGCAACTCCCGGTCAATCGCGTCCTTAACACGCTGAATCGTTCGATGTATCATAGCCCCTCATTATACACAAAACACAAACCTAACAAAAACAAAAAGATGTGTCATTTTATGCGCACAAACGACACAATGCACCGTAGGATGGGCTTTAGCCCATCAAGTTGAAAGGCAGGAAAATTCCATTCAATTGAGCAATAATCAATAGCTTCACACCGTTCGTAGGTCAAGCTTTAGCTTGTTTTATCCATACTGTCTTAGCCCGGCACAGCGGGCTGGGTTGACAGAAGGTCCAAACTGAACATTATCGGAATCCCGCGATAATGGGTACTTTTTCTTGGAACGGACATTGTTTAACGCTATACTGACCACTGCCGGGGCAGAGGATGAAGCCCTGCACAAGAGCAACCTGATCGCCGCCGCGACTGATACAGGACAGGGGCGATCCAAAAAAAAGCCTCATCTTGAACCCTGTCCTGAAAAAAAAAGCGATATACTTCACCCCGCCAAAAGCGGGTTGGCCGAAACGCGATGATATCGAAACCGCACAATCTGATAGACTGGACGCTGCTGCCGGATCGGGAACTGCTGGAGATGCGGGTGCGCGACCTGCACGTCAGCATTGCCGCTTCGGTGCTCGAAGGGCGACTGGAGCGGCTCTATGCTGAGCTAGCGGCCAAGGGCATCCGTTTTCGCCCGCCGTGCTACTTGGCCGACGAGTGGCTCTGCCCCGACAAAGCCCCCATCATCGGCATCCCGTTCTGTCTGGCACATCCCAGGTTGATGGAGTTGGAGCTAAAGATGATGCTCGAAGTCGAAGGCGGCGACGATAAGAGTTGTATGCGTCTCTTGCGGCACGAATGCGGCCATGCCCTCAACTACGCCTATCAACTGTATAAACGCACCCGCTGGCGCGAGCTATTCGGGTCTTTTTCGACCCATTACGGCAACAGCTACAGCTTTCAGCCCTACTCGCGGCGGTATGTGATCCACTTGTCCGATCACTACGCCCAGTCGCATCCGGATGAGGATTTTGCCGAGACCTTCGCCGTCTGGCTCAATCCGCAGAACAACTGGCGCAACAAATACCGCGACTGGCCTGTCTTTAAGAAGCTGGTCTATATCGAGCATCTAATTCCCAAAATCGCCGCCGCTAAACCGCTGGTCAAGCCTGACTCGAATCCGCCATGGTCAGCCAACCGGATGACCTCGACGTTGGCGACCTACTACGAACGCAAACGAAAATCACTCGGTGCGGACTTCCACGGGTACTATGACAGTTGTCTGCTGCGGCTGTTTAAGCCTGAAAAAACAGATCACGCCGACCTGCCCGCCGCCCACCTGCTGCGGGAGCATCGCAAACTGCTGATCAACCAAGTGACCGAATGGACAGAACACCGAAAATTTGACATCAACCAACTCGTCGGGCGGCTGATGCTGCGGTGCGAGCGATTGAACCTCTACGGCCGTCAGGACGACCTGATCGGACTGACTGCCCTGATCACTGCGATTGCCGGCAACACTTTTCGCCCCGACAGGAGACATAAACGATGAAACTGCACAATTTGAAGATTACCGTTTTGGTGGACGGCGCGGAGGTATTTGCCGATGACCCGCAATTCGAGGGCGAACCGCCGAAGCCGATTACGGAGTACCACGTCATCCAGTCGCTTCGGGTGATCGGCCACACGGTCACGGCGCTGGCGGTCGATGTGAATATGCCCGATATCGTCCGCACGCTGGCCGACAACCCGCCAGACCTGATCTTTAACCTGACTGAACAGTACAACGGCGACCGGATGTTTGACAAAAATATCGCCGCCTGTCTGGAATTGCTGGACATCCCCTTTACCGGGGCCGGGGCAATGGGTCTGATGCTCTGCCGCGACAAACGTCTGTGCAAGCAACTGCTCGGCCTACATAAAATCCGCGTGCCTGCGTTTCTGTCGTTTGTGCCGGGCCAGCGTTATCAATGTTCGGGCAAGCTGCACTTTCCGATGGTCGTCAAGCCCGCCCTCGAAGACGGCTCCGAAGGCATCGCCAACGCCTCCATCGTCCACACATCCGACGCCCTCCGCGAGCGGGTGGAGTTTGTCCACAGCCGCTGGAACCAGCCGGCGATTGCCGAAGAATACATCCCCGGCCGCGAGCTTTATGTCAGTGTGCTGGGCAATGCGCGTTTGACAGTGCTGCCGGTACGCGAATGCCGGTTTGAAGGCACCGGCGACGACCCCGACGGCCCGACCATGCTGACCTATCGCGCCAAATGGAACGACGACTACCGCGAAAAGTGGAAGATCAACTTCGGCTTTGCCGACCTGGAGCCGACACAGCTTAAAAAAATCGAAAAAATCTGCAAAAAAGTCTATCGCGTCCTGCACCTGCAGGATTACGGCCGCATCGACCTGCGGCTTCGGCCGGACGGAAACATCGTCGTGCTGGAGGCCAATCCCAACCCCGACATTGCCTACGGCGAAGAGGTCGCCGAAGCCGCCGAAAAAACCGGGATGGACTACGAGGCCCTGATGCAGCAGATCGTCCAGATGGCCCGCCGCCGCTTTTATAAATCCCGATAAATACGGTTATTCGACAGTCGTCTGAGGCCATAAAACCCATTTTCAGCAAAATACTGCTAAAAAAAATTCGGTCGCGTATAGCGAACGCGACCGATTCGGACGACAATAGCCTGTAGTGCGTAGTTCGTAGGATGGGCTTTAGCCCATCGCAATGGAAAGTATTGTTCCGAAAGACCGATTGTTATGCCCAAGCTCGACCCGTTGAAGATGAAGGACTGGCAGATTGCCGAAGCCGCCGAAGAGAATATGAAACCGCTGTACCAGCTTGCCCGCGATCTGGGGCTGGCGTACGGCGAACTGCTGCCGATGGGCGAAAAACTGGCCAAGATCGACTATGCCAAGGTGATGGACCGCCTCCGCTACGCCCCGACCGGCCGCTATATTGACGTGACGGCCATCACGCCGACGCCGCTGGGCGAAGGCAAGACCACCACGACCATCGGTTTGGTGCAGGGGTTGGGCAAACTGGGCAAGCGGGTGGTCGGCTGCATTCGCCAGCCCAGCGGCGGCCCGACCTTCAACATCAAAGGCTCCGCTGCCGGCGGCGGCCTGAGCCAGTGTATCCCGATGGTTCCCTTCTCCATCCGTCTGACCGGCGATATCGAATGCGTGACCAGCGCCCACAACCTGGCAATGGTCGCCCTGACCAGCCGGATGCAGCACGAACACAACTACGACGACGCCCGTCTGACCAAGATCGGCCTTCGGCGTCTGAACATCGACCCCGACAACGTGCAGATAAAATGGGCCATTGACTTTTGTGCCCAGTCGCTGCGGAATATGACCATCGGCAAAGGCGGCAAGATGGACGGCTTTGAGATGGACTCCGGCGCACAAATCTCCGTCTCCAGTGAAGTCATGGCCATCCTGGCCGTCTCGACCAGTCTGGCCGATTTGCGGCGGAGGATGGCCCGCATCGTCGTCGCTTACGACAAAGACGGCCGGCCGGTGACGACCGCCGATCTTGAAGTCGATGGCGCAATGACCGCCTGGATGGTCGACGCCCTCAACCCCAACCTCGTCCAGACCATCGAAGGCCAGCCGATACTCGTTCACGCCGGGCCGTTTGCCAATATCGCCATAGGCCAAAGCAGTATTATCGCCGACCTGGCAGCGACAAAACTGTCGGATTTCGTCGTCACCGAAAGCGGATTTGCCGCTGATATCGGGTATGAGAAATTCTGGAATCTCAAGTGCCGCATGTCCGGACTAAAGCCCCATGCCGTCGTCATCGTCGCCACCGTCCGCGCCCTCAAGATGCACGGCGGTGGCCCGGCCGTCAAACCCGGCGCACCGCTGCCGATCGAGTACAAGACCGAAAACCTCGCCCTGCTTGAAAAAGGCTGCGAAAATCTCATCGCTCACATCGACATCGTCCGTAAGTCGGGCGTCCGTCCCATCGTCTGTGTCAATTCGTTCTATACCGACACGCCCGCCGAGGTCGAGTTGGTTCGCCGCATTGCCGAACAGTACGGCGCAGAAGCCGCCGTGTCCGAACACTGGCTCAAGGGCGGCGAAGGGGCGATTGAACTGGCCGAGAAAGTCGCCTCCGTCGCACAGGAAGAACGTGACTTTCAGTACCTTTACGGCCTCGATATGCCGCTCAAAGAACGCATCCACAAAATCGCCACGGAAATCTATGGCGCCAAAGGCGTCACCTACACCGACAAGGCATTGGCCAAAATCCGCGCCATCGACGCCGACCCCGCTCTGCGCGGCCTGGGAACGTGCATGGTCAAGACGCATCTGAGCCTGTCGCACGACCCGGAGTTGAAGGGCCGTCCTGTCGGCTGGGAACTGCCCATCCGCGATATTTTGGTCTATGAAGGCGCCGGCTACGTCGTTCCTATCGCCGGCGACATCAAACTCATGCCCGGCACCGGCTCCGACCCGGCCTACCGCCGCATCGACGTCGATGTCAAAACCGGCAAGGTGCAGGGACTGTTCTGATAATCTGCCCCTGAACAGGTGAAGATATATATCAAAATCAAGTCAGCGATGGAGCAAGTGCCCGGTGGGGAAATGACGAACAAAGGAACAGCGAATCCGGGTGCAAGGAATGAGGGCTATTTATTTTTAGTCGTTTTTTTGATCAACGACTTCAAGATGCGTGTAAGTTTCTACTCATCCAGAGACAAAACTTCAGTTTGAATTGCCTATTCTAATGTCCAGATACGAATTTCACCATCAGCTCGCAGTGAAGTAGTGGCAATTTTTTTGCTATCTGGTGAAAAAGCTACTCTTGAAGTGACTTTTTGCCTTGGATTATGCCGAAATCGAAGCTGCTCGGTTTCGATATCCAGAACATACACAATCGGTGCAATAGTACAGCCCATCTGCCGCCCATCCGGTGCAGGCGTTAGATTCAATACCTTATAATCGTTATTGGCAGGCCGCGTTTCACCGGACAAAAGCAAAGAAAAATAGCTCAGCCGCCGCCCATCCTCTGCGTCCACCGAAAGCAGGTTGGCGCTGTGGTCGCCAGCCCAGACAGTCCGCCCATCGATCGTGAGTGCAACCGAAGTCAATTCGTCCGCATCCGTCCAGATTTTTTCCCAGAGTGTTTGGCCGGTGTTCAAATCCATCGCCAGCAAACGCGCATTGCCGCCGTCTGCGCCGGCGACATACAGAACACCTTTATCTGAAACGGCAAAATCCCGAAACGTCTGGATGTCTGCTTCAATCGACTGCAATATCGCTGGCCGCAGAATTTCGGCCTCGACGTCCACAATCAGAAACTCATACTCTATTCGCCCATTGCGTTCGGGGTTGCGGCGAATCGCGACCGGAACACCGCGATCATTTGAGATACGGACATGGACATCCTGATCCTCCCACCCGATCGTCAGGTCTTTGACCTTCCGTGCGGCGTCAAGATCATAAATCGACAGCAGATGCCGATCACCCATGCGGGTCACGGCGCCCAGATGTGCGCCGCGCAGCGGAATCGCCCGCCCGGAACCGATCCGAAACTCGGCCAGCTTGCCGTGCGGAGGCCGCCAATCCCATGCACAGGTCAGGCCGTCCAGAAAGACTGTGACCAGCCTCCCGTCCACGGTGAATATCTCCCCAATTCCCCGGTTTTCTGAAACGACCAGCGATGGAACTCGCCGCTTGTTCCACTCTATCAGAAACATCCCCACGCTGACCGCGATAATCGCCAAAAAGAAGAAAATAAACGGTTTGGATTTTGAAACTGCCATGTTTTTCCTTTTACTTTCGCAGATTGTCATAAATATATCGACAAACCCTTGCGGCCGCGATAGAATGAATTTTTGATTACGGATTCAGGATACTCTAAACAATGCTGCTTGAACATTTTATCGGACCGGAAAGGCCCGTCGGGTGGACGTTTCAGTTTTGGCCGGTCTTGCTCGGCGCGTGTGGTTTTGCGCTGGCGGGGACGTGGCTGTGCAAAAAAGTCGCCCTCCGTCTGGGCATCGTCGATCACCCGGACGCCTTTGTCAAAACCCATAAAGAGCCAGTCGCCTATCTGGGCGGGGTCGGCATTCTGGTCGGCCTGACAGTCGGGGTGCTGGCCGGGGTCGTTCTGATTCAGGACGCTGAGGAGTTCGGCACGGCACTGTCCGGACTGCTGGGGATCCTGGCCGGGGCGGTGATTGCCTGTTTTGTCGGGCTGGTGGACGATATCATGGACATCCGGCCCTGGCAAAAGCTTCTGGGCCAATTGATCGCCGCCGCGACACTGATCGCAGCCGGGATTGTGCCGAATCTGGAACTGCTCACTGAACCGTTTGGTTTAACGCTGCCTACCCAGCTGCACACGGCACTGGGAGCGGCGGTCGTGGTCTTCTTTGTGCTCGGAGCGACCAACTCGCTGAATCTGCTGGACGGGCTGGACGGGCTGTGCGGCGGCGTCAGCGCCATTATCACCCTCGGCATGCTCCTGCTGGCGATCCACCTGGCCACCTGGGGCGTCAGTGCCTCCGGCGACCCGGTGCGTCTGATTATCTGCCTGAGCCTGCTTGGCGGCATTCTGGGCTTTTTGCCTTTCAATCGCCATCCGGCCAAGATCTTTATGGGCGACGCCGGCAGTATGCTGCTGGGATTTGTCACTGCGGCGATGATGATCCTGTTTGCCCGAACAAGCCTGCACATCTGGACGGCCTCGATTGTGATCTTCGGCCTGCCCATCCTTGACACCGCCACCGCCATGGTGCGGCGGCTGGTCAACAAACGCCCGCTCATGGTCTCCGACCGCGGCCACATCTACGATCAGCTCATCGACCGCGGCATCCCGTTGCCCCGCACCGTCGCCATTTGCTACGCCCTAGCGGGGATGTACGCCCTGATCGGCCTGCTGATCAGCCGGTTTTCCACAGGGTACGCCCTGCTGGCAGCCGTCCTGACGGCGATCCTCACCGCAGCGGTTATCTGGAAAAAAGGATTTTTGAAAATGTCCGGTCATCGCGGAGCCGTTCGAAAAACAGAACCGATGGAGTAACATTTCAGGTATTTTTTAAATCCTGATCGTCAAACAACTCTTCATGGAGATCAAGAATATCACGCGTCTCTTTGAGCCGCTCCATCGAGAGCTTGCCTTCGGTTTGAACACGCTGCAGAGCTTCCTCGCGTGTCATCACGCCTGCACGAATCATATTACTAAAGAAAGCATCGGCATAAGTAATGCCAATGGTTTTCTGGAAAAAACATTTTTAATCTCGGCAAAACAGCAGTCCGCCTTCCAACTGCTGTTGGCGCCCGGCGGCCGATGCCAGCCGAGCTGGTTCAGGGTATCATCGCAATCCTTTTCGTTCCACGGCACGCCATAGAAATAATCCACCGTTTTGATGCCGGGATAGCGCAGGGCCAGATACAGCGTGTGGGGCGAGATGTACATCACGGACGATTTAACGCCGAGGACGAGATGTTTCCAGAGAGCCGGAGTCGTGAAAAGCAGCTTGGTGCCGTTCCAGACCAGCATAAGCAGCTTTTTGATTTTGAGCTGTACATTGAGCACCTTTGAATTGTCGCCCACCAAAACCTGTTTTTTCGATACGCCTGCCGCAATCTGCACAGCCTCATAGATATTGGTGCCATACACAATCGTCGGCACATCGTGCTTGCGCGTGATCTTATACATTTCACGATTCAGCAGTTTGCATGGGGCGCAAGCCAGATTGATGATGAGCCTGTGCTTTTTTTTCTTCCACAGCATAATCATTTCTTTAGCGATGCGGCTGTGATAATCCTGCGAAAGCTGAATTTCTTCAAAGTCGGCGCCAAGTTCTTTGACGATCCGCCGGATATTGCTGTCCACGACATCATGCGTAAAGGGCGTTCGATAATAGACCGCCAGACAGCGGAGCTTGTGTTTTTGCGTGAGCAGATACAGCAAATAGGTGCTGTCGCGTCCCCCGCTGGCGCCGACCACACAGTCATACGGCTTGCCTTTTCCCTTTTCCCGAATCTGTTCGATGCGTTCTTCCAGCAGCCGCTCACTCTCAACAGGAACCGGGGCGGGCCGAGGCGTACGCTGGGCGGTTTTGCATAACACACAGGTCTCGCCCTCAAACGGAATCAAATCGCAGGTATTCGGTATAATACAGGTATTGCATCGCTGAACATTATCCGCTGCCATTAATTGGCCTTTCAAAATAGGTTCCTGTGGATTCCTCTTATATTCAGTGTCCTCGGCATCATAACACCTGTTTTGCCGGGGTTCCTCTTTGTCGCCTCTCTTATCCTACCATCCCTTCGGTCACGGGGTTCGTCGAACCGCCGCCCTTGACGAATTTGGTCAGATAATCGAAGGCCTCAAACACAAACGGCAGCGGGTCGGTCAGACAGAAATCGTCATGATAACACCCCCACTGCGGCTTGAGAATTTCAAGCACCTGCTTCCACCGTCTTTCTTTCAGTCGCGTGACCATTCCGATCCCGTCGCCGATCAGCCAGCGGCAGCGGACGTTTTCGTCGCTGGCCGCACAGCCGTCGGGCGCCTGCCCCAGCGCCGACAGATACCACAAATACGGCAGATCGACCCCTGCGGCCACCGGCAGCGCCAGCGACCCCCAGGGACGGGCGTTGATCTCGGTCATCTTGAAAACGCCCTGCCGGTCGGGAATAAACTCCACCTGCGCAATCCCGTTCCACGCCAACCCCCCCAGCAGCGTTTGCGTATGCGCAGCCAGCTCCGGATACGCCGCGTTTTCCCGCAGCGTCGCGTTACCCTGCACATGGGTCTCTTTGTGCCGCAGGGGATGGCAGGCCGACATCCCCAGACAGCGGCCGTGATCAAAAACCGAACCGGTCCAGGCGATATCGCCCGGCAGATACTCCTGCAGGATCGGCCAGCGTTCGGGCGGAATATGGTAGTCGTTGACAAGCTCCCAAAACTCTTTGTGCAGCGCGTCGGGATCACGAACCACGCGCGTCCCTTTGGAGCCGTTGCCTTTACGCGTCTTGATCACGACCGGAAAGCCCAGTTGCTCGGCATACGTCTCCAGCGCGTCGGCGTTTTCAACGCGGCAAAACGCAGGCACAGGAACGCCGTACTGCTGCGCTGTTTCCAGACAGGCCAGCTTGTCTTCCATCCGGGTATAATCGTCCTGCCGCGGAACGGCGATACACACACCCGCCGGCAGCTCCGCCTGACGCTCGATGACGATCTGGACGTCCTCGTGACACGGCAGCAGGACTGTGGCGCCGGTCTTTTTCAGCGCCGCACACAATCGGTCAAAATATGCGTCCGGCTCGGCAAACGAATCCGGCAGCCGCGTAAACGTCCTGCAATACCGCGAATACCGCGACATCGCCGTTGCTGACGCATCGCCGACATGCACGTCAACCCCTTGGCGGCCCAGCGAGCGCACCACCGCATACGCACTTCTGCACCACCCATAAGTCACAAACGCCGACGGTTTATTCTTCATTGTTGTCTTTCCGGTGTTCCGTCATTCTGCTTATTGCCTGCGACGCAATCTCAATTGTTCGCGCGATATGTTTCATTTGTTTTTCATTTAAAGAGGCATTACACGGGACTAATATCAATCTGGACGCCAGTTTGTACGCATTCGGTACAGCGGTAAAAGATTCACAAGCCACGGGATAAGGCGTTTCCGTCTGTATAGAGTGTTCGTATAATATCCGCCTGAAGCGCAACACGGCATCGGCCAAATACGGTTTGGGGACATCCAAAAGCACCGGAAACAAGTGAGCCATCACAGTCGTCTCCTGGCCTTTGAGAAGCCGCAAAATCGGAGATTGGTTCACTGCCGACAGCACGATCTGAGAATTTCGCCGCTGGGCCGCATAAATTGCTTCCCTTTTCTGCCACTGCGTTAACGCGATTGCCGCCTGCAGCTCGGACATTAACCCCGCCGACACCTGCATAAACGCCCGACGTATCGTTTTAAGATCATAAGGCTGAGGCAACTCCGCACCCGGAAAAAAAACGGGAATGTGCGTTCGAAAAATACTTCTGAACAGATAATTGACAAAGCGTCCTGTTATTGCAGGGCCGATACAAGGATGTTTTAATGTTTCCAGGGCATTAATTTTTTCTCTGCTCAAGAGTACGCCGCCGCCGACCGAGGTCAATGCTTTGAAGTTAAAACTCCACACCCCCGCAGTACCTCGAAGCCCGCAGACCCGTTTTGAAACGTCGTCAATCACCCCGGCCTGATATGCGGCATCCTCAATCCACGGCACATTCAAGGTTGACAGGCACGCATAGTCCTGACTTAAGCCATAGGTATTCGGAGCCACAATCGCATCAATTAGGCTGTCACTGATGTTCTGCTTCAGTCTATCGGCGTCAAACTGAATAGACCCGGCTTCCACGTCAATCAAAACGGGTTCCGCCTGTGACTGACGAATCGCCTGAATAACGGAGGGGCAAACATACGCCGGAACAGCAACGCGCGGATGGGTTAAGCCAAGTTGCTGAATTGCAGAGACAATGCAAAAACGACCCGAAGACAACAGATAAACATATCGGCCATCGGCCTCTTTCCGTACCTTTTTCGTGAGTCTTTCTGTATAGGTGCGTGTCTTGAAAGGAAGCACACTCAGGAGACTGTATGCGTATTCTCGACAACCCCAAGCCGGTATGTTAATGCGTACGTGCATTGCTTAGATTTTAAGACATGATTATACTTTATACTTCTTTTTTGTGTGGTGGACGCCCCATAAAAAAAGATACGAACACGCAAAAGGACTTTCCCTAAAACTTTGAGGGAAGATATGGGGTAATCTCAATGACTTGAAGCCAAGACGGTATAAAATAAGATTACAGCATCTGTGGACAAAAAACAAACTGAATTTTCCGGTCTGTAATATGCCTTTTACTGTCAGCTTTCGTTTTTTTCTATTCGTTTTATAAAATTCCATGAAGGAGCTGAATGCATGGCAACTCATTTTCTGTTTGATGCGATTCAAGGGGTCCCATTGCATGTTAAAACCAATACCTATTTTTCTATTAGCAAATTGATTTCGATCGACACCCTTTTCTTCAACAATACGTCGGGGAATTGGCCGGTCATAATCGTTATTTAAGACCCATGGCTTCATTTCTGCCGAGGTGCTGATCCGATGGATGGCCGGATGATGGACACAGCCGAAAAAAGGAACCGGAACTTGAACAAAGCCCGCTTGCAAACGGTATTCACCCAACGATGTGGCAGAAGGTGAAGAACGTTTTATCGTCTTGACAACTGACTTGCTGTTAATATCCCATACTTTATCGCCATTGATCCCGATTATCACATAACTTTTCGGAAGATGCTCTGCATAGGATGCCCAGAAACAATCCGTCCCCAATTC
>JAAYCR010000017.1 GCA_012729675.1 Phycisphaerae bacterium | reverse complement strand
CCAGCCGCTCATCCGGCACGGAGACCATCACCTCGTGCGCCTCGACCGCTCCGCTCGGAGCCGCCTCTTTACCGCTGACGGCTGAAACCAGTGTGCTCTTGCCCGACTGTACCAATCCCAAAAATGCTGCTTTCAATGTTATTCCTTTCGTTGGACGATCAAAAACCCTCAATTGATTATTTCAAAACCCCTGATTCTACGTTTTCTATGTTTCATGCCACATAATATAGACGATATAGCCATCTTCGATTTTAAGCAAACCAACATTCATACATCTTGCATTTGGTAATGACACTTGTCCTCCAATCAAATCTTTTCCAGAAACATCCCACCATTCCAGATTTTTCATGTCATGAAAAAAATTAAAGCCATGTTTGAACTTTGTGATATCAACTATTTTTGTATCAAAAATTTCAGAGATGTCAGTACATTGGATTTTGAATTTAAACCAAATGGCATCGTCAATTCCAGAACCTAAGAGTTTATACCCAAGAGGAATTACTGTTGCTGAAGAATTGAGATACATTTCAGATTTACATCGAGCAACCTGGTCTGTTGTTGGTGTGTTCGTTTCCTCATCGTTTCCAAATTTCAAACAACCTGTTAAGGCAGTAAGTGAGAATAACACAATAATCAGATATTTTTTTATCATTATATTTGTCCGCCATCTATCATGTTTAAATTTCCGAAAAACTGCTTCTAATCAAATTTCTCACTTGGGTGGCATCGGTTCTGCGCAGCAGACCGATGGAAATTCGTCCCAAAATTCACGTTTCCCGAACACCTCTTGGCTGCCGCAAGGGTTTCGGTGTTTGTCAGTATAGCGGCTAACGACGGCGATTTCCAAGAAAAAGCAGTTCTTTTGATGAATGGTGGAAGAGTCGGTCGGAATTCTCCCATCGGTCTGCTGCGCAGAACCGATGCCACCCTTTTGTAATTGATTATTGGTTATTGACTATTGAATAATAGATCGAATTGTTCTTGTTTTATACCCCCTCCCCGCTGGGCGGGATGGCGTATGGAAACCTCTTTAATTATTCTAAAAAATTAAATTTTCTGTAAACCTTTTCGGTGGTATGCTTGTCTATATCCTCAGCAGGAAAAACTATGACGCAGCTTAGCGACCGGAACTTGATAACCGCCTATTGCCGCGGCGAGACGAGTGCCTTTGAGGCTATCGTTCGCCGTCACGGTGGGGCTGTGCTGGGATATTTGACAAAAATGACACATAACAAAGACCATGCCGAAGATCTTTTTCAGGAAACCTTCCAAAAGGTCCATCAACATGCCGTCAGCTTCAAGGGCGAGGACTTACGGCCGTGGCTCTTGAAAATCGCCGCCAATTCCGCCATCGGGTACCGAAGGAAGGAGCACAAACACGCCGCCGTTTCGCTGGCGGCCCCTGTCGGATGCCCCGACGGGGGCCATTGTGCGACACTGGAAAGCGCACTGCCGTCGGCCGAGCCTGGGCCGGTTGAAGCCCTGACGCTGGAGGAGAAACGGCAGGCAGTGCGACGGGCGCTGGAACATCTGCCCGACCAGCAGCGGGCGGCACTAATCCTGAATTATTACCATCACCTGACCTATAAGCAGATTGCCGAATCGCTGGGCTGTTCAGTCGGGGCGGTTCGATCGCATCTGTTTCGGGCCTTAAAGCGGATGGCCGCGACGCTGCCGAACCCGACGGGAGACGTCCAATGACGCACTTAAACGAAGACACACTGATCCGGTACGCATTTGACCTGATGGACGGCTCTGACCGAAAGGTGGCCGAGCACCATCTGGACGGCTGCGGATTGTGCCGCGAGGCTTTGGGGCAACTGCAAGCCAAGTTCGCGGTGATGGACGTTTTGGCTGATGAAACGCCCTCGGAGGCACTGATACAGCAGACGCTGGCCGTTCCGCACAGCGGCGGGCGGTCGATTCCGCTCTATCGCCGCCGGTGGTTTGTGTGGCCTGCGGCGGCCGCAGCGGTTGTGTTTGCCTGCCTGTTGACGCTGCAGAATCTGCCGGACAGCCTGCCAAAATCCAGCCCCCCGACAGTCACCCATACCCTGCCCCCATCGGATGTTCCGCTGCCGGGGCCTGAGGTCGGTGGACCTGCTTGGGCGCAGGCGCCCGAGGCACACGTTCACACGATGGCCGCCCAACCGGACGATGGGGTGCGAATCGTCCATCCCGAGGACATCCCGGACAAGCCGCCGTTTGCCCCGGCCAGCGCCATCGAACTGGTGGTGCTGCCCCGGCCGGAAGCGATGCAGTTGACGATTTACAATTCCGCCGATCTGACGCTGGTGCGGGATACGCGAAAGCTGACGCTCAAGCCCGGCTGGAACTGGCTGCAATTTATGTGGGACGAGACGCTGATTGACCCGACGAGCCTGTCGCTGAGGCCGCTGGAACATGCCGACAAAGTCGATATTCAGCAGCTTGTTTTTCCGGCACGCCTCAAAGACATCGGCCGCTGGCTGATTCGCTCGGAGGTCGAGGGGGCGGTGCCGTTTGAGATTACCTATTTTGCCAGCGGGCTGTCGTGGCGGGCGTTCTATATGGGTACGATGAACGAGGACGAAACCACGATGGACCTGAAGGGCTATGTCCATGTGGCTAATCACTCCGGCCAGGATTTTGAAAACGCCCAGACGCGGCTGATCGTCGGCCAGACCCGACTGACGGAAGAAATACCCTATCTGGCCCGGCGAAGATATCCGTATGGCCCGGACATTCTGGACGACAAATCCAATCGGTTGGACTTGGGACAATGGAAAGAGGAGGAAGAGATGGCTCCTGGTCTGGAACCTTGGTGGTTCGTTTCTAATGGCGATATGAAGATGGATGGCGTAATGGGCGGCATGGACGGCGGGGCAATCTTCTATCATGAAATTAAAGCTATCGAAAAAGAGGGGCTGAGCGAATATTTCCTCTATACCATTGAGGGAACAGAGAATCTGCCGAATACCTGGGCCAAGCGGCTGGAGAGTCTGGATGTGTCCGATATTCCCGTCAAAAGCCTGTATAAATATGACGAAGATCGCTATGGCACGGATACCATCCGGTTTGTCTCGTTCACCAACGATACGGAGCATGAACTCGGCACAACGCCCATCCCGGAGGGCAATGTCAAGCTCTACCGGACGGTCAACGACCGGCAGAACCTGTCCTACGTCGGCGAAACCGACGTCAAATACATCCCCGTCAATGAAGCGGTGGAGCTGAATCTCGGCCCGGCCCAACGGGTCAAGGTCGAACCGATGCTGATGGACCGCAAAACCGACCATTACACCTTTGACAACAAAGGCAATATCAACGGCTGGGATGAGATTGAGACCTGGAGCGTCAAGCTGACGAACGCCGGGGAAATCGCGGTGGAGGCGGAAGTCACTCGGAATTTCGGCGTCGAAGAGTGGGATATTGCAATCCCACAGGGGCAACCGGCGGCGTATGAAAAACTGGACGTCCATCGCGCCCGATTCACAGCCGCCCTGCCTGCTCGATCCGAGGAAATCCTGACCTACACGGTTACCAAATACCTCAACGAACGCGCTGCCGTCATCGCCAAAGAAAGGCAGGGAAACAGTAATTGATGCAAAAAACCGAACGAAACTAAATGTTGAATTTAAGGTGCAGAAAAATGAAAAACACACGTTATTTGATTTTAATTGCACTCCCATTGTTGAATATATCTGTCTGGGCCGAAGATATAGACCAGGCCGTCCCGAGTGCACGTATGAGCGTCAGCAGCATTGTCAATGGCAATACATCCTTTGCATTTGATCTCTATGCCCGACTGAAAGCCCGGGAAGGCAACCTGTTCGTTTCACCCTACAGCATCTCCACGGCTTTGGCGATGACGTATGCCGGGGCAAGAAATGATACGGCAACGCAGATGGCACAGACACTGCATTTTGCCTCTAATCAACGGGAATTCCATCCGACATACAGGCGTCTCATTGACCAGCTCAACGAGCAGGGGCAAAAGGGCGATTACCAGCTCACCGTCGCCAATGCACTCTGGGCCCAAAAGGACTACACATTCCTCGAATCGTTTATCAACCTGAACCAGCGGAACTACAAGGCCGAGCTGGAGAACGTCGATTTCGTCAAAGAAACAGAACCGACACGGGTCAAAATCAATCAGTGGGTTGAGGACAAAACGCAGAGCAAAATCAAAGACCTGATTCCGCCCGGCATCCTGGACAGCATGACCCGGCTGGTCCTGACCAATGCCATTTATTTCAAGGGCGACTGGGCCGGCCGGTTCGACGGACAGCAGACGCGGGCGGAGCCGTTTTATGTCTCGCAGGAGAAGACCGTACAAGCCCCGCTGATGTACCGCAAAGGCCAGTATCCATACGGCGAGCATGTCAGCCTTCGGAACGACAGGCGCGTCAAGGTGCAGGTCCTTGTACTGCCGTACAAGGGAAACGACGTGAGCATGGTCGTTCTGCTGCCGGAAAAGGGGTATCTCCGACACGTCGAAGAAGACCTCTCGACCGAGACGCTTGCGGTATGGACAAGTCAATTGCGGTCGCAGGATGTCGAGGTCTTTTTGCCGAAATTCAGGATGAGTTGTCAGTTCTCGCTGGATCGGACACTTGCGGCGATGGGAATGCCGGATGCATTCGGCGATGCGGCGGATTTTTCCGGCATGACCGGCGCAAAGGACCTTTTGATCTCCGATGTCCTTCATAAGGCATTCGTGGAGGTGAATGAGGAAGGCACCGAGGCCGCCGCGGCGACGGGGGTCGTCATGCGTCTTCGATCCATGCCGGCTCCGACGCCGGTCTTCCGCGCCGATAGACCCTTTGTCTTTGTCATCCGGGACAACGCCACCGGCAGTATTCTCTTCATGGGCCGCGTCGCCGACCCGACGGATTCCGGCTCATAGAAATAAGATTGAAATAACAAAAATAAACAACAGAAACTGTCCTCTAACACTTTTTACAGGAGTACCGATTATGAACGCAAAAACACTTCTCACAGGAATGGTCATTCTGGCAGCCGCGGCATCTGTCGCCCAGGCGCGGACGAAGCTGGTGGCGCTGCCGGAGCGGGACGCGACGGTTATCCGCCTGGACAATCCCCGGTTTACGCTGATCGAAGAAGAGCGGATCCTGACGCTGCAAAAGGGGCTCAACAAGGTGGACTTTTCGTGGAAGGCCGTGTCGATTGATCCCGATTCGATTCGGCTGATCGTGCTGGATCATCCCGAACAGGTCAAGCTGCTCAACGTCAGCTTTCCTCCCGGCGAGCCGGCGCTGATCTGGGAAATCGCCTCCGAAGGCGACTATGCCGAGACCGTCCGCATCAGCTATCTGTTGAGCAATATCGACCGTCTGGTGACCTACAAGGCCCTCGCCGACAAAGCGGAAACCCAGTTGGATCTGAACAGCTACATCGTGCTGCGGAACTTCTCCGGCGAGGACTTCGACAACGCCACCGTCCTGCTGGACTACGGCGACAGCTTTGAGCAGGGGATCGCCCACGAGGAAACCAAGCAAATGCTGTTCCTCAAGGCCCCCAAGGTGCCCATCACCAAGATTTGGACGTGGGATGCGGGCAAGCTGCCGTGGGACCCGGAAAGGCTGGAAAATCAGAACATCGGCGTCCCCGTCAGCTACCGGATTATGAACACCGAAGACGGCGGACTGGGCGAGTTTGCGCTGCACGGCGGCAAGGCTCGCTTGTTTCAGGATGACGGACGCGACAGCACGATCTTTCTGGGCGAGGACAACAGCGACCTGGTGCCCGTCGGCCAGAAGACCGAACTGTATATCGGCGACAGCCGGGACATCGTCGTCACCCAGCGAAAGATGACTGACACCCAAATCAATATTCGCAGAAACAACAGAGATGAGATCGTTCTTTTTGACACGGACGAACTGATCACCGCCAAGATCGAAAACTTCAAGGACACGCCGGCCGTGCTGACGATGATCCAGCATATCCCCGGCCAGTGGGAGATGAAGGACTGCAATTTGGAATACACCCGTAAAGAGGCCTCGATACTGGAGTTTGAGATTGAGTTGCCGGCCCGCGATGATAAAGGCCCGGGTGTGAAGGAACTGAGCATGCGCTACAGCCGGATCAATGTACGCCCGACTGATCCTCGCCCAATCAATCCACGCTAATAGAAAAAAGAAATGAAAAATCCGAAACGCGAAATTCAAAATTCAAATAACCCAATACCCCAAAGCGGTTGTTTGGGAATTTCGAATTTCTAACTTGAAGATAAGGGAGTTGAACCATGAAACACATAACCATTCTGACCATCCTGGTTTTAAGTGTCACCGTCTCGCAGGCCAAGATCGATCTGGCCACGCTGCCGGAGCGGGACATCACGCAACTGACGATCTACAATTCCGCCGACCTGACGCTGGTGCGGGATGCGCGGTCGCTGACGCTCAAGGAGGGCGTCAACCGGCTGCAATTTTCCTGGGCCAATACGCTCATCGACCCGACGAGCCTGTCGATGCTGCCCAAGGCACACGCCGACAAGATCGACATCGCCGACCTGAGCTTTCCGCCGCGGGTGCAAAACCTGGGCATCTGGAACATCCACAGCGGCGTCGGCGGCAGTGTGCCGATGGAGATTACGTATCTGACCAGCGGGCTGTCGTGGCGGGCGTTCTATATGGGGACGCTCACCGAGGACGAAAAGACCATGCGGCTGGAAGGGTATGTCGTCGTCTCCAACAACTCCGGCGAGGACTACGAAAACGCCGAGACCCGCCTGATCGTCGGGCAGGTGAACCTGATCGACCAGATCGCCGAACTGGCCCGCCGCCAGTACCCTTACGACCGACCCGGAGTAATGCCCTCTGCTGAGCCTGCCCCCGCGATGGCGAGGGCAAGGGGAGCACAGCAAGAGATGGCGATGATGGCCATGGAACCAGCTGCTATGCGGCCCAGAGAAATCATCAAAGAGGGCCTGAGCGAATACTTCCTTTATACCATCGAGGGCACGGAGACGATCCCGCACACGTGGTCCAAGCGTCTGCCCAGCTTCGATACGGACGAAATCCCGGTCGTGAATCTCTATAAATTCGAAGAGGAACGTTTCGGCCCGGCGGTCACTCGCTACCTGAGCTTCAAGAACGACGACGACCACAAGCTGGGCGAAACCCCCATCCCCGGCGGCGTGCTGAAGGTCTATCGCACGGTCGATGACCGGCAGCACCTGTCCTACGAGGGCCAGTCGAGCTTCAAATACATCCCCGTCGGCCAGGAGGTCGAATTGAACCTCGGGCAGGTCTCCGACGTGATTGTCGAGTCGAAACTGATGGACGAAAAGACCGACAATTACCGCTTTGACAACAGGGGCAACATCAACGGATGGGACAGGATTCTGACGTACCGGCTGGAAATCAAGAACACCCGCAGCCTGCCGGTCAAGATCGAGATCAAGCGTAACTTCCCCACCTCGTACTGGATGATAAGAAATCTTGCCGACGCGGCGGAGTACTATGAAAAGGTCGATCTGGATACGGTCAAATACACCCTGACGATGGAGCCGCAAAGCGAAAAGACCATCGAGTACGTAGTCACGATGTACGAGGGCACGCGCACCGAGGACTGGACGCGGATGCAGCCCCGATGAACAAAATCCTAAGCACTAAATCCTAAACAAATTCAAAAGTGAAAAACTCAAGGCCAAAAACGAAAGTCAAGCCATGAAAAAGTT
>JAAYCR010000016.1 GCA_012729675.1 Phycisphaerae bacterium | reverse complement strand
GTCCGGACATTATGTGTTTCCTTTCAAGAGACAAGTTCTTTTGAGCAAGAAACTTATCGCACGAAAGGCCGCATGATGTCCACTATTATTTATTCATTTTTCAACCAACTTTATTGGATAAGAGCCTCATTTATTTTTATATCGCTCACCCAGGCCTGAACACCGGAAGGAACTTCGACGGAATACTCAAGAAACGGAACAGTCGTTTCCGCAGCTTTCTTGCCGGAGCCGATATGCAGTTTCGGGCAACGGGCCTGCAACTGCTCATACGTCAGAAGCGGCTGCTGTAATAACATCGTATCGATTTTTTGGGCAATGTCCACCACTTCTCTTTCAAATTCGCCGTGTCCACGAATAATCACTGCAATATTGTCGCGAATAAAACAGATTGAATCACTTCCTCTGGCATCGCTTAAATATCCGATTGTACCTAGATCACTAACTATGGATTCATCAGCGAACTGATAAACAATAGCTTCATCCGGCAGAGTACTGCTGCTGGCATGAACAATTAGATATTCAAAAGCGGCCTGTGGAGATGGTGCGTTTACGATGCTGATATCAATTTGCCCTTTCTCAAAACGTTCCTTTGATTTGCGATAAGACTTCAACTTTCCGGCAAGAATTACTTCGGCTTCCGCTTCCGTTGTGCCCCACCTCTTAAAGTTCTCTTCAAGAGATTGCTTCATTTCAGCAGGCAGGTCCGCCGGCAGTTCCGGATTCCCAAGAAGATATTGCGCATAAAAACCGCTCTGACATCCAATCCATTCGTCTCTTAAATATTCATTCTTAGATACTCCCATCCCCTTTCGCGTGGCTTTTTTCGGATCAGTCATGATTGTTTCATTGACCGTTAATCCTAACCTCCAAAAATTCTGATCGGGCAAGTCGGGAACTTTTACCTGTTGATAAACCCTATTTGCCCGTGAATCAATATTTTTTAGAGATGTAACCGTTCTATCCGCAGCCAGAACATCTTTTCCGGGAAATACCCCTGCTGTTGACAAACAATAATACGCAATGATCAATGCTATTCTTGGCTTAACATTCATCTGATAATCTCCTTTTAGTTTGGTGTTACATTGAACTGACATTTCCCATTTAAACGGCAAAAAAACATATTTTCACCTAACGACATCTATAATTTTATAAAATTCGATACTGCAAGGTCAAGAAAAATCCATTCCATGCCCGCCTTTCTTTATTATTCCATAAATATACGGTTTTTCACACATTCCGGTACTTACAACGGTCACTCTTTCGCAGACCCTGACTGCTCTATCCTTCGTAAAAGCAATTTCAGTGATAGTATTCCGTCTATTCCTGTATGCCCGTTTCGTTTCCTTCAGGGATTTCTATCTCGATTTCATAAGTTGAAACCAGCAATTCGGTGGAAATGACAGTAGCCTGGACCTTGACTCTGTTGGGTTTTTCTAGAAGAAAAATTATATTATCCTGCGGAGCCCTGACTATATCATTAATTTTTATATCGCTCACCCAGGCCTGAACGCCGGCCGGGGCTTCAATGGAATACTCAAGAAACGGAACAGCCGTTTCCGCTGCTTTTCTCCCTGTTTGTAGATGCAGTTTTGGACATCGTGCCTGCAACTGCTCAACCGTCAGCATCGGCTGTTTCAATAATGCGGCATCAATTGCTTTGGCAATATCCAGGACTTCATTCATAAATTCACCATGAGAATCAATCACAATAGCAATGTTATCTCTTATAAACCGAACCGTACCATGATTATAGTATGCAACAGTACCAAGACCATAGTCGTCTGTGCATTGATCATTAAAATACAATATAATCATTTCCGGCATTGCACTACTCCCAACTGCTGCATCAATAATCAAATACTCGAATGCAGCTTTCGCCGAAGGTGCATTTACAATGGTTACGCTCAACTGACCTTTGACTAATTTTTCTTTGTTGTTGACCACATAATCAATAAATACAGAGATCGTATCTGCCGCCAATCCAACTCTTGTCTGTGCAATCGGATGTTGTTAATGTATGTGATTTACGAGTCGCCATTTCCGGCTGGCTAAGAATCTTTTCATCCACGGTTATTCCTGTCCTGTATAAATGGCTCTCTGGTATCTCCGGACGTACAATGTGTTGTGCCAACTCGACATAACTGCTCTGAAACACTTCTGGAATCGTGTATGGGCAGGTTGCCTCCTGTGCCGCGGCACTCTCCAATTCTCGCTCCGATTTGAATCGCTCGAGCTCTGTTAGATACCGAAACGTCATTTCTTTGTCGGTTTCAGTCTCCGTTCCGCCGGAAAGAACGCCGTCAAGCAGAAACACACCCACTAAAGCCATGGTCGTGGTATAAATTGTCGGCTTCATCGCAAACACTCCTTTGAAAAATGGGAACACTCAATCGCGGTCCGTTTCTCTAAATTGTACACCCAAAACCGAAAAAGAAATGTAACAGTTCTGTAAAATTTAAGCGTGTTGACAAAGACCTGCCCCATCACATCGAACATCCCGTCCGTCAGCAGCGTGCGAATCAGGGCCTCCTTGCCGACCAGATCGGTCGTATTCTACCTGCCTGCCCCCGCCCCTGCAACTTTAGTCTTTACTTTGGCGGTATTTGTGTGTAAAAACCACCATTATTCGGGATACAACAGGAAAAACGCTGTGTCAAAAAACTACAAATCCAAGCGTGCCACAGGCCAATTGGTGTCATTTTTGCCGGATTCCTATCTGGATCGCACCAGCCGCCCTATCTACGCCCTCACATATCTGCTGGGCTTTATGCTCTTTTACGAGATCGGCACGTTTCTGATTCATCCCGAAACCCTGACCGAGTCGCTCGCCCAGCCGCAGGTGCGTGTCGTTGCCTTCGTCTGGGTGCAGAACCTGCTCGAATTTGTGAGGTTTAGCCCCCGAATGACCTGGATTGCCGCCCCGTCCGTCGTCATCATCATCCTGCTGGCCCTCCAAGTCACCTCCCACACCAAATGGCAGGTTCGCATCAGCGATTTTATCCCGATGACGCTGGAGTGCGTCCTGCTGGCGATCCCGCTGATCGTCCTGAGCCTGTTGCTCAATCGCAACGGCTCGCCGCCGGCCTCGGCGGTGCTTGTGCCCCTGCAGGAAGTGGTCGATCCGCTGGCCAAACAGATGCTGATGGTCGATATTGTTACCGGTATCGGCGCCGGCATCTACGAAGAGCTGATCTTTCGCCTTATCCTCATCTGTCTGCTGATGATTCTGTTTCAGGATTTTTTGGGGTTGCAGAAAAACAACGCCATCTTTGCCTCCGTACTCATCTCGGCGGTGCTGTTCAGCGCCCACCATCACTTTTTCTTCGCGGGCGGCCAATTTTTCCGGGGCGACCCATTCACGATAGGCAAGTTCGTCTTTAGAGCACTGGCCGGCGTTTATTTTGCCGCCCTCTATGCCGTACGCGGCTTCGGCATCACCGCCGGAACGCACGCCTTCTACAATATCCTCGCCGCAACACTGAGAATTCTTGTTTTATTCGTGCATAAAGCGTAAATCTTCATTTTTTTTTAAATATTTTTCCACGTGTTTAGTGCTTGCCATTGCCCAACTTGCAAAATAATCGTCCTATAAGCCCGACATATCCGCATTATCAATACTGACAAGGGGCTTGATTTGTCTAACCGGTTTGTGCTATAATACTTACGTGGAATCACAGCAACGTCTTCTTTATACGACAGGACAGGCTTATGGAATCGCACAAGAGTAATTTGGCTGTCAGCGAATTGGCCTTTTCGCTATATCAGCGTCCTTTGCATCCAGAATTATTTACCATTCACGCAAAACGACATCTGAAAACCGATTTTTATGAGACCCTTCTGTGGGTGACCGGCGGTTCGCATGTCGTTACGGTGTTTGTGGGTGATGTCTGCCTGACCGAGCTGATCAGTGCCCCCGGCCAACTGCTGCCCAAACGCGGGCTGATCGAGCGATTCCAGTTCCGCGGCCAGCGCACGCATAAGTGCACCCTCAACCGCGGCCTAAGCTATATGACCGATTTTCAGGTCGAAAAAATGAGTGCCAACCTCTACCGGCAAAGCCATAACGACTTGGAGCGGTTCGCCCGCAACCGGGGAATGTTTGTCACCTTCCCCGAAATGGCCGTGACGGGGCTGGAACCCTTCAGCTATCTGGACTTCGAAGCCCGGCGCAACGAACTGCACATCCACGCGTTCCACGCTTTCCCCGATCAATTGACGATGATCAAAACCCAGTCACTCTTTGATCTGCATCAATAGCAGTGACCGGTTATCAGATGAGGAAATGAACCGCTTGCCATTATTGACAAATCCAGCGGCCGGCGGACGCGCGCATCGAAGACAAATACCCCATAATTTACAGTCGGAGAGACAGGATTTGAACCTGCGACCTCTGCGTCCCGAACGCAGCGCTCTAGCCAAGCTGAGCTACTCTCCGCAAAAAGAAGCGAGGAATATACCGCAATCGATGGGAAAAAGCAAGCTCTAAAACTACAAGTATTGTATTTTTTCAATGACTGCATTCGGACAGCAATCAGAATACAGAACTTCGAGGGTTTGGGGGAAATTCTTTGTTAAATACCTCCCCCGGCCACTGCGAGGCCACACTTGTCTGGGAGTGGGGTGTTGCTTGCGGGTTGCACTTGACGCAGGGACGATGACCTAAGCTGTCACATTGGCATAAATGATGTCGGGTTGCATCTTATTTAAGACATTGTACCATAAAGATTTACATTTAAATTCAATGGCGGCACGGGGTTTGCTCTTTCTCTAACCGGACTTCTGGACAAGGTAACTCCGGACACGAAAGGAATAAAGCCAATGCGTTTTGATAAATTTACCGTCAAGGCTCAGGAAGCCATCGCCACCAGTCAGCAGCTTGCGATGAGCCGCTCGCACACAATCGTCACGCCGCTGCATTTGCTGTACCCGCTGCTGGAGGACGATCAGGGGCTGGCCTCGGTGCTGCTCAAAACACTCGGTTCCAGCGGCGAGCGCATCCGGCAGATCACCGAAAGCGAGCTGAACCGCCTGCCGACTGGTACGGTGTCCGGCCAGATGATTATGCCCGACCAGGCGTACAGCCAGATATTGCTTGATGCCCAAAACAAAGCCGACAAGATGGGCGATGAATTCCTCAGCGTCGAACACCTGCTCTTGTCGCTGGCGGACATCCCCAGCCCGGCCAAGGAGGTACTCAGCGTCAACTCCATCACAACCGCTCAACTGGAAAGAGCTATCAAGCAAGTCCGCGGTGACAGCAAGATCACAGACGAGAACCCCGAAAGCAAATACAAAGCTCTCGAACGCTACGGCATCGATCTGATTGCGATGGCGCGAAAGAACAAACTCGACCCGGTCATCGGCCGCGATGAGGAAATCCGTCGGTGTATGCAGGTCTTGAATCGCCGCACGAAAAATAACCCCGTGCTCATCGGCGAACCGGGCGTCGGCAAGACCGCCATCGTCGAAGGATTGGCCCAGCGGATCGTCGCCGGCGACGTGCCCGTCGGTCTCAAGGACAAACGCATCATCGGGCTGGATATGGGGGCACTGATCGCGGGGACAAAATTCCGCGGCGAGTTTGAAGACCGCTTCAAGGCCGTGCTCAAAGAAGTCATCAGCGCCGAAGGCCGGATTATTCTGTTTATCGACGAACTGCACACGATTGTCGGCACTGGCAAGGCCGAAGGCTCGGTCGATGCGGGCAATCTTCTCAAGCCCTCGCTGGCACGCGGGGAGTTGCGCTGCATCGGGGCGACGACGCTGGACGAATACCGCAAATACATCGAAAAAGACGCCGCACTGGAGCGCCGCTTTCAGCCGGTGCTGGTCGATGCCCCGTCCGTCGAGGAGACCATCGCCATCCTTCGCGGCCTCAAGGACCGCTACGACACCCATCACGGCGTCCGCATCACGGATGCGGCGCTGGTGGCGGCCGCGACGCTGTCGAATCGCTATATCGCCGACCGCTTTTTGCCCGACAAGGCCATCGACCTGGTCGATGAGGCCGCTTCGCGCCTGCGGATCGAGAACGACTCGCTGCCGGCGGAACTGGACGACATCCGCCGTGAGATTATGCGGCTGGAGATTGAGCGGCAGGCGCTCAAAAAAGAGACCGACGCCGCCAGTCAAAAGCAGCTCGACAAATGCGAAAAGCAGCTTGCCGAACTCAAAGGTCGCGACGCCGAGCTGTCCGCCCGCTGGAACGCCGACAAGACCGCGATTACCCGCGTCAAGGACATCAAGTCGCAGATTACCGCCGCACAGGGGCAATTCGAAGAGGCCCAGCGCAGCGGCAACCTCGAACTGGCCGCCCGGCTTAAGTATGAAACGCTCATCGGCCTGCAAAAGCAGCTTGCCGAGGCCGAAGAAGCCCTGCTCAAGACCGACGGCGCAACCCTCGTCCACAACGAAGTCACCGAAGAGCACATCGCCCAAGTCGTCAGCAAATGGTCAGGCGTCCCTGTGTCGCGTCTGATGACTGGCCAGCGCGAGCGGCTCATCAACATGGAAGACGAAATCGCTTCCCGCGTCGTCGGCCAGAATGAAGCGGTCACCGCCGTCTGTAACGCCGTCCGCCGCAGCCGCGCCGGGCTGGGCGACCCTAACCGCCCCATCGGCGTCTTTCTCTTCCTTGGCCCCACCGGCGTCGGCAAGACCGAACTGGCCAAAGCGCTGGCGGACTTTATGTTCAACGACCCCAACAGCATGGTACGCATCGATATGAGCGAGTTTATGGAGCAGCACTCCGTCGCCCGGCTCATCGGCGCCCCGCCCGGCTATATCGGCTACGAAGAAGGCGGCCGCCTGACCGAGGCCGTTCGCCGAAAGCCCTATTCGGTCATCCTGCTTGACGAGATCGAAAAGGCACATCGCGATGTCTTCAACGTCCTGCTGCAAGTCTTCGACGACGGGCGGCTGACCGACGGCAAAGGCCGCACTGTGGACTTTAAGAATACCGTCATCATCATGACCAGCAACTTCGCCGGCCAGCAAATTCAGGAACTCTCTGACAGCAGCGGGGCCGACTGGGAGATCGAGGCCCACGTCAAAGGTGCGCTGAAAAGCTACTTCAAGCCGGAGTTTCTCAACCGCATCGACGAGACTATCATCTTCCACACGCTCAAACACGAACATCTGGAAAAGATCGTCGAAATCCAGTTGGGTCTGCTCAAGCAACGGCTCAAAGACCGCCATCTGGACGTGACCTTTACCGACACGGCCAAACTGCAATTGATGGACGAGGGCTACGACCCCGCCTATGGCGCCCGCCCGCTGAAGCGCGTTATCCAGCAGCGGCTCGAAAACCCGCTGGCCACGGAAATTCTGGCCGGGAAATTCAACGAAGGCGACGCCGTCAACATCGACACCGACGGCCGCGCTTTCGTCTTCGAGAAAGGATGAGGGGTTCTCCATCCGGCAAGCTCGACAAGCAGATCCCCCGGCGTAAGACAAAAGCCAGACGAAATGGGATGCCCCCTGCTATTTTGAGCGAAAAACCATGGAAAATCAGGGGGATGGCAAGGTAAAATAATGGGCGTTACTGGACTTGAACCAGTGACCCCCAGCTTGTCGAGCTGGTGCTCTAGCCAACTGAGCTAAACGCCCTGTAATGACCTAAGTCATTAGAGAAAAGGTATATACACCAAAAAACGCAACTTGTCAAGAGGAAATTTTCAGGAAAAATTCAGTCATAGCGGCTCCCCCGCGTCAATGACAAAGTGCTTAAAGTGGGCTTGGGACGCTGTTGAAGTAGGTTTGAGGTGGCAAAATCTTGAAATCTATAGATTTGAACAAGGTAATTCATTGAGAAATATTCGATTCGCACCACAGGATTCTTGATTAATATTATCAATTATCTATAATCATTTCTTGAGCAGAATAATACCTAATCAGAGATTCAGTATGTTGCTGACAATATCTACAACCCATAAACCAGCTACGGACCTGGGTTATCTTATGCATAAGAACCCTATCCGATGCCAGAGTTCCGATCTCGCATTTGGCACGGTGCATATTTTCTACCCTGAAGCCAATGAAGATAAATGTTCTATGGCAATGGTTCTGGATATCGATCCTGTAGAGATTATCCGCAGCAGAAAACGAATTAGTGGAACTCAATTAGAACAATATATCAATGACCGACCCTATGTTGCCTCTTCCTTCGTCAGTGTCGCTATCGCTCAGGTATTGGGCTCTGCACTAAAAGGACAATGCAAAGATCGTCCGGAATTGATTGAATTGGAAATGCCTTTGGTCGTAAAAATATCTGTTCTTCCAAGCCGAGGCGGTCAGGAAATACTCTATCGTCTGTTTGAACCATTGGGATACGAAATGTCCATTGAAGGCTATCGTCTTGATGAGAAATATGAAGAATGGGGTCAGAGTTCCTATTATACAGTTGAATTGAAAAAAACAACGACAGTCAAAGAATTACTGTCACATCACTACTGTCCGGTTATTGAATTTTGATTTTCTTGTAACTTCATAATTTACAATATGTTGAACAAAAAAACAACTACAAACGATTTGAATTTGCCTGTACGATTTCGGCCATTTGATCAGAAAG
>JAAYCR010000001.1 GCA_012729675.1 Phycisphaerae bacterium | reverse complement strand
TGCCAGTGTGTCGATTTTCGAGAAAACACCCATTTCGGAAGCGTTTTCACAAGAGTTCGACAAAACACAAAAGAGCGATTATGATAACCAATTGTTATTATTCAACTTATAACCGGACAGTAGTGTTATGATATATATGCATACAAACAATATCCCATCCGTGTTCAAGATGGTGAAGTGATGTCTGAAACTATATCACCGCCGAATGTCGAACCCTTAGACAAATCGTTCATGTTCCTGGGTTATGATGCGGTAAGCAACTCCGTTGGTTCAGGTTTTGAGTGTTCTCCATTGTCGTGCAATGGGGGCGCGGAAACAATGAAAGTCAATCAATATTGTTTATTTGAAACATACGAGGAAGCTCTGGCAGGAGCAATAGAATTCAGCAAGGGAAATTGGGAACGGGGACCTTATTATGTTGTTGAAGTATATCGAAAAATCAGGCATACCCCATTATTGTAAACAGTTTATGCAATAGTAATGTTTGAATACAAGGGCCCGCAGGCCCGAAAGGTTGTTAGCCGGAGGTGTGAGCCTCCGGAGAAGAGGGTGATAAATTCCCCCTTGTTCTTACATTTAAGCCCCGTCAGGGGCGATAGTAAAAGAGGATGTCTTTATACGAGTTTGCATTACCAATATGAAACAGTGCTGTTTCTGCAAAAAATCGCGATGATTATGACCCCGATATGTCTTTTTAGATAATCTTCACTGTTCTTTCGCCCCTTCGGGGCTTTGGGTGTGGTTTTGACAGCCAACCGGAGGCTTACGCCTGGCGGCTAACGACCTTTTGTCCCTTCGGGACTTTCAATTCGTGTTTACGCACTCTTCGGCGGCTTACGCCTGCGGCTAATGGCCTTTCGTTCCTTCGGGACTTGGGCGGGGAGTTTAGGGGACGCGGTGATTTTAGGGTGTTTTAACGAGTTGTCGGGTCGGGGTGGGGTGATAATAGCCGCATTATTTTTCTTTTTTTTGAGATTGTCCGATAAAACGCTAAAGAAAATTCGGCCTCTATACGATAATAATTAAAGATTATCACTATTGATATCGCGGATTTTACGGAATTTTATAACACCTGTTTTTAGATAGGTTAAAGGAGTAACCAAAATGAGGACAGTGGCAGTCATAAATCAGAAGGGCGGTTGCGGCAAGACGACGGTGTCGATCAATCTGGCCAGCGCGTTGGCGGCCAAAGGGCATCGGACGCTTTTGGTCGATATGGATCCCCAATCGCATTGCGCCGTCGGCCTGGCGGTTCCGGAAGAGCAGATCGAACACAGCATTTATGACGTGCTGATCGGGACCGGTCGCGGCGAGCCGATGCGGATCAATGAGATTCTCTGGCAGATTTGCGAGCGGTTTGAACTGGCGCCGTCGAGCATTGATCTGGCGGCCTTTGAGCAGCAGATGGCGGGGATTACGGATCGCGAAAACTGCCTTCGGAAGGTACTGGACGGCATTCGCGACGAATACGATTATGTGGTGATTGACTGTCCGCCGTCGGTCAGCCTGCTGACGTTTAATGCGCTCCGGGCGGCGACGGATGTCGTTGTGCCGGTGGAGATGGGGTATTTTTCGCTGCACGGGCTGAGCAAGCAGCTTGAGACGCTCAATGTCCTGTGCCGTCAGTGCGACCAGCACATCAACGTGATGGTGCTGGGCAGTATGTATGACATCCGCACAAAGATGGGCCGCGAGATTCTGGCCGAGTTGAAGAAGAACTTTTCCAACCGGATGTTCAAGACGGTGGTCAACTTCAACACCAAGCTCAAAGAGGCGGCCAGTCTGGGCCAGCCGATCAGCGAATATGACCCCTCCAGCAAGGGCTTTAAAGATTTCCTGTCGCTAGCCGACGAACTGATGGGAACGGATACGAAGATGCACCGCGCCGAGCTGGTCAACTCGCTGCAGGCCAAACTGGGCGTCATCAGCGCCAGCGCCGAAGAGTTGCTGGCTACGCTCAAACCCGAACCGAAACAGCAAATCGAGGTCTCTTCCGACGGCCCGACCTTCGAAGAGAAACTGGCCGACTTCTACGGCGTTCACCAGATCAACGGCAAGGTCCTCTTCAGCACGCTCTATCCGCGGGCCGAGACAGTGAAAATTGCCGGCGACTTCAACGGCTGGAATCCTGAATTGACCGAAATGGAAAAGGTCAGCGAAAAAGGCAAGTGGCAGCTTCAGCTTCCGCTGGAAAAGGGCACCTACCGCTACCGCCTGGTCGTGGACGGCCAGTGGCAGCAGGACCCGTATAACGAACTGACCGAAATAAACCCCTTTGGCGATATGAACTCGGTGATGTACGTTGATTAGCTCAGGGGCTGTTCGTTTGTCCTAATCAGGCCGTTTCCGCTTTGATGTTCAACTGCTTGGCGGCGGCGGTTTCATCCAGTCGATTGACCGGCGTCGTCAGCGGCGCGGCTTTGATCGCATCCGGGTCCGTCTCGGCGAGTTTGGCAATCTCACTCATCGCCTCGATAAAGGCGTCGAGCGTTTCCTTGCTTTCGGTCTCGGTCGGCTCGATCATCATCGCCTCCTTGACAATCAGCGGAAAATAGACAGTCGGCGGGTGAATGCCCCGGTCGATCAGCGCTTTGGCGATGTCGATGGCGCGAATGCCCTTCTGTGCCTGCCGCGAGGCGGAAAACACACACTCATGTTTGCAGGTCTGCGGGAACGGAAGGTCATAATACGGCTTGAGTTTTTCTTTGATATAATTGGCGTTGAGGACGGCGTTTTCGGCGATGCGTTTTAGTCCTTGGCGTCCGGCCATCAGGATATACACATACGCCCGCAGCACGATGGCGAAGTTGCCGTAGAAGGGGGCGATGTAGCCGATGGTCTTGGGGCGGTTGTAATCCAGGGCGAATGTGCCGTTTTCGCGTTTGACGACGGTGGAGACGGGCAGGTAGTCGGCCAGTTTCTCCACAACGCCCACCGGGCCTGCGCCGGGGCCACCGCCGCCATGCGGCGTGGCAAACGTCTTGTGCAGGTTCAGATGCACGATATCAAACCCCAGGTCGCCCGGCCGCACCTTGCCGACGATGGCGTTCAGATTTGCCCCGTCATAATACGCCAGCCCGTCCACGCTGTGGATAAGATCGCAGATTTCTTTGACGTGCGGGTTGAACAGCCCCAGCGTGTTCGGACAGGTCAGCATCAGCCCGGCCACGTCGTCGGTCAGCATCGCCTTCAGCGCCGTCATTGACATCAGCCCGTTTTCATCGCTCGGCACGGACTTGACCGTATAGCCGGCAATGGCGGCACTGGCCGGGTTGGTTCCGTGGGCGCTGTCCGGCGCCAGCACGATGTGCTTTTTGTTCCCCCGGTCGCGGTGGTAAGCCGCCATCATCATGATGCCCGTCAGCTCGCCGTGCGCCCCGGCCATCGGCTGCATCGTAAACGCCGCCATCCCGCAGATCTCGCGCAGCAGCCTGTCCATCTCGTACAGCACCTCCAGCGCCCCCTGCGTGAGCATCCCGCCGCCGCGAAGCTGGGGCAGCAGGGGATGCAGATGGGCAAAGCCCGGATACGACGCGATCCGCTCGCACACCTTCGGGTTGTACTTCATCGTACACGAGCCGAGCGGGTAAAAGTTGGTATCCACGCCGAAATTCCGCCGCGACAACTCGGTAAAATGCCGCACCACATCCAACTCGCTCAGCTCCGGCAGGGCTGCGTCGCTGTCACGGAGCAGATCCTTACGCAGATGAATGCTCGTGGGCACATCGCTGGCCGAGACTCGAAGACCCTGACGACCCGGCACACTTTTTTCAAATAGTAATTCCATCATTGTATCCTTTTATGCTCCTTAACAGTTAGAATGTTTCATTTTTTGATTCTTGAGTACCAATAACACTCAAGAGCCTCTTTGATTGTATTTTTAGCTGAGTCAAGAAGATCATCATTTTCAGTTTCTAAATGATGCTCCAAAAAATAAATGATGGCTCTGACTTCATTCTCATCAAACATCGAAAATTTGTAAACGGCTGCATCATACCACGTCCGATTACCATACCGTTTCGGGTTTATATATTCAAATTGTGATGAATTCTTCAAGCCATGGCATAAATACCACCAGACATCAAGGCTTTCAAATTCTCCTTTTACTTCGCATATCATATAGGCAGGTAAGTAGAAGTGAAAGGCTTCATCGGATAAAAAGGACAAAGCAGTTCCGAAGCCATCCGGCGCCTGCTCCAGAAACTTCGCATCTAAAGCAGTCCAATCATCCTTGCCCTTGAACTCTTCCTGCAATAAATAGGGTTCATCTCCTTCACTGCTTCTGCGCAGACACCAATCTCCTGGATAATCAACATGACGAAAAGCTTCTTTTATTATTGCTATCAATTCTTCTTTATTCATCCTGATTCTCCAGAGACTGACGATCCCGCACACCCTTTTCATAAACCAGCTTCATTTTTATTTCCTATTTCAAGTTTTTTTGCCACAGAGGACACAGAGAACTCAGAGGTTAACTTCAGATTCATCCCACCATCGCACATTTCTAATATCTGGATCAGAAGTAAAAATATTGTCGAGCGCGTCAGTAATTCGGCTTACTTTTTGTGTTGTGTCTATTTTTTTAAAAAATCGCCGTATAACGGGTTTGCTGGGTATAACAAAACACAAATAACCATCAGAATATTCCTGATAATGACCACAACCAATCCACAACGAAAAGCTGTCATTTTTAATAGGGAGAACCCACCCCCAGTCTTCTGGATTCATTTCACCCGTTTCAATTCCCTCTGCATTGAGTTTTTGTTCAAGATACTCAGCTAACCGCTTTCCCAATAAATCGGGATTTATTTCTTCTTCCTCGCCTTCATATGGTGGAAACTTGTCTGATCGAAATTCAACATGAGTTTTCATTTTTCATCTCATATTTCAAGATTAAACAGTATTAATCTCTGTGTTCTCTGTGGCCTCTGTGGCTAAAAAAACGATGGGCTAAAGCCCATCCTACAGAATTTACAATATTGCTTCCAACTCCTCGGCGAGCATACCGATTTGCTGTTTGGTGCGTTTTTCGGTTACGGCGATCAGGATGGAGTTGTCCATTCCCTTATAGTAGCGGCTCAGCGGGAACCCTGCGGCGTAGCCTTTTTCGATGAGCTTGGCTGCGACATCGGACGCGTCGCGGGGCAGATCCAGCACAAATTCATTATAGACCCACTTGGCGTGAAAGCGGGGTTTGACGCCGGGGATGGCGGTCAGCCGCTGATAGGCGTAGCTGGCCTTGTCGGCGCAGAGCTGGGCGGTCTGCTTGAGGCCCTCTTTGCCCAGCAGGCTCACATAGATCAGCGCCGTCAGGGCGCACAGGGCCTCATTGGAGCAGATATTCGAGGTTGCCTTGTCGCGGCGGATGTGCTGCTCTCGCGTTTGCAGCGTCAGCACGAACCCCCGGCGTCCCTGTTTGTCGCTGGTCTGGCCGACGATCCGGCCGGGCAGTTGTCGGATATACTGCTTTCGCGTGGCCATAAATCCCAGGTACGGCCCGCCGAACGACATCGGCAGCCCTAAGCTCTGGCCTTCGCCGGTGACAATATCGGCGCCCATCGCCCCCGGCGTCTTCAATATGCCCAGCGACAGCGGATAGCACGAAGCGATCAGCAGGGCGCCCTTGTCGTGGGCCGCCTGCGCCAGGTCGCTGACGTCATCGATGCAGCCAAAGAACGTCGGATTCTGCACCAGTACGGCGGCGGTCTTGTCGTCCAGCGCCGCCAGAATCGCCTCGCGGTTGGCCAGCCCATTGGCGTTGGTCGTCTCGATCAGCTCGATGTTCTGATTACGTGTGTAGGAATGAATCATCACCCGGTAAATCGGGTTCAGCGAATCGTCCATAATGACCTTGTTGCGCCCGGTAATGCGCAGGGCCATCATGACCGCCTCGTACAGCGCCGTGCCGCCGTCATACATCGAGGCGTTGGACACTTCCATCTCCGTCAACCGGCAGATCATCGACTGGAATTCATAAATCGCCTGAAGCGTTCCCTGCGAAATCTCCGGCTGGTAGGGCGTATAGGCGGTATAAAACTCCGACCGGCCCGCCATCGCATAGACCGCCGAGGGGATGAAATGGTCATAGAATCCGCCGCCCAGAAAGCAGGTCAGGTGGATGTGGTTCTTGCTCACCAGCCCGGCCAGCCGCGTCCGCACCTCCTGCTCGCTGAGGCCGTCGGGCAGGTCGAACGATTTGCATTGCAGCACTTCGGGGATGTCGGCGAACAACCCGTCCATCGTCTGTCCGATGTCCAGCAGCATCTGTTTCTGCTGCTGAGGGGTGTTGGAAATGAACGGCATTTTATAGCCCTTTCAGGTAGTCTTCATATTGCTGAGCGGTCATCAGGTTTTTGACGTCGTCGGGGTTGGCGACCTGCATTTTGCACATCCAGCCTTCGCCGAGGCAATCCTGATTAATCCGTTCCGGCTCGGTCGTCAGCGCGTCGTTGACTTCCGTTACGGTTCCGGCAAGGGGCGCATAAACGTCGCTGGCGGCCTTGGTGCTTTCAACCGTGCAGAGCGGTTCCTGATGGTCAACGGTTTTGCCGACGGCAGGCAGCTCGACAAAGGTAATATCGCCCAGCGCTTCCTGTGCGTGGTCGGTAATGCCGACCGTCGCGGCGGCGCCGTCGAGTTTAATCCATTCGTGCTCTTTGGTGTAATAGCAGTTTTCGCAAGCCATTGTGTTCTCCTATTGATTAAAATTTCGCAAACCGTGTCACGACGTTTCCCGTTAAATCCGCCGCCGGCGATTCATTTATACTGATGCGCTCTTTTCGGCCTTGTTGTGTCTGGGCCGCCGAGCGGGACAGGTAATAGACGCCGACGTCCTGTCCCGCGGTTAATGCGCCGCGCGTCACATACGCCAGCGCGACCTGGCTTTGCTCTATCCCGGCATTGCTGGTGATCCAGCCGACGCAGCGTCCGCAGGTGTCCAGCACGCCGTCGTTGGCACGGACGGGCCGTATGCCTTTTTGCCCCGGCAGTTGCAGCCGGACGATTTCCATATCATAGCTGTCGGCGCGCCGCTGCATCGCGTCTTTGCCGACAAAGAAGGGCTTGTCCAACTTGACCGCCCAGCCGTAGCCGCACTCATACGGCGAGATGTCATGCTCGCCGGCCAGTTCATGTCCGTACAGCGGCAGCCCCGCTTCGATTCGCAGGCTGTCTCGTGCGCCCAGGCCGCAGGGTTCGACACCGAACGGCTTTCCGGCCTCCAGAATGCAATCCCAAAGCCGCGGCGCATTTTCCGGGCTGACGAACAGCTCAAAACCTGTTTTCGACCCCGTATATCCTGTGCTGGAAACAATCACATCCATCTTGGCCAGTGTGGTGTTCAGCAGACGAAAGCTTTTCAACTCGGTCAGCGGGGTGTGGTCGCTGCTTGAATCGGCCATCGCCAGCAGGATATTACGGGAAGCAGGGCCTTGCAGCGCGATGTTGACACGCCCCCGGCCGTTCGGTTGTGCCCTCAGGTCTGTGAAATCAAGCGTGTACGACCGCTTAAGCAGGGTGGTATCCCGCAGCAGATTGTCCACATACGCCTTAATTTTGGGTTCATTGGCGGCGTTGACCACTACCATAAACCTGTTGGCCTCGCGTTTGTAGATGATGATGTCGTCCAGCACATGTCCGTTGGTGTCGAGGAGGTAGGCGTATTGTGCATGAAGCGGGGACAGGCGGGCGACACTGTTGGTTGCGACGGCGTCGAGAAACGCCTCGGCGTCCGGGCCGGAAAATTCAAGGACGCCCATGTGCGAGACGTCAAACAGCCCGGCGCGCGTCCGGACGGCGGTGTGCTCGCGGGCGATGCCGGAATACCACAGCGGCATCCAATAGCCCGCAAACGGCGCCATCCGGCTCTTTGGCGTCAACAGAAGGTGGTTCGGATACAATACCGTTTGTCGAACGGCATCCCCGGTCGTATTGGAAGCGACATCGGCCATTGTACAAATTCTCCAAGTGCACACAAAAAGGACACACAGATATTGAAATACAAGATTTACGCCTCTGTCCAGTGACCTGAGAGAGTTACCCCTTCGGTGCTGCCCCGCGGCAGACTCTCCAGAGAGCTTTCAGAGCAAAATCCTTTTGCCTGAGAGATTCACGGCCTATCGACCGCTTGCACCTTCGGCATTTCTATTCAAAGACAGAAATCTCTTTTTGACTCTGCTGAAAATTATAGTCTTCGTCGGATAATTGTCAATCAATTGAATGGATATATTTCTTTATCATCAGGCGTTCAGTTCGGCGTCTTTCTTGAGGACAGCCTCGGTCTGGGCCTTGCGGAAGTCGGCCAGTTTGGCCGCCAGCCCGGTGTCGGACAATGCCAGAATCTGCACGGCAAAGACGGCGGCGTTTTTGGCGCCGGTCTTGCCGATGGCCATCGAGGCGACGGGCATGCCGGGAGGCATCTGGACGGTGCTGAGCAGGGCGTCCAGGCCGCAGGGGCCATCTTTGGCCTGCATCGGCACGCCGACGATGGGCAGTTGCGAATGGGCGGCCATTGCCCCGGCCAGATGTGCGGCCATGCCTGCGGCGGCAATAATCACCTTAATCCCGCTGTCGGCGGCATTTGCAGCAAATTCACACGCCTGATGCGGCGTGCGGTGAGCCGACAAAACCCGCACAATCGGGTTAATCCCGAACGCCTTGAGTTGATCGACGCAGGTCTGCATCGTCGGCAAATCGCTGTCCGATCCCATCAAAATCGCCACCGGTGCGTTTTTTGTGCCGCTCGGCATTGTGTTTTCCTTTCTATCGGGTACAATAAATTGCGGTTATTTCAGTTGTATAACGGCGATACTATATAACACTGGAGCCCCAAATGCAAGGCCGTAAACCGAAAGACGAGTTCATAAACGCCTCGCGAAAACCCGTAGTTGCCGGTCAATTTTATGGTGCAACCGCCGACGAGTGCCTGAGCGAAATCCGCGACTGCCTGCCGAAAGAGCCGTTGCCGGTCGAGTTGCCTTCGTCGATTGTAGCTGCCATCGTGCCGCACGCCGGGTGGGTGTTCAGCGGTGATCTGGCGGCAATGGTATTTGAAGCAATTCGTCAGGCCAATGGACAGGTCGATACCTTTGTGCTGTTCGGCGCGGCGCATCGGTATTTTAACGGCGGGGCGGTCGTCTATGACCGGGGCGCGTGGGAGACGCCGCTGGGGCCGGTGGCGGTCGATGCGGAACTGGCCGCCGAGATCGTTGCTCTGGGCGCCCATGCGGACTTGTCCGCACACGCCGGCGAACACAGCATCGAAGTGCAGATTCCCTTCATCCGGCATCTGTTCCCGGAGGCCAAGATTGTGCCGGTTCTTGTGCCGGTGGCGGGGTTTGACCCTCATTTCGGCACGCGCGTCGGGCAATTGCTCGTCAATAAGAAAGACAAACGCGTGGTGTGTATCGCCTCGACCGATCTGACGCACTACGGCCCGCGGTACGGGTTTTGCCCCGAAGGCGTCGGCCCCAAGGCCCTCAAGTGGGCGCGGCAGGTCAACGATATGGAGTTTATCAGCCTTGCCCTGCGGATGGAGATCGACAAGATTGTCGGTGAGGCGGTGAGCAAGGACAACGCCTGCGGCCCGGCGGCGGTGGCGACCGCAGCGGCCGCGGCCCGTGCGATGGGACGCACGCACGGCCTGCTGCTGGGACACACCACCAGCATCGACGTCCTCGAAACAAAATTCCATCAAACCAGTGAAGAATCCGTCGGCTACGCCGCGATTGTCTATTGACCGGCAACAGCATCCCGCACACGAGAGGCGGCGCTCGACGGCAGAGAGACAAAAACAGGAGCTAAAAAAATTCCAATACAAATGTCCTTTATAAACCCAAGTTCTTTAATATAAAGATGTTACGTATGTCCAAGTCGAAGAAGGCGTCTGTTCTTTAAATATTTCGTGTTGTAATTTGTGTTTTTTTAAAAAAATTTCAAAAAATATATTGACAATCAATAGGGTTATGTCTAATCTGTACTTTGTAAAATAAAGTACTTTACAAAGTGCAAGTAGCCATTGAAAACGAATAGATCAATCTTGAGCCAGAACTGGAACAGGAAACCTCAAACAGGAGAAAAGCGATGAATAGAGAACATTCACAAGATAGTGGCATTGAAGATAAGAACGTAGCGGAAAACCTTCAGTTTATGCGTATGGCTATTCAAAAGACTCGTCGGGATATTGACCCTGAAGCACCGGCGATGATTGTCTGGGGCATAGTGAATATCGTTATGTACTGGTCGATATACTATTTAGTAATGCAGGAACTGTACAAGTGGATTTTTCCGATGATGGTGCCGTTGCTTTCAATTGGAATATGTGTTACGATTTTCAGCGGTATCCGGGTGAGCAAACGTCAAAAAAAGGCCGGCTATGTCCCGCATTTATCACAAGTAATTGGCTACATATGGATGATCGTCTTAGCTCATGGTGCAGCGTGGAGTGCATTCGGCCTGTTTTATGACTTTTTTGGCGGGCCGGGTTTTCTTTGGGCGATGGTTTATAGTATCGGATTGGCTATGATGGGTATAGTTTATTCAAAAGAGTGGCTGTGGGGTGGTGTCGGGATTTTTGCCGGGATGGTGACAGCTTTGATTTTCAAAAATTACGCATACTTAATACTTGGTCTTTCGATGGGCCTGGGATGTATTGTACCGGCAATATTCGCCCAAAGACACTATCTCATGCAGCGCAAGCAGGAAAACGAAAATGTCTGAACGAAAATTGTTCGATGAGTTGCTGTTGTCGAAAACGCGATTGGGTGTAATTTCTGCGCTCTTCGGCGGCGACAAGCTGGAGTTTACATTTTTACGAGACAGCCTGAATCTGTCCGACGGCAATTTAAGTGTCCAGTTGAGAAAATTCGAAGAGGCCGGTTATATTAAAATTGAAAAAATATTTGCTGAGCGAAAACCCAAAACGTTTTGCACAATTACAAAGAAAGGGCAAAAAGCCGTATACGATCTCATCAATAAACTTGAGGAAATCGCATTAAAATAATCCTGCCGGCAGACCTGACGCATTGCGGCCCACGGTATGGGTATATTCCCGAGGGCCTCGGCCCCAGGGCGCCCACGTGGGCGCGGTAGGTCAATGATATCGCTCTACAGGGCGTTGATGATGCCGTCAGCGATGGCGGCGGCGATGCGTTCCTGATGATTGCCATCGAGCAACAGGGCGGCTTCGGAAGGACTTGACAAGAAGCCTGTCTCCACGAGGACGGCCGGGACGGAGGTCTGAACCAATACGCGGTAGTCGGCGGTTCGCAGACCTTTGCTGGGGATGCCGGTCATCGACAGGGTGTTTTCAAAGCTGCGGCCGAAACGGCGGGAGGCTTCGCTGGCCGAGCGGGCGATATAGAGGGTAAAGCCCTGATGCATTCGGTCATTGTGGGAATCGGCGTGGATGCTGACAAATAGATTGGCTCCGGCTTGGTTGGCGATGGCGGCTCGCTCTTCCAACTCGATGAAGGTGTCGCCCTGACGGGTCATGATGACCTGAATGCCGCGTTGCTGGAGGATGGTGGCCAGACGGCGCGAAATTTGCAAAACGATGTCTTTTTCATAGTGCCCCAGATAGCTGATTGCACCGGGATCGCGTCCGCCGTGGCCGGGGTCGATGACCACCAAGCTGGGGCCGGTTCTGGACGGCCAGGAGGGCGAGGACGGCAGCGGCTCTGGCGCGGGAGTCCAGATACTGGAATTGTCTTTGAGATGGGGGCGGATTTGGGGTTCGAGGATTTCCGAGACATAATATGTCCCGTTGACCTCGACGATTGGGCCAACGGCAGCGACGGACTGGCCGTTAACGTGTACGCGCCCATTTTCATGTACAAACAGCAAGACGCGATTGGCGGTGTTTTTCATCTCATAATAGGGATTGCCTGACATCGCGACCGTCAGCCCCAGCCGACTGCCGAGTTGGTCTATCGACAGCATATAACTGGGGACGATTGCGCTCTGGCGGATGTGCCCGTCTGGTGGATAAGGCGAAGGTTGCGGTATTTGACAACCGGCCAACCCTGCCGCCAAAACGGCCAGCACAAGGACTGTTAATAACGGTGTAACTCGCTCTTTAATTTTGAACACTGAATCACCTTTGATACTTTGCTTAGCTCTGTTGCAACCCCACGTGGGCCGGGAATCGCATTTGTCCCGGATAGTCTTATATTCGTCGTCGGCATAAATCAAGATTTTCCTTGAGTTTTTCGGGTTTATCCAAATTAATATCCGTACCCAAGTCGAACAGTCCAAAATGCATTTAGGGTCAATTCGAAAAAAAACAAGTTGATTTCTTGACAAATTTCCGGATTTAGGGTATCAACTGTTGAATTCAAACTGGACTGGCCGTTTGGGGCAAGACTGTTTTACGATTGTTGGTTAGTTGTCCCAATTGGTGAGTGCATGCATAGACTCAAATGGAGAGGTGTCGGAGCGGCTGATCGAGCTGGTTTCGAAAACCAGTGTGCTCGTAAGAGTACCGCGGGTTCGAATCCCGCCCTCTCCGGTCTTTTTTTTGTGCCAACATCGCTTCCATAAGTTCTTGTAATTCAGGCACTTGTGGATTCTTTTGCTATTTTAGACTGCCCCATTGCCCTTATTTGGGTCAGGTTCGATATCAGACGTATTGCTTTTGGCCCAGTTCCATCATCGCGTTCTGGCTGTTTTCGTCATGCAAATGATAAAAGAGGTCGAGGATACCTGATGAACTATGTCCAAGCCAAGCCAGTGCCTTGCGGTAAGCAACATGGTGATTGAACGCCGGCATAGGTAGCTGGAAGCCCGGGAAAAAGCAATAGCCATGGCGGCCGCACTGGGTTCACAAATCGCCGAACCGTTATCCATCGAGGAGGTTTCCGAGCCGTCGATTTCAATCGGCCGAAATTTCATCAGCAATGTATCCAATTTTGAATCTGCCATAGGCGGCAGTTATGCCGCCGGGGATATGCTGGCATTGGGAACAATCTCGGTAAGCACTCGCGTTCGCGTGGTCTTCAGGCTGAATAATCCGTAATCATCGCCCGATCCTTCTGTTCCGGCCACTGCGGCCGGACGCAAAACCGGCCGCAGTGGTGTTTTGACGGTTTGGAACTATTGACTAAAGCTATCGATTGACGAGACGGTGCCGGGTTGTTATCCTCATGGCCTTGCAGATGATACACAGCCAGGTAGAATGGGCCGTGCCCGTGCTGGAAATGCGATCTCGAACAGTCCGGCGTGGGCGAGGCCCGTTCTGCAGATTGGGAACGAATCGCTCATACGAATGAAGTCGTTTTTGGAGAATGAAAAATGGCGCAACGAGAGAAATATTTGTGTATGGTCGTATTTTTGTGGATCATCACGTGTATGGTAGGTTTATTGAGGGCAAACAGCGATGGAAGAAGCGACGTGATTGTTTACGATCCTAATGAGCTAACATGGGGACCTGTGTATCGTGGATTAGCCATGTCGATTCGTCCCAGCCAGCCCCAGTATGCGCTGGGAGAGGATATCCAGGTTAAAGTATATCTGAAAAACCTGAGAAGCGAGGAGTTTTTAATGATGTATAACAGGTATAAACGCCTTTACCGAATGGTTCTGTTTGACTCAGAGGGCGCGCCGGTAGAGCGGACCGAGGAACTGCGCAGCAGCGAAGCTTCCGAGATGAAGCCGGAGACGCCAATTGGACGCGCTTCTAAGCGTCATATTAGAGTCCCCCCATTGAATGAATCTACCCGCATGGACACCTATAGTGTTGTATATCTGAAATCGTGGTTTAAGATTAACAAGCCGGGTACATATACTTTAGTCATTATGCACCCTATCGCAAGCCGGAGTATATTTGAAGGCCCTTCCTGGGAGGAGGGCTTCCTCATCTCCAATGCGATCAATATTAATATTGTTGAGAGATAGCCAACAGAGGCGATGTAAACACTTTGGAAAGTGACCGCTTATGAGCCGATTGACGCTGCCGACACTGTATGACCGACTATTGAGCCGTTTCGGGCCGCAGGGATGGTGGCCGGGCGAGGGGCGGTTTGAGATCATCGTCGGGGCGATCCTGACGCAGAACACCAACTGGGGGAACGTGGAAAAGGCCATCGGCAATCTGAAGGCGGCGCAGGTCTTGTCGCCGGAGGGGTTGTATGCGCTGGATATCGGTCGGCTGGCGGAGTTGATCCGTCCGGCGGGGTATTTCAATGTCAAGGCGCAGCGGCTGCGGCATTTTCTGGAATGGCTGTTTGCGCGGTTCGGCGGCGACCTCAATGCGGCGGCGGAGTTGTCTGCGCAGGGGTTGCGTCAAGAGTTGCTGGCGATCAAGGGCATCGGGCCGGAGACGGCCGATTCGATTTGTCTGTATGCCTTCGAAAAGCCGGTGTTTGTGGTGGACGCCTATACCGCCAGAATCCTTGGGCGGCACGGCCTGATCTGGCCGGAGGCGGGATATGAGGACATTCGGGAGTTTTTTGAAGGGCAATTGGAGCGGGATGTGCAGATGTACAATGAGTTTCACGCCCTCCTGGTGCGGCTGGGCAAGGAACACTGCAAGCCCAAGCCGCTGTGTGCCGGTTGTCCGCTGGAGGAATGGCCGCACACGGTATAGCCCGAAAAAAAGGAGGTTATTTGCACTACAGCGCAAGTATTGCTGAAAAACCGGCGTTAATGACGGCAAAATCAAAGATCAAAAATTAAAATGCAAAATGACACATTAAAATCCAAAAGAGGGATTTCTGCCCCAAGTCCGGCAGCGGCATCCTGACTCGACAACTTCGGGTATCGCCATCGGTCTGCTGCGCAGACGCGCTGCCACCCATCGCGCTGCCACCCGACGTCCACAGGGCCAACCTTTTTAATTTTTGCTTTTTGCTTTTTGACATTTGATTTAACAGCTTATTTCACATGATGTTAGCGTAATTTATAAACACTCATTTGCGCTGTAGTATTAGAATCCTTAAGGCTATTACCGGTCTGGAAACACGGAACAAATCATAGATGGGTGAAAAAACTGAAAATACTGGAATGATTAGATGTTGAAGGTTTTGGGTGATAATTGTATAATTTGTGGCAAATGCCGCCGGCGGCAGCGCGGCGGAGAGATAAAATATTGATGAGTCTTTTACTTTCACTATAACTTTTCTTAGAAAGGGTATTGATGATGAAGAAAAAAACTACGTTGATGATTGTTATGTGTGCCATGTCAGTTGTCACGATGGTCTATACGGTACAGGCACAGCAGTTTGGGGCTCCTGCCGCCCCGGGAGGTTTCGGCGGCGGTATGAGGGGTTTTGGAAGAGGTCCTTCCGTTCCGCCTGGCCCTCCGGCGCCGGTACCTGCGGCAGTAGCGATCCCGCGACCGACCGAAGAAGAAGTGGCAAAGATGAACGCCGACCTTCAGCAATTCGTCCAGACCACTACCTCCGCTAACAGAGACCTTTTCCGGAAGTACGCTTCGCTGGTGAAAATCCAGGTTCCGCGCGCCAACGCCGCCATTGCGCCGGTGCAGACCGGGGTGCGAACGACAGAACGCCATAACGGATTTGTCGAAATCGCCAAGCAAGGCGACTTTGATATCCTCTTCCACGGCGATTCGATTACCGACTGGTGGCAGCGCAGCGGCGTCGAAGCACAGCGGAAGCATTTTGGCGACATTAAAATCGCCAACTTTGCCATCGCCGGCGATACCACGCAGGGCTTGCTGTGGGGTCTGCAAAACGGCGAGGGACAGGGAAATCCGAAAGCTATTATGCTGATGATCGGCACCAATAACGCCTCAGGGGATGCCACTTCCGAAGAGGTCGCCGAAGGCGTCGGCGCCGTTGTCCTGCAGCTTCGGAAGGATTTCCCGAACGCAAAAATCATGCTGCTGGCGATTTTCCCCCGCGGTTCAAGGCCGAACGATGGAATCCGCAGGAAAAATGACAGGGCCAATGAGATCATCGCCAAGCTGCATGATGGCCAGCATGTCTTCTTTACGAATATCAACGACAAATTCTTGAACGCCGACGGCAGTCTGATCGGTTTTAGCGGCGACAATCTCCACCCCGACGCGAGAGGGTACGACATCTGGGGCGCTGCCGTCGCAGACACGCTTAAGAGCTGGTTGAAGTAATTCGATATATCCCCTGTTTGAAAACCAACTGGTCAGGTCACCGGCCCGCGGTGACCTGACTGGCTCATTTACCGTACTGTCAAACACCTTTTTAGACAATCCGGAATTAACGTTTTTTGCCGACGGCATCGATAGGGGTATATTATCTCTGTTGTCAAGGAGGAGAGACGGCCTATGTCAAGCCCTTGCTATATTCTCTCCGAGCACGCAGAGTGTTCACAGAGCTGTAAAATTTTCGGTTACGATTCTTTTTAAACGTCGATGCGGCGGATTTTGGCGCCGACAGCGTTGAGCTTTTGTTCGATCTTATCATAGCCGCGGTCGATGTGATAGACGCGCTGGACAACCGTTGTGCCGGTGGCGGCCATCCCGGCCAGCACCAGCGCCGCCGAGGCTCGCAGGTCGGAGGCCATCACCGGGGCGGCGATGAGTTTTTCGACGCCGGCGACGATGACGCTGGGGCCTTCCTTACGAAGATTGGCGGCCATGCGGTTCATTTCGGCCACGTGCATAAACCGGTCGGGATAAATTTTTTCGGTAATGACGCTGTTGCCGTCGGCCAGGGACAGAAGCGCCATAAACTGGGCCTGCAAATCCGTCGGAAAGCCGGGGTAGGGCTGAGTGGTGATGTCCGCCGGTCGGATGGGGCCGTGCAGGGCGACGTCGCAACCGCCGTCAGCGGCTTCGACGACCGCGCCGATGCAGCGCAGGCGATCCACCACGGCAATCATATTGTTGATGTCGCAATTGCGAATTTGCAGACGGCTTTGGGTGATGGCGGCGGCGACCATGAACGTTCCGGCCTCGATGCGGTCGCCGATGACCGGCCACGAAACGGGCGACAGTTCCCGGACGCCTTCGATGGTCAGACGCGGTGAGCCGATGCCGGAGATTTTGGCTCCCATCGCGTTGAGGCAGTTGGCCAAGTCGGCCACTTCGGGTTCGCAGGCGGCCGACTCGATGATGGTTGTGCCTTTGGCCAGCGTCGCAGCCATCATCACGTTATCCGTGCCGAGCACAGTCGAGCCGAACGGGCCGCCGAGAAAGATTTGGGCGCCGCGCAGCCCGCCGGACGGGGCTTCGGCGACGATGTAGCCATTCTCCAGGTTAATGCGAGCGCCGAGGGCCTTTAGGCCGCGCAGGTGGATATCGACCGGGCGGTCGCCGATGGCGCAGCCGCCGGGCATGGAGACCTTGACCTTGCCGAGCCGGGCCAGCAGCGGGCCGAGGATGCAGATGCCGGCGCGCATCTTGCGGACGATGTCGTACTCGCCGACGGGGTTGTCGATGGTCGTCGCGTCGATATGAAGGCCATGTTTATCGTCGCGGCGTACCGAAACGCCCAGACTGGTCAGCAGGGTTTCAAACGAGCGAATGTCCGCCAGGTTGGGGGCGTTGGGGATGACGGTTTCGCCCGCCGCCAGCAGTGCCGCGGCCATCACGGGAAGGGCCGCGTTCTTGGAGCCGGCCACGTCGATGGAGCCGGAGAGCTTGACTGGGCCGTCGATTTCAAAAATGTCCATACGTCGATTCCTTGCAAATAGGGTCAGAATGCACTATAACACGGGCAGTTATAAAATGCAAACGAACATCGGGAAAGATTTATGACCTTATGGGGCATCAGTGCAGCGGACGCGGCCCGCCTGACGGTTGAGACGGCGGATGCGGTGATGGACTGGACGGCCGTCGTGTTGGCCGCGGCCGGGCTGGTGGTGCTGGGGCTGTGGCTATGGCGGTACGGCGGATACAAGGCATTGCGCCGCGCGCCGGTGCGGCGGCATTGTGTGCCGCTGTGGCTGCCGTTTGCGATCTTTTTTGTCTGGTTTTTGCTGTTCTTTCAACTTTACGCAATGATTGATGCGTATTATGGCGATCCGCAGGCCGCGGAGGCGACGGCGGCGCGGAATCTGATGATGCTGGCACTGAATACGGCGATGATCGCGGTGTTGCTGGCGGCCGGATACGGATTGTTTGCCCGACGGCTCAAGGGTTTTGGTCTGCATTCCAAGACGCTGGGCGGGGATGCGGGCTGGGCGGCGGTGAATCTACTGGCGGTGTATCCGCTGGTGTTTGCGGGGGTGGGGCTGTCCCTGCTGATCGGGCGGCTGCTGAGGGGCGAGGGGTTTATGATCGAAACGCATCAGAGCCTTGAGGAATTGATGGGGTTTGAGCAGGTCTGGGGGAGGGTGTTGGTGATCGTGCTGGTGGCGGCGGTCGTGCCGGTGATGGAGGAACTGCTGTTTCGCGGCCTGATGCAGACGGCGATACGCGGCGTCACGGGTGCGGCGTGGCCGGCGGTGCTGCTGACCTCGGCGCTGTTTGCGGTGGTGCATTCGCCGACGCACGCACCGGCGATTTTTGCGCTGTCGTGCGGGCTGGGGTATGCCTACGAGCAAAGCGGCTCGCTGTGGCGGCCGATCCTCATGCACGTCTTGTTCAACGGCATCAGCGTGACCGGGTCGCTTTTAATGGTTTAAGGCGGACCGACAGTCGGGTTTTGCCGGGGTGTATTTTTTTGGGAGAAAATTGATTGACAAATATAGATTATCGAGTTGAATTAAGCCTATCATGTTATGGAATCAGATGACATTACGGAATTGATACATCATTAAACGCTCAATAATATGGAGAAAATCGATGAAGCCCTTAAGAATTATCCGAAGTGCATGGTTTGTGTGTGTTGTGCCGGTTATTGCCGCAGGGTGTCACATTGAGCGATGGACTCGTTCGCTGACTGACTTTGACGCTGACGCCAGGGCAGTATTGGCCTCAATGACATTAGAGGAGAAAATCGGCCAGATGATCCAGGCAGAAAGCAGCGGGCTAAGAAACCCGTCGGATATTCAGACCTATTATCTCGGCTCGGTATTAAGCGGCGGGGGGGCTGACCCCAGAGCGGGCAACAGTCTTGAGGCGTGGACGGATATGGTGGATGGTTTCCAGACGCAGGCGATGTCCACACGTTTGAAAATTCCGCTGCTTTACGGCATTGACGCCGTCCACGGCCACAACAACGTCCTCGGCGCGGTCATCTTTCCCCACAATATCGGGTTGGGCTGTACGCGCGATCCGAAACTGGTTGAGCGCATCGCACGGATTACGGCCGTCGAGGTTCGCGCCACCGGTATCCAATGGAATTTTGCCCCGTGCATCACCGTGCCTCGGGATGAGCGATGGGGACGGACGTATGAAGGATTTTCGGAAGACCCCGACCTGGTGTCGCTGCTCGGAGCGGCGGCTGTTCGGGGCTTTCAGGGCACAGACCTGAGCGATCCGCTGTCACTGCTGGCTTGCGCCAAGCACTATGTCGGTGACGGGGGAACTTCGCCGCGGACGGGGCTGGACAACCGCTGGGATCAGGGTGATACCCGGATTGATGAGGCGACGCTGCGGCGGATTCATTTGGCGCCCTATATTCCCGCCATCAAGACCGGCGTCGGCTCCATTATGCCCTCCTATAGCAGTTGGAACGGCACCAAATGCTCCGGCAGCGAATACCTGCTGAACCAAGTGCTCAAAGAGGAACTGGGTTTTGAGGGGTTCTTGATCTCGGATTACAACGCCATCAGTCAGGTGCATTCCGATTACAAAACAGCCATCGGCATCTCTGTCAATGCGGGGATGGATATGGCGATGGAGCCGACACGCTATCGTGAATTTTTCGGACACCTCAAGGCGCTGGTGGAAGAGGGCGTTGTGCCGATGTCGCGTATTGATGACGCCGTCATACGCATCCTGCGGGTCAAGTTTGCGATGGGGCTGATGGACCCGCAGCGGTCGCACCTGGCGGATCGCAGCCTCCATGCACAGTTCGGCTCGGATGAACATCGCCAAACGGCCCGTGAAGCGGTACGTAAGTCGCTGGTATTGCTCAAGAACGACGGCCGGACACTGCCGTTGTCCAAATCTCTTGGGCGGATTCATCTGGCCGGCAAGAGCGCCGACGATATCGGCAATCAATGCGGCGGCTGGACGATAGACTGGCAGGGGGGAAGCGGCCCGATTACACCCGGCGGTACGACGGTGCTGGCGGCGGTACGGAACGCGGTCTCCGAAGGGACACAGGTAACGTTCAGCAGAGACGGCCTCGGCGCCGCCGGCGCGGATGTTGCAATTGTGGTCATCGGCGAGACGCCGTATGCGGAAATGAGAGGCGATAGGGCCGACTTGTCCCTGTCGCAAGAGGATAGGCAAGTGATTCAAACGATCAAAGAGGCTGGAATTCCGATGGTCGTTGTTCTGTTCTCCGGCCGCCCGATGATTCTGGGGGATGCTCTGGATCAAGCGGATGCGTTTATTGCCGCCTGGCTGCCCGGCTCGGAAGGGCAGGGGATTACCGATGTGTTGTTCGGCGATTACGCGCCGACCGGAAAGCTGTCGTATTCCTGGCCGCGCTTCAATGCTCAGATCCCTGTCAACGTCGGAGACGCCGATTACAATCCTCTGTTTGAGTACGGTTTCGGATTGAGCTATTGAAAGGATGAATTATGCTGCAAGGTAAAAGATGGTCAATGATTCTGGTGTTGCTGTGTGGTGTTGTCACTGTCGCCGGGGCTTCCGATGACAGCACGGCGATACGACTCAATTCTTTGGGCTTTTTGCCGGACATGCCGAAAAAGGCGACGCTGACAACGCAAGGCAGTGACTTTTCCGTTCGCCGCGTGACAGACGATGCCGTCGTGTATTCGGGCAAGCTGACAGGGCCGCACCAGCAGCAGGATGTGGGACAGGAGGTGTGGTTCGCCGATTTTTCAGAGGTCAACACATCCGGCCGCTATGTGCTCGATGTACCGGGGGTCGGACGTTCGATTGAGTTTCCGGTTGGCGGCGATGTCTATGATTTTGCCTTCTCTGCCGCGATGCGGGGCTTTTATCTGTGGCGCTGCGGCACGGCTGTCGAAGGCGTCCACAACGGCAACCGATATGCCCACGCCGCCTGTCATCTGGATGATGCCTGGCAGGATTACATCGGCTTTCCGAATGCCAAACGTGACGGCACCCAAGGCTGGCACGATGCCGGAGACTATGGCAAATATACCGTCTGTGCCGGCGTGACGGTGGGGACGCTGTTTATGGCGTGGGACCATTTTCACGAGCAGCTCAAGGGCCGTTCTCTGGAACTTCCCGACACCGCGCCGGGATGGCCCGACTTTCTCAAAGAACTCAAGTGGGAGATCGATTGGCTCTTGAAGATGCAGTATCCCGACGGTTCCGGCAAGGTCTCGCACAAGCTGACGCGGCTGGATTTTTCGGGCTTTATTATGCCGGAAGATGACAAGGAGAAGCGTTATTTCACCGACTGGGGTTCGGCGGCGACTGCGGATTTTACGGCCATGACCGCGATGGCGGCCCGGCATTTTAAGCCGTATGACCCCAACTATGCCGAAAAATGCCTGGCCGCGGCCAAGACCAGTTACGCCTTTTTGCAGGCCAATCCCGCCGACAAACGCCCCGATCTGACCGGGTTTTCGACCGGGGGATATGGAACTTCCGATCCGGATGACCGCCTCTGGGCGGCCGCGGAGATGTGGGAGACCACCGGCGATGCGCCGGCCCTGGCCGATTTTGAAACACGGGCCAAGGCCTTGCGTCGGCTCATCGAGGCGGACTGGGATTGGGGCAATGTCAGCAATCTCGGTGTGCTGACCTACCTGTTTTCGCAGCGGCCCGGTCGTGACCCGGAACTGGTCGAACGGATTCGCACTGCTCTCAAAGAAACCGCCGACCAAATCGTCGAGCAGGCCGGTCGGGATGTCTATGCCCGACCGCTCGGCGGACGGTATTATTGGGGCTGCAACGGCGATGTCGCCCGGCAGGCCGTCATCCTTCAGGCCGCACACAAACTGTCACCCCGGCCCGAATATCTCCACACGATACTGGACGCCGTCGGCCACCTGTTCGGCCGCAACTATTACGGCCGTTCCTTTGTCACCGGGCTGGGTCATCGCCCGCCGATGTATCCGCACGACCGGCGATCCGGCGCCGACGGCGTCGAGGCCCCTTGGCCCGGCTATGTCATCGGCGGCGGGCATCGCGCAACCGACTGGAAAGACGAGCAGGACGATTATCGCACCAATGAGATCGCCATCAACTGGCAGGCGGCACTGGTCTATGCACTGGCCGGCTTCGTTCAACCCGAAGCGAATTGATGCATATTTTGCCCATAATGCGGCGTGACGGTTTTATGCAAATGGTATCGGTTGCCAACAGGAGAAAGGACGCACTAATGAATCGGACAATTTTGGCACTTCTGCTCGGTTTTTGCGCTGTTTTGCCTATGTTCACTTCCGGCTGTACCGCTCCTGTTGTCGGTCAGGCCAATTTTAACGCCGACTGGCGTTTTATCAAAGGCGAACAGCCCACCGATGCCGCCCAATTGGACTTTGATGATTCCGCTTGGCAGACGGTGCGCCTGCCGCACGACTGGGCGATTGCCGGGCCGTTCAATCCCCAAGAACACGGCTATTCGGGCAAGCTGCCGTGGAAAGGCGTCGGCTGGTACCGCAAGACCTTTACGCTTGACGCAGCCGATGCGGGCAAGCGCGTCTATCTGGATTTTGACGGGGTGATGGCCTTTCCCAAGGTGTTTGTCAACGGTCAGTTGGCCGGGCAGTGGGATTACGGCTATGTGCCGTTCCGCGTCGATGCCACGCCCTATGTCCGATTCGGACAGGACAACATCATCGCCGTCGAGGTCGATACCCGCCGGCAGGGCACACGCTGGTATCCCGGCGCCGGGATTTATCGCAAGGTCACGCTGACACTGAGCGAGCCTGTCCACATCGAGCATTGGGCGACGTTTGTCACCACGCCGGCGGTCAGCGACACCGAAGCGATCGTGCAGGTTCAGACCGAACTGAATAACGACCGCGATGCGGATGTCAGGGCGGAGGTTCTGTTTGAAGTCGTCGCGCCCGACGGCAGAACGGTTGCCCGACAGATGCAGATCGCTGCCCTTTCGGCGGGCGGTTCGACGCGGGTGGCGCATCGGTTCACGCTTACGAATCCGCAGCGCTGGGATATTGAAAGCCCGATGCTTTATACGCTGGTCACAACGGTACGAGCCGACGGCAGGGTCGTGGACCGCGAACAGACCTCCTTCGGCATACGCACATTTGAATTTACCGCCGACGACGGGTTTCATCTCAACGGCCGCCGGGTGCAGATTTTCGGCGTCAATCTCCACCACGACCATGGCCCGCTGGGTGCGGCGTTTTATCCGCGGGCGATGGAACGACAGCTTGAGATCATGCGGGATATGGGGGTCAACTTCATCCGCACCAGTCACAACGCCCCGGCAACCGAATTGCTGCAGTTGTGCGACCGGATGGGCCTGCTGGTCTGGAACGAGTGTTTCGACAAATGGGACCATACCGCCGGGCGGCACGATGGCGAGCCGCCGCTGGAAGAATACGGCCATCGGCAGATTCGCAATATTGTGATGCGCGACCGCAACCACCCCAGCGTCGTCATCTGGTCCATCGGCAATGAGATCGGAAATGCCTCCGGCAATCGCGAAGGAAAAAACGGCCCGCGCGTTCAATTGATGCGTGATTTTGTCCTGCAATATGATAACACGCGGCCGGTCGGCATGGCCGACCATATCCCCCAGACCGCCAATCAGCCCATCCTCGATACCCTGGATGTTGTGGGGTGGAATTACGCACGCCGGTATTCGATCTTTCGCCAGCGGTACCCCGGCACACCCATCATTTATTCCGAGTCGGCCTCAACACTGAGTACGCGCGGCTTTTACGAATTGCCCCTGCCGACGGTCAAGACCGATTTTTCATCGCAATTTCAGGTCTCCTCATATGATCTGAATGCCGCCTCCTGGTCGGATATTCCCGACGTCGAATTTGCATTAATGGAAAGAGACCGCTTCGTCGCCGGCGAGATGGTCTGGACGGGGTTCGACTATCTGGGCGAACCGACGCCGTTTGACCAAGAGGCCCGAAGCTCCTATTTCGGGATCGTGGATCTGTGCGGCATCCCCAAAGACCGGTTTTATTTGTACCGCAGTCATTGGCGTCCGAACGAAACAACCGTGCACATCCTGCCGCACTGGAACTGGCCCGACCGTGTCGGAGAGAATGTGCCCGTGTTCGTCTATACCAACGGGGACTCGGCGGAGTTGTTTTTAAACGGCCAGTCGCTCGGCCGCCGTGTCAAAGGTCAGCGGCCGCCGATGCCTGTCAATCTTGCTCTGGGCGCAGCGATTACGGCAAGCCCCGAGCAGGCGAACAACCCCGCCGCCGCGATGCTGGACGGCAACGGTCAGACCCGCTGGTGCGCGTCTTCGGGAGCGGCTGAACAATGGGTCCGTCTGGACCTGGGACAAGTTCGGTCCATCGAGTATCTGGCCTTTGATTTTGAACGCGAGGCGAAAAACTACGGCTATACCGTCAGTGTCTCATCGGATGGCCAGACCTGGCTGCAGGTGGTCTCCAAACCATCCAGCGACCAGCCGCAGTGGGGCGGCCCGACGCAGTCCTTCCACGCCGTGCAGGTGGAAAGTCGTTATCTGCGGGTCGAGTTTACGGATCTTCGCGGGGGGGCCTGGGCCAGTATCCGCACCTTTGGGGCGTACCGGGAACCGATGGAGTCGGACTATTACGCGCCGACGTATGACTATCGCCTACGGTGGAACGAGGTGGTCTATCAGCCGGGTGAACTGAAAGTAATCGCCTATAAGGACAGCAAAGAAATCGGGCAGGCGGTGATGAAAACCGCCGGTCAGCCGGCGCAGATTCGCCTGACGCCCGACCGCCGTACATTGACGGCAAGTGGCGAAGATTTATCGTATATCCTGGTTGAGGCGCTGGACGAAAACGGCACGTTGTGCCCCTTGGCAGATGACGTGATCACATTTCAGATCGACGGCCCGGCGGAGATTGCCGGCGTCGGGAACGGCAATCCACTGTCTTTTGAGCCGTTTGCGGCCGACTATCGCGCGTTGTTCTATGGCAAGGCCATGCTGATTGTACGCACTGTGGAGGGAAAGACCGGCCCTGTCCAGGTCACGGCCGCCGGCCAGGGCTTACGCGACGGCACAGCCCGGCTGAATGTTGTCCGGTAGCGTATTGAGTCATCACCCAGTAAGCAATACCAGATTTGTAAAGATAATGAAAAAAGAACTGAACAAAATAACGGGGTAACATATCACCATGAAATCATCACTTATCGCTCCTTGTGGAATGAATTGCGGAATTTGTATAGGGCATCTCAGAGACAAAAACAAATGTCCCGGCTGCAGGATAATGGATGCTTATGAATCCAGCTATGGCAGAAAATGCTTCATAAGAAATTGTAGTATTTTAGAGGAAAAAAAACTGAAGTTCTGTTCAGACAAGTGTGAGAAATATCCGTGTAAAAGATTGAAGAATCTTCTCAAGTTGACTGATTTTTTAAACATAGATTTATGCGGCGATCAGTAGTCGCCCAAGCTCTTTGACAATTTGTGTTCCACTGGACAGCTTCTTTAAGTGTTGTGTCAGATCGTCCCAGACGATGCGGCGCGCCTCGTTTTGCAGGTCAGCGGTGGACAGCTTTACAGCCGGTTTTCGTTGTGCTTTTGCACCTTCGCCGGTAATGGCGATGTGGG